>JAQVOB010000001.1:0-56533 GCA_028702835.1 Candidatus Methanomethylophilaceae archaeon
TTCGAACCCTTGGCCGATCGATTAAGAGTCGATCGCTCTACCTAGCTGAGCTACAGGCCCGTTCAGGTGTCGCCAAACATCCTTCAGATATAAATATTATCTGACATTCGCCGCTCTGAATGTTTTGTTCCATAACAAATATAACTCCATTCTGCGATGGACGGGCAATGGGACTCAGGATAAGGGATATAATGACGACCCAGGTGGTGACACTGCTTGGGACGGACACGGTCAGGGATGCGACCATATGCTTCGCGGTGGACAACGTATCGGGTGCACCGGTGGTCGACGAGGATTACAGGCTCGTCGGGATAATCAGCGAGATAGACATACTGGGACTTATAGTCAAGTACGAGAAGATGCTCAACCGCCAAGGCTCGGCCAGTCACATCCTGAACGTTCCCATGGACAAGGTCAATGACGAGGATGAGCAGCTCAACGCCATAGTCCATGAGATATCGGAGACCAAGGTCTATGAGATAATGAGCAAGACCGTTCTGACCACATCGCCGGACGCGAAGATCATGGAGGTCCTCAAGGTGATGATCGATTTGGATATCAACAGGGTCCCCGTTCTGGAGAAAGGGGTCCTGGTAGGGATAGTCACCAGAGGCGACATCATATTCTCCATATACAAGAGAAAGGTCCGGGACGATTAGGCACATGTTCGAGATGCACATCTTGGCCAGCGGGAGTGACGGTAATTGCACTGTCCTCGTTTATGAGGACAGGGCGGTGATGATAGACGCAGGGCTGAGCTTCAAAGCAACATCGAAACTCATGAGCACCAACGGCATCGACCCTTCGTCGGTGGAGGCGCTGCTCATCACGCATGAGCACAGTGACCACGTGAAGGGGGCGGGCCCCGTGGCAAGAGCTTTGAATATACCTGTGATGTGCAACAAAGCCACCTTCTGCTCTTCGAATATGGGCAAAGTCCTGTACTCGGAAACACAGACCATGGTCCCATTCACCGTTGCTGGCATAAGATTCACCCCGCTTCCCACATCCCATAATGCGATGGAGCCCAACGCATACATGGCGGAGGCCGGCGGTAAGAGGGTGCTGATAGCCACGGATACGGGGATGCTCACTCCCTCGGTGGAGGATGCGCTACGGATATCGGACGTTGCGATACTGGAATCCAATTACGATAAGTACATGCTGGACAACGGCCCGTACCCGATATACCTGCGCAGGCTGATAGAGAGTGACGTAGGCCATCTTTCGAACGTGGCATGCGCCGAGGCCCTGAAGAGGACCACTAACGGTATGAAACGCAAGATATTCCTGGCCCACCTTAGCAGGAAGAACAACACTCCCGATACCGCAAGGGAGACGGTTTCAAATCTTACAGGCACAAGACGAATGGAGCTGGATTGCCTGGAATTCGCCGGGGATACGCGTATCCTCAGAGCGTGATCTCTATTATCTCTGCTTTATCCCGGTTCACGAGGGCGTGGGCCATTACGGCGGGCATCCTTACCACATCCTCCTTCTTGAGATCGTAATCCCTGTCCGGGCCTGAGAATCTCGGCAGGTCCTCGAGAACGCGTATTATGACAGTATCGTCAGTATGGATATCTTCGTGCGTTTCCTGCGGCGGTTCCGGCTCCGTCTCGAAGACGGGCTCGTCCGTCTGCTCCACCTCGGGAGGCATCTCCTCCTCTTCCGCGGAAGGGACATCGGGAGCAGCCGCAACGGTTATGTCCGGAACCACTGCCCTGGTCCTCTTGTCGACAATGGTCCAGTGCATGGCGGCAGCCTCCATGGTGCCGT
The DNA here is from genome assembly GCA_028702835.1 of Candidatus Methanomethylophilaceae archaeon. GTDB lineage: Archaea > Thermoplasmatota > Thermoplasmata > Methanomassiliicoccales > Methanomethylophilaceae > RumEn-M2. Next base: position 1,780 of record JAQVOB010000001.1, read on the forward strand.
CATGGAATCTCCTTTCTTCGAGGGTGAGCAGCTGAACCGGGTTGTTCGTAGCTCCCATGGCGCTCCTGACGGCCATGTCCGCGATCTTCTTCATGCGGAGCTCGGTGACCATCTTCATGTACTTCTGGATGTTCTTCTTCCGGGAGACGGCGCCGTCGAACATTATGGAATCCGGGTCCTTGCTTGCCAGCGCATCGCATCTGGCGACCTGCTCCTTGAAGAGCGCTATCATCGCGGGGTACAGATCCTTGCGCACTCCGGAGAGAGCGTTCGACCTGAGTTCCACGCTGTATATCGAGGTAAGCTCCTCGAAGGTCATCCTGTCGCTTGTTCCGGCCACGGTATTCACAACAAATCGGCTCTATTTGATGTTTGTCTATGGTATTTTCCGAAGCTCGAAACCATATTATGAGCGCCCGCCCATCGGGTGGGCATGGACTTCTCGGAAGCGGTCCGCCGTACGCCCAACGGGGCAGAGGCGGAACTGCTCGTCTCGCCGGGCTCGGACAGATCCGCTCTGGAAGGTGTCGACCCGTGGAGGAAGCGGATCATCGTGAGGGTGAGAGCGAAGCCTACGGAAGGGAAGGCCAACAGGGAAGTGGAGGAGCTGATATCCGGGATAACAGGGTGCAGGGCAGAGGTGGTCAGAGGTCACACCAGCAGGCAGAAGACCGTTGCGATCCGTGGCGATCCGGATGCGATAATCCTTTCCCTCGGCGGGGCCCTATGAACGACTGCGATCGCCTGGATCAGCTGGCCTGGCTGATAGAGGATCTGTCCGATATGTCGGAGGGAAGCATAATCCTGATAGAGGGAAGGAAGGACAGGGAGGCCCTGGACTTTCTCAAGATAGCTGCAGAATCCATCGAGGTGCAGAAGGAGGGCGGCCCCCGGAGAGCCGCCGAAAGGGTCTATGAGTCGGGCAAGGAAGCCATAATCCTCACGGATTGGGACAGCAAAGGCGATGAGATAGCCAAGAGCCTGGAACAGAATTTGTATTCCCTGGGGATTCGCTACGATACGGATATGCGGGATAAGCTAAGGGCTCTGTGCATTAAGGATGTGAAGGATATCCAGAGCCTTCCGAGCCTTTACAGGAGATTGGAATATATATGCGGACGCCCGCCGCAAAAAAGATTACGGAGCAGGTTATAGGTAGGACTGGTGAGCAAGTGTTCGTCGTCATTGAAGGCATAGACGGTACAGGTAAGACGACCCTCTGCCGTTTTCTCGAAGAGAAGCTGATCCAGGAGGGGCATGAGGTCGTTACGACGGCTGAGCCGACGGACGGGCCCATAGGTGAGCTCATCCGGAGGCGTGGATTCGACCCGAAGGCGGAGGCTTTGCTCTTCGCCGCAGACCGGTCATGCCACACCGCAGATATAGAGAAGTGGCTTTCCCAGGGGAAAGTGGTCATATCCGACAGATATTACGTATCCTCCCTGGCTTATCAGAGTGCGTCCAGCGAGGATCTGGCGGAATGGGTCGCGGCCATAAACGAGCCTGTCATAAGAGAACCTGACATAACCGTCGTGCTCGACATAGATCCCGCCGAAGGCCTGAACCGCATATCGTCCAGAGGAGAGAACAGCAGGTTCGAGGCCGTAGGGTACCTCACCCGGGTGCGGGAGAACTATCTGCGCATAGCCGGGGAGAAAGGCTACCCGGTTATGGACGCGTCCAGGGACAGGAAGGAGACTCTGGCCGAGATAATGAAGATGATCAGAAAGGAGGATTGATGAGAGATGCATCCGGCTGAGGAGATATACTGCGAGAAGAGCAGCAAGCTTAGAGGGAAGACTGTGGTAATAGGCATAACAGGCAGCATAGCCGCCACAGAGTGCTTCTCCACCGTAAGGGAGCTGATCAGGCACGGGGCCAAGGTGATCGTTGCCATGTCCGAGGCGGCAACGAAGATGGTGGCCCCCCAGGCCATGGAGTTCGCCAGCGGCAATCCTGTGATAACGGAGCTGACGGGGAATGCGGAGCATGTCTCTCTCTTCGGAGAGGGGTCCGAGGCCGATGCGCTGATAATCTATCCCGCGACGGCCAACACCATATCGAAGATAGCCAACGGGATAGATGACGGCACGGTCACGTCAATGGCCACGGTGGCCATAGGCCACGGCCTGCCGGTGGCGGTGGCACCCGCTATGCACGATGCCATGTACAGGAACCCCGGGGTTGCCAAGAATGTCCTGACGCTGAGGGAATGGGGTGTCTCAATGATCGGACCGAACACCGACGGTCCCAGGGCGAAGGTCGCATCCAGGGAGGAAGTGGTCGCATGGGTGACCAGGATGCTGTCCAAGGACGACCTCGTAGGCAAGAGGATACTTGTCATAGGAGGACGCTCGGAGGAGCCGATAGACTCAATGCGGATCATAACGAACCGCTCCACAGGCCTGATGTCCGTGCGCATAGCCGAGAGGGCCTTCGAGCGCGGTGCAGAGGTGGAGCTGTGGATGGGAGGATGCTCAGTGCCGCTTCCTGATTACATAGATACCAAACGTTTCGCCAAGGTCACGGAGCTGGTGAGCATGGTGAAAGGCATAGATCATGATGTGGTCATAGTCCCGGCGGCCCTGGCGGACTTCACTCCCGGGGAGGAGTACGCGGGGAAGATGCCAAGCGATAAGGGTTTCAGTATGAAGCTGACGCCCGTCCCCAAAGTTCTGCCCCTGATAAGGGAGAGATGCGATACCGTCATAGGTTTCAAAGCGGAATCAGGACTTACGAAGAAGGCCCTGGCGGCACGTGCCAGGGAGAGGCTGGAGGCCTATGATCTGACGGCAGTTGTGGCTAACGACATAGACTCCGCAGGCAAAACATCCGCATCTGTCATACTCGTCTCCGCAAAGGGCGAGAAGGACATAACCGGCACCAAAGAGAGCATAGCCAACAGCATACTCGACATCTGCTCATGACCGAATCCTTCTGCCCGGGTCATATCACGTTGTTCTTCTCGCCGCGTAGGACGGGAGATATACTCAGGTCCGGTTCAATCGGCGCAGGCATCAAGACCGCTCTGGGAGCGAAGGTCGCGGTGGAGGAAAGAAGGGATTCCCGCGTCTCCATCCTGTTGGACGGTGCGGAAAGCGATGCTCCCGTAACGGCCGCTGCCGTGGCAGCGCTTGCTCCCGGGAGGGGATTCGATATCAGCATCGAATGCGGACTGCCGGTCAGTCAAGGTTTCGGGATGTCCGCGGCCGGGACCATAGCGGCCGGGACATGCGTATGCAGCATCGTCGGAAGGGACCCATACGAGGCGTTCCCGGCGGCCCATGTCGCCGAGATAGAGAACGGCGGTGGTCTCGGGGATGTTGCAGCCATAATGTGCCAGGGGCACCAGCCCACAAGGGAATCTGCAGGTCTCCCTCCACACGGCAAGGTGACTGATTCGGGCCTGAAGTTCGATCTGACCATTGCGGTAGTGGGGCCGCCCATATCCACGTCCAGGATCCTCTCCGATCCCTTGACAGAGGCAAGGATCAAAGGCAGCGGCGACCGATGTCTCAGGTCCTATGTCAATAACAGGACGGAGAGCAGCTTGTTCTCCTTGGCCCGCGAGTTCTCCCATGCTGCGGGGCTCGAATCCGCTGCGGTGACGGAAGCGCTCAGGCTTCTACCTGGAAGATCGGCCATGTGCATGCTCGGTCACAGTATCATCACCACTGCATCCGCGGAAGAGGTCCGGGAGATCCTTCCGGAAGCCGCGATATACGAATCGGCATCATTCGGCGGTTCCGTCATTCGAAAAGGGTGAATAGCCTGTCGTCACCGTCGACATCCCAGAGACCTATCCGCGCTCCGCAGTCCAGCCACCCGTGGGCGTAGTTGACCGCAGCGAACGCATTCACCAGGTCCCCTTCGCTCCTGAAGTGCTTTGCATCATTGTAGTATGAATGTGCCATGTTGAGGAAATCATCTGCCAGCCTTTTGTTGAAGGACCTATCCGGAGCTACGACCTTCAGCTTGGTTAAGGCCTCGTTCGTTATGCTGAGGTATCTGTCGATCTTCTCCTCGGTTATCCTGTCAATCATCCGATATCACCTTCACACCCGTTCCGCCGTGCCTGCTCTCCCTGGGCCTGACATCCACCAGCAGCGGTGTCTGTATCCCGGCTCCGACGACCATCGCCATGCCTATGGGCATTGTCTGGACCTCATCCATCATCCCTGCGGTCAGCCCCTCCACGGATGCTGATATGGCCTTCACGTCGTTGGGGTTCGTCACCTTGAGTATGATCTGCGTCCCGCACTGGCTCAGCACGTTCTTGTCTATCTTAGCGGGTCTTTGGCTTATAACCGTTAGTCCCAGTCCGAACTTCCTGCCCTCAGAGGCTATAGTGGAAAGCGCCTTCGATGAGAGGGCGGTGCCGACCTGCGGACAGTAGTTGTGGGCCTCCTCGATGACCATCATCATGGGCGGGACAGCATCCTGCTTCCTCATCTCGAACATTATGGTGCTCAGCCTCCTGACTATGAGCTCCTGTATATCCGGAGGTACCCCTTTGAGATTGATTATTGTCGTCTTCCCCTTCTCCACCAGCTCGGAGACCTTGTTCCCGAGGGTGGCGAATATGCCGATCTCGTCCAGGTATTCCAGCTCGTTAATCAGAACAGCGCTCTTGTTATCCGTTTCCAACGAAAGCAGCACATCGATAAGATCCCTCAGAGAATAGATCTCCTGGTGCTCCCTCAGTGCATCTATCGCTCTCTTGAGGGTCGTAAGGTAAGAGCGCACATCGTTCGTCCGGGTCAGTTCCAGTAGCTCCCTGGCTTCCAGGGCCCTCAGGGTGAATCTCAACGATCTTATGTTTGGGTCGTCGTTTTTGAGGACCGAGAATTCCCGGATCTTGTCCGCGTAGCCTCTGGGGACAACCCCGAAACGGGGATCGCCCACCTTCCCCATATCCCTCATGGCTCCGTACTCCCCGTGGGGATCGATGATCATGGTGGTCACGTCCCTCTTCATCATCTCCTCGATGATGTCGCCGGACATGTAGCTCTTGCCGCCCCCGGTCTTGGCGAGTATGCAGACGTGCTTCTGCAGCAGCTCGTTAATATCCAATGTAACTGGAAGATCGTGCCCGTGCAGCAACCCGATGTACCCGCCAACCTTTGTGTTGTTCCTGAGGCCCAGAACGCTCTGCACCAGTTTCCCGCTGGCCCTGCAGACATCCGCTCCGGCCTTGAAGGTGGTTCTGGGGACCTGGAGCAGATTGTTGGAGTCCCTGTACCCGATGACGTCGATCTGGGCGCTGACCATCTCATCGATAACAGTATTCTCGTTCAGGTTAGCGCTCTTCTCCAAAGTCAGGTCTGTCTTCCTGATCAGAGTCCCCACCTGGCACAGCACCCATCCGTAATCTGGGTGCTCTGCCATGACATATTCGGATTTCTCGAGATGTGCGATCACTCTGCAGTTGAAGGTGGACGTGCCTACGTTACCGTATATGGTACCAACAACTTCGCAGTCGTTCCTGGCCTGGACCTGCGGCCCCCTCTCCTTCTGTGCCGGAGGAGCACACGCGACGCCGTTGGAGGCTACCACCTTTGCCACGCTGTACGATCTCACCAGTCTGTCGGAGGGTCTCTCGATACCGGTGCCCTCGGCCCCGTTGTTACCCTGCATTTGCATCCCGATATGAGATAAGGGGAGCACGATTATATCCTTTGCCGAAAGGGTCGCCGTTGCACGTGTGCGTTAGGTATAATAAAAAGCACGCGTTACTCAGCAGCATGATAGTCGTGGGAGGTTCCTCGTCAAGGGACCTGGCGAAAGAATTGGCCGGAATTCTTGGGTGCAAATACATACAGGCGGCGACAACGAGATTCCCAGACGGGGAATGCTACACGAGGATAGACAGCGACAATCTGGATGATGATGTCGTGATCGTGCAGAATACCTATCCGGACGGCAACCTTGTGGAGATGTTCCTATTGCAGGACGCCGTTCACAGGATGGGCGCCAAGACGATAACCCTGGTCATCCCATACTTCGGGTACGCCAGGCAGGACCGGGTCTTCAGGCCCGGGGAGCCGGAGAGCGCCAAGGTGATGTCCAAGCGCCTCGCCATGCTCGCCGACCGCGTGATAACGGTGGATATACACAAAGAGGACGTTCTCAGGTTCTTCGACTGCGAGACCAAGGACGTGAAGGCCTCATCGGCGATAGCCGATTACTTCAAAGAGAGGGACGTCGACATAGTCCTGTCCCCGGATCTGGGAGCCAAGGACAGGGCAAAGGAGGTCGGTGTCAGGATGGGCAAGCCTTACGATCACTTGGAGAAGACCCGCATATCAGGCACAGAGGTGTCGATAAAGCCCTCGAAGTCCAACTGCAAAGGTAAGAATGTGCTCATAGTCGATGACATAATCGCCACAGGCGGCACCATAATAGCCGCAGCGGCCCAGCTTAAGAAGGAAGGAGTCAAGAACGTTTACGTGGCGTGCACGCACGGCGTCTTCGTTGATGGTGCCGTTCAGAAGCTTACGGGCAGCTCCCTTGACGGAGTGCTCTGCTGCAACACCTTGGAGAACGAGCTGTCCCACATATCCGTGGCCCCGATCATCGCCGAAGCGCTGAAATCCAAGCGGTGATCCTCTTGGACGGCAAGAACTATGCGGAATGGTATCTCGACATCGTAGAGAAGGCAGGGCTCTCCGACAAGCGCTATCCGATCAAGGGGATGAATGTCTGGACCCCGTACGGATGGAAGATAATGCGCTTCATAGACGGTTTCATCCGCGATGAGCTGGATGACACCGGGCACGACGAGGTCTGCTTCCCTCTTCTGATCCCCGAGACAGAGTTCAAGAAGGAGAAGGACCACATCAAAGGATTCGATTCCGAGGTATACTGGGTAACCAAAGCGGGAGATAACGAGCTTGACGTTCCCCTGGTCGTGAGGCCGACCAGTGAGACAGCCATGTATCCAATGTTCTCCCTGTGGATAAGGTCCCATCAGGACCTTCCCCTGAAGATCTACCAGATAGTCAACACATTCCGTTACGAGACGAAGCAGACCCGCCCCTTCATCAGGGTCAGGGAGATCCATTTCTTCGAGTCTCACACTTGCCACGATACCGAGGAGGATGCCCAGAAGCAGATCGATGAGGACCTGTCGATCCTGGAGAAGGTCATGGACAGGCTCTGCCTTCCGTACTTCCTGCTGAAACGTACTGATTGGGACAAGTTCCCGGGCGCACATTACACAGTGGGCATCGATACTGTCATGCCCAACTACAGGACGCTGCAGTTGGGATCGGTTCACCATTACAGGACGAATTTCTCCGTTCCGTACGACATAACGTATGAGGACGAGAGCGGGGAGCACAAGCACGTGCATCAGACCACCTACGGTATGAGCGAGCGTCTTCTGGGAGCTGTCGTAAGCGTGCACGGCGATGACAAGGGATTGGTAATGCCTCCCGACATCGCGCCCTACCAGGTCGTCATAATACCCATAATCTCCAAGAAGAATGCCGAAGAGGTCAAACTGGAGGCTGAGAAGATCGCCATGATCCTCAGGGAATCGGGTGTACGCACACATCTGGACAACAGGGACGACAGGCCCGGCAGCAAGTTCTATGATTGGGAGATAAAGGGCGTGCCATTGAGACTGGAGCTCGGCGCCAGGGACATGGAGAACGAGGTCATAACCTTCGCAAGAAGGGACAACGGCGAGAAGGGCACAATATCCTCCGATTCCCTGGTCTCCGGCGTCAGGCTGATACTGGCAGAGATCAAGAAGGACATGAGATCGAAGGCGGAGGCCTTCCAGGCATCCTCTGTCATGTCAGTAGAATCCCTGGACAACATTCCTGAGAGGGTCGTCACCTTCCCGTGGTGCGGTTCCATGGAGTGCGGCGGGAAAGTCGAGGAGAAGGACATCAAGATCCTGGGCACACCGTATCCTGCGGAGAAGCATGACGGCAAGTGCCTGGTGTGCGGTAAGAGATCGGAGCTACTGGCCTATGCGGCCCGCTCCATGTGACCGTTGAGAAGGGACTTGGCGCGCTCGTAGGTCAGGTCAGCCACCTCTGTGCTGACCCATCCGTCCTCCAGCTCCATTACTTCCAGTTCGTACTTTTCGGCGAACTCTTCGACGCACCTCTGGAAGTTCCTCTGATCTCCCAGTCCCGTCTGGATCTTCATTACGTACTTGTAATCGGCCATTTCCAGGACCATCTTGAACATCTCCCGGTCCCCCTTCTCGACGCCCCTGAACAGCTCCATGCTGTCCATGAACTCCTCGAAGCTGCAGGCCATCCCAGGTGTGAAGTACATGATCCCGGGGTATTTCTTCAATAATCTAAGGTAATTGTCTGTACCGCCCATGGGCACGCAGATGCAGTCGTCGCAAACCTTCCCGAATCTGTCCTTGCAGATCGTCATGGGAACGGCAAGGTTGGAAGAGGACCATTCTTCTATTCCTTTCAGCCCGTTGCCGCACAGTCCGTAATAGAGGGCTATAGCGTCCACATGCTCCTGGAAATCAGACATGAGCTCCCTTATCCTTATCTTCAGATTCTCCGGCTCCTCGTGGAGACCCAGGTCCATCATCCATATCACGATCCTGTACCCGTCGCCGGGTATATCCGCTTCCCCGCTGAGGAAATCCTTCTCGCTCAACAGCGTATAGGGGACGCCGTTCTCTTCCAGCTTCGGGATTATCATCTTGTTGTGATCGTTATCCAGCAAGAAGATCCTCTTCTTCTCCCTGTCGCTACTGAGGCTGTATACCAACTCATCCTCCAGAATAGGGCATGCCATTATCCCCAATATGCCGGACGTCATGAAATCTGGAAGGGTCTTAGGGTTATAAGTTCCCTTTGAGCATACGAAATGATTAACCGATGCTCCGCGATAGACGTCCCATGCCCTTCGAAGAGAATGAGCTAGTCTTCATGGAAGACTCTTACGGGAAGAAGCACTGGCTCAAAGTCGCCTACAAGATGCTGAAGATACACTCCCTGGGCACCGTTGACGGTGAGAGGTTCAGAGATCTGGACGATGGTTCCAGGATGACGGTGGCCGGCAAGGAGTTCACAGTATTCAGACCGACCACGGTCGATATGATGACCTCTCTTGAGAGGGGGGCGCAGATAATAACCCCGAAGGATGCGGAAGTGATACTCTTCCGTTGCGACATAAGGGCAGGCAGCACGGTCTTGGAAGTGGGCGCCGGGTCCGGAGCGTTGACCATGGCCCTTCTGAGGGCGGTCTCCCCTAACGGGAGGGTCCTCACCCTGGAGCTCAGAGAGGACAATGCCCAGCTGGCCGGCAGGAATGTCAGGCGCATGGGCTTCGAGAACTGGGATTGCATAGTGTGCGATGCCAGGGAGGCCGATCCGGATATTACGGCCGATGCCCTGGTAATGGACATGCCGGACCCGGAGAACGCCTTCAGCAACCTGCTGCCGAAGGTCAGGCCCGGCGGCATGGTATGCGTTTACATCCCCAACGCGAATCAGCTTCAGAATGCGGTCAATGCTATGAGGGAAGCGGGTCTCAGGGATGTTCTCGCATGTGAGACCATACAGAGAGAAATGGTGGTACACCCCGGCGGCGTGAGGCCCTCATTCGACATGCTGGGTCACACAGGATATCTGGCCTTCGGAAGGCGCACAGCCTGAGTAAGCTAAGAATCCTTTTAATTAGTGAACTCTCATATACGCACAATGGCCGTAATCGAGATAAGAATAGAGCTCAAGAAAGGCGTGGCCGACCCCGAAGGAAGCAACACGAAGAAGACACTGGAGTCTCTCGGGTTCAAAGGCGTCGGTTCCGTCAAGTGCGTGAAAGTCTTCGAAGTGGAACTGGACATGGGCAAGTCCGAGGCTGTGAAGGCCGGTGAGGAGATGTGCCGCGTTCTTCTGGCAAACCCAGTCATCCAGAGCTACAGCGTCACCGCGAGATGATCTGATGGCGAAGAAGGCATTGTCCGTCAAGAGGGACGTACCTTTCCCTCTCCACGACGTGAACATACTCTCGGCTTCTGATGAAGAGCTCAAGAGCATATCGTCGGAGATGGGACTGAGCCTGTCTCTGGACGAGATGAAGGTCATAGTAGATTACTTCAAGAAAGAGGGCAGGAACCCGACGGACGTGGAGCTGGAGTCCCTCGGACAGGCCTGGAGCGAGCACTGCTGCTACAAGAGCTCCAAGAACATACTCAAGAAATTCGTATTCTCGGTTAAGCACCCCAATGTTCTGTCGAGAGGGGACGCAGGAGTCATGGTCTTCGATGAGGATCACGGATACGCACTCAGGATAGAGAGTCACAATCATCCTTCGGCGATAGAGCCGTACGGAGGAGCGGCCACAGGGATAGGCGGCATACTCAGGGACATCGTGTGCATGGGGGCGCAGCCGGTAGGGCTCGGGGACCCCCTGTGCTTCGGTCCGATCGACAGGAAAGGGGAGCTCCCGCCGGGCACAAAGCACCCCAGGTACCTGCTCAGCGGCGTAGTATCCGGGATAAGGGATTACGGCAACAGGGTCGGAGTGCCGACCATCACAGGCGGTTTCTTCTTCGATGAGAGGTACACGACGAACTGTCTAGTGAACGTGGGGGCTTTGGGAATAGTCAGAAAGGACGAGCTGACCAACAACTTCGCGGGAGGGCCGGGGGAGACAATGATTCTGATCGGCGGCAGAACCGGGAGGGACGGCATACACGGCGTGACCTTCGCATCCGCGGATCTCACCTCCACTTCCGATGAGGATTCCAGGGGGGCCGTACAGCTGGGCGACCCCATAACAAAGGAGCCGATAATACACGCATGCCTGGAGGTCAACCGCCTCGGTCTCATAACCGGGATGAAGGACTTGGGTGGAGGAGGTCTCAGCTGTGTCGTCGGCGAGATGGCCCTTTCCGCCGGGGAATGCGGAGCAGATGTCCATCTGGAAAAGGTGCCCCTCAAAGAGGAGGGTCTGGCACCTTGGGAGATATGGGTCTCGGAGTCCCAGGAGCGCATGATGGTCACCTGCAAGCCCGAGAATACCGACAAGATACTGGAGATATTCGAGCTCTGGGACGTTCTGGCTACACCGGTGGCGGTCACCACGGATGTCCCCAGGACGAAGGTTTATTGGCATGGGACCAAGGTCCTGGACATGGACACGGAGTTCCTTACCGGAGGACCTGCATACGACAGGCCCTACGTCAGCCCGAAGATCTCGGGCAAGGAGAACGAGGTGTTCCCCAAGATACCCTCCGCAGGAGAGGCGATATTGGATCTCCTTTCGGATCTTAATGTGGCTTCAAGGGAATGGGCCATAAGACAGTATGATTTCGAGGTCAGGGGGTCAACCGCCCTGGGGCCGATGGTCGGTAAGATGAACGCTGCCGGGCCCGGCGACGCATCCATAATAATGCCTGTGCCGGGAAGCTTCAGGGGATTGGCCGCCGTCATAGGCTGCAACCCGTGGTTCACGGAGGCGGACCCATACAACGGTGCCATGTCCTCGGTCGAGGAAGCGCTCAGAGGTCTTGTCGCCGTAGGCGCGAGGCCCGATGCCATAACCAACTGCCTTAACTTCGGAAACCCCGAGAAACCGGACAGGCTCGGCGTGTTCAGGGAGGCCGTGCGCGGCCTTGGCGACATATGCAGAGCATTGGAGATACCCATACCTTCAGGCAACGTCAGTCTGTACAATGAAGGGTCGGAAGGCGGCGGAGTGCTGCCGACCCCGATGATCATGGCTACCGGGATAATCGAGGATGCCAGGAAAGCCGTCAGCGCAGATTTCAAGGATCCAGGTAACAGGATCTATATGGTAGGAAGCACGAAGGACGAGATGGGAGGGTCCCTTCTGTTCCGCAAGTACGGAGGCAGCGGAGGTTCCGTTCCGAAATCCGATCCTGTAGTGTTCAAGAGGATATCAGAGAAGCTGCTGTCTGCGATCGACAGGCGCCTGGTAAGGAGCTGTCATGACTGCTCGGACGGAGGAGCCGCAGTCGCAATAGCGGAGATGTGCCTCTCCGGAAGGGTAGGAGCGGAGATAGATGTTCCGAGTGACGTAAAAGAGAGCATCTGGCTCTATTCTGAGAGCAACACCCGCTGGATAGTCGAGATCAAGGAGAGCGCCGCTGCGGAGTTCGAGAGGATAATGGGCGAAGATGCGAAGATGATAGGCAGGACGGGTGGGGATTCGCTCGCAATAGCGGGAGCGAGGATACCTGTATTCAGCCTATACGAGTCATGGAGCAAGCCTTTGTGGAATGTGATGGGAGGTGCAGCATGAAAGCTGAGGATGTTAAGGTATGCGTCATTCGTATAGAGGGGACCAACTGCGAAGATGAGATGTATCAAGCCTTCAAAATGGTCGGTGCGTCCCCGGAGCTGGTGCACCTTAAGCAGCTGGCGGGCAAAGCCTCCGACTATGCGAAACGCAGCCTTGAGGATTATGATATCCTGGCCTTCCCCGGGGGATTCTCCGCGGGAGATTACGTGCGGGCAGGTGCGATATTCGCCGCCAGGATAAAGAGCGACATAGGGACAGAGCTGAAGAGGTTCGTGGAATCTGAGAAGCCGGTTCTCGGAGTATGCAACGGATTCCAGACCCTTGTGGAGCTGGGTCTTCTGCCCGCGTTCGAGGGCGTGATGTCCGAGACGCCTACCGCGGCTCTCAGCACCAACGATTCTGGCAGATTCGAATGCCGCCCGACATATCTTAGGAATGATAACAGGGGGAAGTGCATATTCACTTCCGAGATGAAGAAAGGTCAGATCGTGATGTTCCCTCTGGCACATGCGGAGGGCAAGCTACTCAGCGAGGATCCGCGCTTCGTAGAGAAGCTGGAGGAGAACGATCAGGTGGCATTCAGGTACGTAGGTCCCGGAGGCGTGAAAGCGGTGTATCCGTGGAATCCAAACGGCTCCCCATCAGATATAGCCGGCATATGCAATCCCGCAGGGAACGTCCTGGGTATGATGCCCCATCCGGAAAGGGTGCTGACAAGGTACACCCATCAGGACTGGACCAGGAACGGCCAGCCTGAGGAAGGGGACGGAATGATGGTATTCCGCTCCGTGATGAAGAAGCTGACTAAGTGATCAGATCTCCACGCGGACGTCCACCCTGTCGCCGTCGTTGATGCTCAACGTACGTCTCAGATGGTACTGGCACACTATCTCGATGATGTCCTTGTAGTGGGACCTCTCGGGGACGACGATGGCGCAGTCAACGTTCCTTATCTTCGCCTTGTAGGCGATGACGCCGCCGAAGCTGCGCCCATCCTTGTTGAACCCGTCTATCATATGGCCCGAAGTTCCCTTGATCAGGTCGAGCTTGCCGATGTCCTCCTTGTCCACATGCACATTAAGGGTGCCCTCATAGGGCTTAAAGCCGAGAACGTTGTTGAATTGCTCCATGTAATCATTCTGGCATATGTAGTATCCGCCTTCCCCCATGCCGCTCTTGACGGTGCCGTGCAGGACTATATGGTCGGAAAGCTCGAATATGCGGCGGTACTCGTTGTACTCTCTTTTCAATTCCTCGATCCCCTCCAGGGTGAGCTTTATCCTCTGCTTCCTGGCTCCCAGGTCCCTGGTTATGTATTTTCTTTCCAGTAGTTCCAAGATCCTTTTGGATGCGGACTGCTGGCTCATCTCCAATGCTTCGCCTAGCTCCCGAGAGGAGACGGCTATGTAGTCGTCTATCCCTCCCAGGAGAGCGATCTTCCTGAGGGCGAAAGTGTACTTCTCATCCATCTGGGAACCACCTTTGTACAGATTGGTTAATGGGTAGATAAAAGTTTGAGTTTGTAAGAGGTTTCATATCCTGTCGGCCTGGATCCATCTGGCGGTACCGGAAGACGAGCTCAATGCGAGAACTCCGACAGCGAGCAATATGAGGACTGCACCCAGGTAGAGGTCCACAGTCCCATATATTGTGCCGAACGCCAGTACAGCTATGTTGAGGAAGGACATGAAGATCATGACGCTCCTCTTCATGCTGCCGTTGACGTTGAGCTCTCCGCTGACAGCGAAGAACAGAACGGCAGACAGAAGGGGAAGCCCGATCTCCACCATTATATTGCTGCTGCCCGCATCGAAGGTCAGTGCGGTTCCGATTATGCAGATGATCCCGCCAAGGATGGCCAGGGTCTTTCCTGCCGATACCATAGTGGGTTTGTCTGTCATTAGAACACCTTTGGGTAGGATAGCTCTCCTTATTTATTAAAGTGGGTGTCATTCGAAGATGAATTTCAGACCCTGGATTATCAGCCACGCTGAGAATCCGTAGGTAGCCGGTACCCAGAATTCCGAGGTCCCGTTGGTAATGAGCAATGCGAGAAGCGAGAAGACCAGCACAAGGGATACGCCCCCGACGAGGACCTTCTCCTCTATCCAGTCGTTTATGGTCATGAGCACCACACCCAGAAGTATGGAGATGACCATGACGTCCATCAGCATCCCGTGCATATCCCAACTGTTTACGAGGGCAGTGATGTTCATGGACATTAGCCCGGCGATCAGGAATAACACGCCGGCGGCGGAAAGGACATCCCTCCTCCTTAGCCAAATGAGGTCGATGCCGAAGACGGCCACCAGAGTCCCGCTGATGGTGAGTCCTACGCTGAAGACCTTCTCGTATATCGTTTCGCAGTTCAGATAAGGTATGAAAGATTGCTGGTTGAGCACCCAGTCCGGTCCCGTGCTCCCGAAGAGCACGACCGCAGAGAGAATCATCCCCGCGGCAAGGGCCAAGAGCCCCGTCAGTTTATCTTTCCGTTCGGCCTGCACGTCGGCTGACATGAGATGTTAAACACCGTTGATTCCAATATATACTTAACTGATGCGGAGAAGCAGGTTTTTGTACATATGGAACATTGAAGAACCGAGCACAAATGAAGATAATCTATTTCGTCGGCACGGCCGGAAGCGGCAAGAGCACCCTCGTCAGCACATACCGCTCATGGCTCCTGGAGAGGGGCATCGACGTTGCGGTCCTCAACTTGGATCCAGGGGCGGACGCACTGCCCTACGAGGCGGATGTGGACATAAGGGAATGGGTGTCCATGAACGAGGTCATGGACGAGTACGCTCTGGGACCAAACGGAGCTCAGGTGGTCGCTGCCGATCTCATGGCGCTAAATGTGAGCAAGCTCACCGAGGCCGTTGAAGGGATGAGGAGCACGTTCCTGCTGGTGGATACCCCCGGGCAGCTGGAGCTGTTCGCCTTCAGGGAGTCCTCCAACGTGATAATGGAAGCTCTAGGGAAAGAGAGGTCGATGACGGCTTACCTTCTGGATCCGATGCTTTGTAGAAGTCCCAATGGGTTCATCTCATCTCTTGTGCTATCATCCCTGGTGCAGTTCAGGTTGGGCGTTCCTATGATCAACGTACTGACGAAAACGGATACCGTTGACCGGGAAACAGTTGAAAGAATGGTGCTCTGGCACAGTGATGAGTATGCCTTGTACTCCGATCTGTCGGATGAGAGCGCAGACCCCAGCACTGTAGTGGGACAGGAGCTCTATAAAGCCGTAGAGGGCCTCGGTATGTTCGGGGACGTCCTCGCAGCATCCTCGGAAACCGGCGAAGGCATGGAAGGGATATACGCCGCCGCAGGACAGACGTTCTTCGGCGGCGATGACCCCGATGCGGATTCAGACTGAGCTCATCCGAACATCAGGGCCGGAACCGGTTTGACCTTGTTCCTTCCTGCCTCGAGCACCTTTATCTTGGCATCGAGGAAGTCATTCATGGTCACAGTGTCCCTGTTGTCTCTTATAGCCAGCATCCCGGCTTCCGTGCAGATGGATTTTATCTCCGCTCCGGAGGCGCCTTCGGTGAGCTCCGCCATCTTCCTAGGCACAACCGTATCATCCAGGTTCATCTTGGATGTGTGTATCCTGAAGATCTCGGTGCGGCCATCAATGTCCGGGAGGCCTATGTCTATTATGCGGTCGAACCTGCCGGGGCGAAGCAGAGCGTCGTCCAGTATGTCCGGGCGGTTCGTGGCGCCTATGATCTTCACCTCGCTCAGCGGGGAGAATCCGTCCAGCTCTGCCAGGAGCTGCATCAGGGTCCTCTGGACCTCACGGTCTCCCGATGTGGACACGTCAAGCCTCTTGGCCCCGACGGAATCCAGCTCGTCTATGAATATTATGCTGGGTGCCTTCTCCTTGGCAAGCTCGAACAGCTCGCGGACAAGTCTGGCCCCCTCTCCGATGTACTTCTGCACAAGTTCGGAACCCACGAGCCTTATGAATGACGCCTGAGTGGCATTGGCAACGGCTTTGGCCATCAGCGTCTTCCCGGTTCCCGGAGGACCTACCAGCAGAACGCCCTTCGGCGGCTCGATGCCAACCTTGGCATAGAGCTCCGGCCTGAGAAGGGGGTCTTCCACAGCTTCCCTGAGCTCCAGCATCTGCTGCTTCAGCCCGCCTATGTCATCATAGGTTATGTCGGGCTTGTCCAGTATCTCGGCCCCGGTGACTATGGGGTCCAGAGGCGATGGCAGCACGTTCATAACGGCCAGTGTCTGCTTGTTGAGTGATACTCTGGATCCGGGGATCAGGTTCTCTACAGGGCAGTACTCTGAAACGGAGACGATGAAATCGGGTCCGGTGGAGCTCTTGACGACCACGCGGCCGTCCGGCAAAAGGTCCCTCAGGGTCCCCACTATGAGCGGCGGGCTCTTCAGCCTCTCCATCTCCGCTCTGAGCCTTGTAAGATCCTTCTGAAGCCTGAAGAGCTCGCTCTCTGAGTAGCGTTTCTCGTTCTCGGCGTTCTGAAGGTCCTCCATGAGCCTTACGTTGCGCTCCTCCAAGAGGCTTATCTTGGATTTAAGCTCGGAGGCCAACTCTTTGTTCTGTGAGTTTTCCATCTCCATTCTCTCTCCCTCATCAATATTGCGCCTTCTTTTATTACCTTTCGTATGACTGACGGATATCATGTAGGTCGATAAAGGTCTCGGAAGGCATCTCGTCATGTTTAATTATCTATCCGTCGTTGGGATGGAACATATGATCTGTGAAATGTGCGGCAAGGACGTGCCGACGACAAAGCCCGTGTTCATAGAGAGGACCAAGCTGAACCTGTGCGGAGCCTGTGCCAGATTCGGAGATGAGCAGAGGGAGTCCAAGGGAGCGGCCCAGAAGGGCCCGAGCGCACAGGCCATAGAGGAAAGGTTGCAGTCCCGTGAAAGGAGAATGCAGACCAGGGACATCTATTCGGGGAAGGAGAGTCGGCATCTGATAGATGAATACGGCGAAACCGTAAGGACGGCCCGTCAGAGGAAGGGACTGAGCCAGGAGGATTTCGCCGCATCCATAGGGATAAAGAAGGGGATGCTGTCCAAGATAGAGGCCAACGATCTGATCCCGGAGGACAAGCTGGTGGCAAGGATAGAGAAGGCACTGGGTATATCGCTTATGGAGGATGTGGCGTACTCCGGCGGCACTCAGGGCGGATCCTCAGGCAAGATGACCCTGCAGGATTTCATAAAGAGGGAATGATCATTCTCCGGAGATCCCTGTGTAGACCCTCTCGGCTATCTCCGAGATATCGGTCCCGTTGTCCCTGAGGACGATCAGGCCCGCAGCCTCCGGGGATATCCCCAGCTTCTTCTGCAAAGCGTTGCTGGCCGAGATAAAATCCTTCTTCTTCATTCCGTGCTTCTCTGCGAATGCTATGATCTGGGGGAAATTCATGGAGTCCGTCTCTCGGGAGAGCGCGGCCGTCCTGATAAGGTCTGCCGGAGGTCTGTACGCCACAGGGACATCCGCATCAGCGACGTCGAAGGCCGGTCTTATTAGGTCCCCGTCCCTCTTGACCACATTGGCAGCCAATAGGGCGCTCAGCAGCTCCTTTGCATCGGAGTAGGGCATCCATCTGAAGTCCATGGAAATCCCCATAAGGAATTCCTTCTCGGTCACGACGCCCTTGCCTTTGTTCCTGAAGAACGCCGCCGCGCAGAGCATAGGTTCATCTGTCACAGGCTCTTCATGGAGCCAGCCTCTATATTTCTTTTTCACTCCTAGTCGCGGGGAAGCGGGCAATCTCCAAAACCTTTATAATCATCATCCTAATACCCAACGTTGCCCT
Source organism: Candidatus Methanomethylophilaceae archaeon (assembly GCA_028702835.1). Classification (GTDB taxonomy): domain Archaea; phylum Thermoplasmatota; class Thermoplasmata; order Methanomassiliicoccales; family Methanomethylophilaceae; genus RumEn-M2. Next base: position 19,851 of record JAQVOB010000001.1, read on the forward strand.
GAAGGTGAGTCTATGAAATATACAAGATTTGAGAAGGCGAGGATTATTGGTGCCAGAGCTCTCCAGATCTCATATGGCGCTCCGGTCCTAACAGAGTACCCGGAGAACATGATCGACCCCATAGACGTGGCTCTCTTGGAGTATGAAGAGGACCTTATACCGATAACCGTAGTCAGGGACTGAACTGAGGATTACACATGAGTGAAGCGGAGAACAACGATTTACTGATCGCCGAGGACATCTATCTTACGTCCGGCGTGCACATCGGCACACAGCAGAAAAGCGCCGATATGAAGGATTTCATATACAAGGTCAGACAGGACGGCCTTTACGTTCTTGACGTGAAGAAAACCGATGAGAGGATAAGGTTCGCAGCGAACTTCCTCTCCCGTTTCGACCCCAAGAAGATCCTAGTGGTCTCTTCCAGGCAGTACGGGCAGAAGCCCGCCAGGGAGTTCTCCAAATCGATCGGCGCACCCGCTTCCGCAGGCCGTTTCGTCCCCGGGACACTCACCAATCCGATAAGCAAAGACTTCATCGAGCCGGAGGTTCTCCTGTGCACCGATCCCGCCGCTGACAAGCAGGCGCTGAAAGAGGCACTGAATGTAGGAATCCCGATCATCGCAATGTGCGATGCCAACAACGAGACCAGGAACGTCGACCTCGTGATACCCACCAACAACAAGGGAAGGGCTGCGCTGGCGTGCGTGTACTGGCTCTTGGCCAGGGAGGTCCTTGTCGCAAGGGGCGACCTGAAGGACCCGGAAGATTTCGCCCTTACCATCGAAGATTTCGAGGCAAGGCTCTAAAACTATTTCCCCTTCAAACAACTTACTCTTTTCATGAGATATCCCGCAGTTGCAGGCAAATTCTATCCTCTTGACAGGGATGCCCTTACCGCGGAGCTCAACTGGTGCTTCTCGGGTAAGCAGGGACCGGGGCTACCGGGGATGTCCTCTGGGAAGAGGAGCATATCCGCCATAATGGCTCCTCATGCAGGTTACAGGGCATCCGGGATGAATGCCGCTTATGCGTACAAAGCGGTGGCAGAGGACGGGCTGCCCGAGGCCTATGTCGTAATAGGCCCGGACCACCACGGCGTCCCATTCGATTATGTTATGTGCGGGGACCCATACGTCACGCCTTTGGGCGAATGCAAGATACACGAGAAGATAGCGGGCAGATTGTCAGAGCTGATTCCGAACAGCCCTAATGCCCATATGAGAGAGCATTCCGTTGAGGTCCAGGTCCCCTTCATACAATTCATAGACCCGAATGCGAAGATAGTGCCAGTCATCATGAGGAGACAGGATCCCGTTTCCGCGGAGCGTCTTGCATCCGCAATCAGGAGCGCATGCGAAGGCCATGATGTCATTGTGGTGGCATCGTCGGATCTCTCCCATTACGTTCCGAGACAGGAGGCCGCCAGGCTTGACGGGATCGTATTGGATGACATCTTGGCATTGAACATCCGGTCCATGTATGGGCACATAAGCGATCTGCGCATATCCGCATGCGGTTACGGTCCCGTGGCAACGGCCATATCCGCTACGAGGCCTTCGTCGGCAGAGCTCCTCAGATATTCAGATTCATGGGATTCCCTGGGATATGATCCGACGGCAGTTGTCGGATACGGCTCCGTGGCATTCAGGAAATGAAGTACGGCTGAACTGTGTGGCACAACAATAAATCTATTAAGCAATGCCATTCATATGCCGTATCATGGAAAACGAAGCACCGCTTTTCTGCACACAGTGCGGCGCGACGCTTAACGAGTCCGCTACCTTTTGCCAGGAATGCGGTACGCCCGTGAGCGGAACCGTCGCGAGCGGCACGCCGGCTTATCAGAACAAAAAAGGCAATGAAAACAATAAGGGAAAACTCATCCTGGTCACGGGACTCCTCGTTGTACTGGCAGGATTTTCCCTGTATTTCGGAGCCGTAATGCTCATGGATGCCGCGGCCATCGTCAACGAGGTCATGAATGATCCTGCCAGCGCCCAGATGATGATCGACTACGGTATAACTTCCGAGATGCTCCTGTCCTCGATCGAGTCAGTGGGATATCTCATGATCGCAGTCGGGGTATTGGCCCTGGTCGATGCGGCCCTCACGTTCACCAAGAGGTTCTGGATCGCTGCCTTCATACTCACTATAATCCTGACTGTTCTGACATCATGGACATTGATCGGTCTGGTTTTCGGGATAATAGCGATCTATTTCCAGTACACGGCGAAAAACGAGTTCACATAAAAAGGGAATATATGCGGGGGGATTCCCCCGCATTTTTTGTTTTTTTAGGTTTATATCGCTTTGAGGAATCCGACCTTGGGCTCATAGGCCAGGCCGTCATCCATCAAAGCATCGGATGCTTCTTCCACCTCTTCAGGGGTCATACCGTTCTCGGCGGCCTTCTTCAGAATGACATCCATGGACACACCCAGCTCGCCCATATCCATTGCCTCCAGAAGGCTGAGTAGGAAATCCTTGCCCTTACCAGTATCCTCTCCCAGCACTATCTCGTCCGGTGCGTCGGCGATGTCCTCGGGCAGACCCAGATCGATGTTCCTGTCAGGCAAAAGCATCCGGAGAGAATTCTGGATCAGCTTCAGGTACTTGGAGCTCTCAGGTATGCCGTAATGCTCCAGAGCACTGATTATGCCGTCCGCATCGTCCTGAGAGAAACCCTTGTTGACAAGGTCCTGCTTCCCGGCGTTCTGCACCCGCAGCGCATCCTTCATCTTCACCAGGCGGTCCCAGGTGGATTGCGCGGCTTCCAGGACCCAGAGGTTCCTGGTCCTCTCGTCGATGTTGGTTATGGTCTCCGGTCTGACGGTAACGAATACCCTGCCGTCATCTGCCGTGTAGGTGCGGACCTTTCCGACGACCGCGACATAGGACGGCGCTTCCAGATCCGCCATGGATGCGGCGGCGTTGGGTTGGAATCTTCCTACATTTATGAAGAAATTCCCGGAGACATCCTGTATCCTCCCTCTCCACATGGGCTCCTCCTCTGTGCCGGTGTTCTCCTTGTCCAGGAGCACTCCCGTGATCAGGATCCTGTTCAGTTTCGCGCCCAGAGGGGTCACCAGATAGGAAGGGGATTTCTCCTCCTCGCTTTTCATCTCCAGGCTGGAGGAGTTCAACTCTCCGGCGAACACCCTCCAGGCGGTCTCTCTTGCGTTCATAGCGCTCCCTCCACCATATCCAGCAGTTTGGTCGCCGCTTTCTCGATATCCACTTCTTCTGTCTCGGCCTCGCTGACGATCATCATCGGGCCGTACTCATCGCTCATGACGTTGCCACGCAGTACAAGTCTTTTCATCAGTATCTTCGGGGCGATCTCTCTGGCGATTATTCCGGATTCGCCTCTGGCCTTGGAAAGGCTGACAGCGTTCTCAAGGGTCACGCCCGTCAGTTTCTCGGTGAGCTCTCTGTTGAGCACTGCGCCTATGGCGCCGCTCCCGTCGTCCAGCACGATCTTCATCCTGAGATCGTGAACGGGATCTATCTTCCCGTGGTTGGTGCATTCCCCTCCCAGCACGGAGCGGTTGCACTGCGGGCATCTGAATATTAGCCCGCTCCCCCCTCTCAGGTCGACCACGAGGCCGGAGACGGTGACATCCAGGCCTCCGCCGGATTCAGCGATCTCTCTCAAGGTTTTGTTGCTGGATGTTCCCAGATCCGCATTCCCGAAGGGATCGTCAACTCTGCTGACCTCGGACCTGTCCCCTATGTTGAGCTGGGGGATGCCCTTCCATCCGCGTATGTAAGCGTTGGTGATGAGGATTGTCTCCCCTTCTTTCAGATTGTGATTGTTCCAGGCGGAGAATTGCACCTTTCCTGTGTCGTCAGCCATCAGACCCGAGTAGACGGTCTTGTCCTCTCCTCTGACGTTGACATTCCTTTCCTCCACCGAGAGGACCCTTCCGGTCACGGACACGTTGCCCATGCCCTCCTTCAGGTCCTTGATCTTCGATTCTACGGATGTATAGGATATGGTGCGCTCGGGCATCTCTATGGTTGCATCGCTCTTCTCCACGACACCGCGGTTGCCCATGTTGACCTGGATCCTGTCGTTCCATGTCTTTATGTAAGCGTTCTTGAAAACGTATACCAAGCCCTTCTCCAGATCGTAGCTGTCGCTCCATATCGTGAAGGATGCAGTTCCTGTATCATCCCCGAGTATCCCGGAGACGATCGTCTTGTCCTCTCCTCTGGCATGGATCTGCTTCCTCTCCACGTATACGATCTTGGCGGTTATGTCCACGTTGGGTTCATTGCCTGTGAGGTCCCCGATCTTCTTCGATACGGCATCCCCCGTTACGAATCCGGACTCCTCTCCGCCGAACTTCCGCCTTATGGCGCGCTTGGCGGACTCCATATCCACGCCGTATTCGTTAACATATTTGTCAAGCTCGCTCATGAGCTCTTTCTCTGTCACTTTTTCTTCAAGCACCCTTTTCAGTTCTTCCACATGGGGTGTCAGTTCTTCCTTGTTCATTCTACCGACTCTCCTTTTGCGGGGGGTCTCGGTTAGCCCCCCGTTTTCCCCATCGAAGGGTCACTTAATAAGTTCTTGCAGGGGGTCACCGAAAGCGGATCCCTGTCAAGATACAGACGCTTTGGCGGAAGCATTCAATAGGTAACCTTTAAATGAGGAGATTAAATAGAGGACATGGTCCCTAAGAAGAAGATCGATTCGATTTTGGAAGGCTACGACAAGGACGAGATCACCATCGCGACTCTTTGTTCTCACTCGTCTCTGCAGATCTTCCACGGGGCCAGGAAGGCCGGGTTCAAGACTCTCGGCCTGACGATATCTCACGACACGAAGTATTACGATGCCTTTCCCCTTGCGAAGCCGGATGACATAATCCGCTACAAGGACTTTGACGACATGGAGGACAGGGTGGGAGAGCTTCATGACCGGAACGTGGTCATAATCCCCCACGGCTCCTTCGTCGAGTACATGGGACCCAAGAGATTCGAGGATTACGAGGTGCCGGCATACTGCAACAGGGCCGTTCTCCAGTGGGAGTCCAACAGGGACATGGAGAGGCAGTGGATAACCTCGGCAGGCGTGGCCATGCCCCGCATATTCACTGACGCAAGGGAGATATCGGAACCGGTTCTGGTGAAGTATTTCGGTGCAAAGGGCGGAAGGGGATTCTTCATCGCCAAGGACTACCCGGATTTCAAGATGTCCATCGACAATACCCAGCCGTACACCATCCAGGAATATTGCCTGGGGACCAGATACTATCTGCATTTCTTCTACTCGCCGTACAGGGAGGACGGCTACAAGGTGTCCAGGGGCGGGACTCTCGAGATGCTCTCCATTGACAGGAGGGACGAGAGCAATATAGACGAATTGTACAAACTGGGCTCGGTGGAGGAGCTGAAGAGGCACGGCCTCTACCCCTCTTTCGTTGTCACGGGTAACATGCCCGTTGTCATCAGGGAGTCCCTTTTGCCGAAGGCCTTCGAGATGGCGGAGAAGATCGTCAACCGTTCGTACGATCTCTTCGGAGGGATGTGGGGGCCATTCTGTCTGGAGACCATCGTCACGGATAAGCTGGAGTTCAAGGTCTTCGAGATCTCCACAAGGATCGTGGCAGGCACCAATCCCTTCATATCGGGCTCCCCGTATGCCGATCTGATCTATCCGGGGATGAGCACCGGAGGACGTATTGCGAAAGAAATCAGGGAGGCCGCGGAGGACGGGTCCCTCAAGGATCTCATGACCTGATCTCGGGTTGTAAGTCGGGTGCTCAGCAAAAAATATCTATTCAATTGTGCTAGAGGTTGAATCAATGGTTTCCAAGAGGCTTCAGAATGTCCCCGCATCGGGAACGGTAAAGATCGCGAATCTCGTCAGTCAGATGAAGGCTGATGGCGTGGACATCGTTTCGTTCTCCATGGGGGAGCCTGATTTTGCCACGCCGGAAAATATAGTGGAGTCCTGTGTGGAATCCGTCAGGGGCGGTTTCACGCATTACACTCCGTCGATGGGGATAACGCCTCTGAGGAAGGCCATCGCAGCCGAGGCCGTCAGCAAAGGGATCCCCTGCAAGGCCGCCAACGTGCTGGTGACCCCGACGAAGCAGGCGATATTCATGATCGCCCTGGCATACCTGGATCCAGGCGACGAGGTCCTTCTGCCTGACCCGGCATGGGTATCCTATGAGGCCGTGATCCGCCTGTCCGGAGCTGAGCCCGTGTATATCAACACGAAATTCGAGGATGGTTTTGTGATCGACCCCGCAGACGTGGAGGCCGCCATAACCCCCAAGACCAAGATGCTCATCATAAACTCTCCTTCGAATCCGACGGGCTGCGTGCAGCCGGAGAATGTTCTGAGAGAGATATCCAAGATCTGCGCGGACAGAGGCGTAAGGGTCATGTCAGATGAGATCTACGAGCACATAATCTATGGAGGGAAGCACTTCCCCATGGCATCCTTCGAGGGTGCCTTTGATAACACATTCACGGTATCAGGTCTCTCGAAGACATACGCGATGACGGGATGGAGGATCGGCTGGGTCATAGCTCCTGAAGAGGATATAAGGGCGATAAACAAGCTGCAGACCCACTCCATAACGTGCTGCACATCCTTCGTCCAAACGGCTGCGGTGGAGGCCATGAACGGCCCTCAGGACAGTCGATGCAAGATGGTCGCAGAGTTCAAGAGACGCAGGGATCTGGCACTTGACCTGATAAACGACATCCCCGGTCTTGAGTGCTGCAAGCCCGACGGAGCCTTCTACCTCTTCCCGAAGTACGAGAAGAACATCAAATCCGCCGACCTGGCAGAGCATCTTCTGCAGAAGGGCCACGTTGCTGTAACCCCGGGAAGGGCCTTCGGACCTGCCGGTGAAGGATTCTTCAGAGTGTCGTACGCAACGTCTGAGAGCCAGATAATCGAAGGTTTCTCCAGGATAAAGAAGAGCCTCTCCCAACTGTGAGGCGCGTGCACGCATGCACGCAAATATTATATCCGCCCGTCCGATAGAGGAGGAGTCCCTGTAAAAGGGCATCCCCCGAGGAGATTAGTTTGAGCAGAAGATTATTCACCGTCGGTCCTGTCAATGTAGAGCCCGAGGTGCTGCAGTCCACGACCAAACCGATGATCACGCACCGCAGCAAAGAGTACAAACAGTTGCATGGCAACATCGTCGAGAAGATAAGGAAGGCCCTGGGAACGGACATGAACGTGTTCCTGCTGGGCGGTTCCGCCACAGTGCTCATCGAAGGATCGGTGAGGAACGCCGTCTCGAAGAAATGCCTGAGCATAACGAGCGGTTCCTTCGGGGAGCGAATGATCGACTGCGCCACATACAACGGCAAAGAGGTCGTCACGGTGAAGGTCCCCTGGGGTCGGGCCATGAGGCCGTTCCACATAGAGGGGAAGGTCAAGGAAGACATAGAATCCGTCAATTGGGTCAGCAACGAATCCTCCACAGGAGTGCTGAGCGACAGTGTGGCCATTGCAGACGAGGTGAGGAAGCAGAACCCCGATGCGATGATCATAGTCGATGCGGTGACGTCTGCCTTCGCCGCAGATCTCAAAGTGGATAAGATGGGTGCTGATGCCATAGTTTTCGGGACACAGAAGGCCCTTGCGCTACCTCCCGGCCTGGCTATCGGGCTCATAAGCGACAGGATAATAGAACGCTCGGCGAAAATACCGAATAACGGTTATTATACCAACTTCCAAAAGCTGAAGAAGAACGCAGACGAGAATTACGCCCTGACGACGCCCCCGGTATCTCTGCTGTACGGATTGGACTATCAGTTGGACAGAGCGCTGTCGGAGGGCATGACCGCCAGGTACAGGAGGCATGATAAGATGGCCTCCATGGTTGAGAAATGGGCTGATGAGAATCTCAACGGTCTTTTCCCGGAGGAGGGCAGCAGGTCCAAGACCATAGGTGTGCTCAATCGCGGAGAACTTGATTTCGATGCATTCCACAAGGCCCTGAAGGCTAAAGGCTACGAGATATCCAACGGATACGGGGAGGTCAAGTCCTCGACATTCAGGATAGGGCATATGGGTGACGTCACCCCGGATACGCTGGCGGAGCTGCTTGACACAATGAAAGGAATAATGGAGGAGATGAAATGAAGGTTCTTGTTTCGGATCCCCTGTCCGATGAAGGGATCAAGATCCTCGTCGACGCGGGGATAAAAACGGATGTTAAAACAGGTCTGTCGGAGGATGCGCTCTGCGCTATAATCGGAGAATACGACGGTCTGGTCATAAGAAGCGGCACGAAAGTGACCAGGAAGATCCTGGATGCCGCGAAGAATCTCAAGGCGGTGGGACGTGCCGGTGTTGGGGTGGACAATGTGGACATACCCGCAGCCACCGAGAAGGGGATACTCGTAATGAATACCCCTGCCGCGAACATAGTATCGGCGGCCGAGCACTCCTGCGCGCTCATATTGTCAACGGCCAGGAATATCCCCTGGGCCCATGCGTCAATGCATGCGGGTAAATGGGAGAGGAACAAGTTCGTAGGCAAGGAGCTCAACGGGAAGACCCTTGGGATTATAGGCGTAGGCCGCGTAGGCGGGGAGGTCGCCAAGCGCCTGAAGCATTTCAACATGGAGATAATAGGTTACGATCCGTTCCTGCCGAAGGACGTTGCGGACAGCATCGGCGTTCGCCTTACGGACCTGGAAGAGGTCCTCAGGAAGTCGGATGTGATGACCATCCACACACCTCTGCTCCCGGACACCAGGAACATGATAAGCAAGAAGCAGTTCGAGATGATGAAGCCCAATGCCATGCTGGTCAACGTTGCCCGCGGCGGGATCGTCGACGAGAAAGCGCTGTACGAAGCCCTCAAATCCAAGAGGATCGCTGCGGCAGCAGTCGACGTATGGGTGGAAGAGCCCCTTTGCGAATCTGAGAAGTGCCTCCTGGAGCTGGACAACCTGGTGACAACGCCCCACTTGGGGGCGAGCACCGAAGAGGCCCAGGAGAGGGTCGCTGTAGAGATAGCCCATTCCATGGTCAGGTTCCTCAAGGAGGACACGATCGACAGCGCCGTTAACGCGCCCAAAGGAAAGCTCGATCCAGAAACGGCAGCATACCTTCCGCTGGCAGAGGACCTGGGAATAGTGGCCCATCAGGTGAACGGTGCAAGACCGATCGACAAGCTGGAGATCATAGCGTGCGGGGAGACCTCCAAGTTGGATATCCGCAGGCTCTCCACATCCGTGGTCATCGGTGTGCTTCAGAACATAATCGGCGAGAAGGCCAATATGATCAATGCCATGAGCATAGCCAAGGGAAAAGGCATATCCGTCATGGAATCCAAAGGGGATGACAACACTATATACGACGGGACCCTAACTGTAAAGGTAACGTCCGGCAGCGAGACCACCATGGTCCGCGGTACGGTGTTCGCAGGAATACCCAGGCTCGTAGGGGTCAACGGATACTCCTTCGAGATGGCCATGACCTCCGACCTGATAATCACCCGTTACACGGACAGGCCCGGAGTGATAGGGTCCGTGGGCAGGATACTCGGTGACGCCAACATAAACGTGGCACAGATGACCGTCGGCAGATCGTCCCCAAGCGGGGATGCGGTCATGATAATGGCAGTGGACGGTAAGGTGCCGCCGGCAATAGTGTCCAAGATCGATTCCGAGATAGGCTCGAACATAACGAGATACATAAGCCTACTCTGAGGTGGGAAATGACAGGCATAATCACAGTAGAGGAACTGACCCAGGCGATAAAGAACAGTCCCAATAACAGAGGGATCGACGAGGAAGAGGCCAGCGACCTGGCTCTTCACGTCCTCAATTTCTTCGGATACTCCGAGAGGATAATCGACAACATACTGGAGCCGGAGGACAGGGACGCCTTCTACATGCTGGAGGACAATGCCATACTCACCACCGAGAGAGAGGAGACCACCCTCTACGATGGAAGAGAGTGGAGGATACACTACTGGCTCTTCAGACGCGATAAGATCGATGAGCTCGCTGAGAACAGAACCAAGAGCGTGGAGAAGGAGACGGAGAACATGTCGGTCTACGACGATCTCCCCGATGACATCTGGAGTCGCGGAAGCGAACAGTGATCCCGGGCCGTCTTCGGCCACCTCCCCTTCATCCTTTTTATACTTGGAAGCAAAGACGTCCCTATGGACGTCTTCCCCTACAGGTACCGCTGTCATCAGCGCGATATCGTGGAGTTCGTGAAGGCCTCCGTATCCAACGGCAGCACAGCCGTCATGGAATCACCCACAGGGACGGGTAAGACGGTGTGCTCCCTGTCCGGCGCCCTATCCGAGGCGATGGAAGCCGGCAGGAAGGTGCTGTTCCTCACAAGGACCAAGTCCCAGCAGAGTCAGGTCATTTCCGAGCTCAGGGCCATCTCAAAGCGGATGCATGTGTTCGGAGTTGCCATGCAGGGCCGTACACCATCCACGTGCCCGTCTATTTCAGGAGACCCAGAGCTTTCGTCCGGTTCCTCTGAAGAGCTCTCCAAGTATTGCTCTGCCATGAAGAAGGAGGAGTGCGGGGAAAGGGGCTGCAAGTTCTTCGACAGAATGTGCCAGGATGGCATAGATGATGTTATAGATCACATGAGAAAGACCATGCCTGAGCCGGAGGAGCTGCAGGAATACTGTGCAGATCGGGGCATATGCCCCTATGAAACGGCGAAAGCCGCCCTTACATATGCTGACGTGATCGCGGTCCCCTACTCCTTCTTCGCGATACCGGACATCAGGAGGCGTCTGGAGGATTGGGGGAATTTTGCCCTTTCTGACGTCACGGTGATAGTGGACGAGGCCCATAATCTTCCGGATTATCTGCGGGAGGTCATGACCTCAGAGTACACAATGAAGGCACTGGGTCTTGCGGAGAAAGAGGCGGGGGAATGGAACGACCCTCTGTTGTGCGAAGGGATCAGGGCAACGATGCTCACTGCAGCCATCGGCTCCGCTTTGGCGGAGGCAGTAGAGGAATTCGTTGTGGATGAGGATGCTATGCTCCCGCCTTATTATCTGCAGGATGCGCTCATGGGGAAGCTGGGGGTGACCTCGGCATCTCTGGACCGGGCCTATAAATCCCTGGTGGAGATGGGCGAGGTGGTAACAGAGAGCAAGAAGGCCCGCAGGAAGCTTCCGAGATCGTACATGGGCTCCCTGGGGAGGTTTCTGCAGTTCTGGGGCCGGTGTGAGGACGAGATATATGTGAAGCTCGTGAACGGAGGTGACAATCCCTCTTTTGAGGCGTACTGCATGGACCCGGCACCGGCCGCAGAGCCCTTCAGGACATGTCATTCCTCCGTCCATATGTCAGGAACCATGGGCCCGCTGGATGAGTACGTCTCAGAGCTGGATCTGAGAAGAGCAAGGATCCAGATGTTCGAATCTCCCTTTGATCCCGGGAATCTAATGACCGTTTACGCTGAGGATGTTACCACGAAGTTCGGGGAGTTCGAAGACCGGGAGAACAGGGACAGGATGATGTACCGCATAGTCTCACTCGTAAGGTCCGTGGACAGGAACACCGCCGTATTCTTCCCGTCGTACAGGATAATGGACGAACTGCTGTCCTTGGGTCTTGCGGAGCTTATCGACAGGCCAACGTTCATGGAGGTGAGGGGGATGGATCAATCCGATCTCACTGATGAGATAGGAAGGTTCAGGTCAGCTGAGGGGGCCGTGCTCTTCGCAGTTTCCGGAGGAAGGGTCAGCGAGGGCATAGACTTCCCCGACAGGGAGCTGGAGATGGCCGTGATAATCGGAATACCCTATGCGTTCATGAGCGTTAAGCAGAAGGCCCTGGTACGATATACGGACATAAGGCTCGGAAACGGCTGGGAGAGGATAGTGAGGGCCCCTGCGGTCAGGAAGATGAGGCAGGCAAGGGGCAGGCTTATACGGTCCGATACCGACAGAGGGTTCTGTGCAGTGCTGGACAGGCGGGCGGCGGGTCTGAAAGGCTTCGATGCCTCGCCGTCCGAGAACCCCGCCGAGGATGCTGTGGCCTTTTTCTCAGGCAAAAACAATTAAACCGTTGCCCTGCCTACCTGCGATAAGGCGAAACATGACCGCATTGGAGATCTTGTTGGCAGTTCTGGTGGGACTCTGGGTTTTCGTGCCTGCGCTTCTTCCCAACCCCGCCGCGGTGATATTCGGCGGCGGGAAGCCCGTGGATTTCGGAAGGACCTGGAAAGGAAAAAGGATATTGGGGGACGGCAAGACCTGGCGCGGTCTCTTCGGAGGTGCATTCGCAGGGGTGGCCATAGGTCTGATGCAGATAGGCATCGCGTACCTGTTCGACTCCCCGGACCTCTGGGGTTTCGGGCCGCTGTGGTCTAGCATAGGCATATTGTTCACGTTGTCCTTCGGGGCAGTCCTGGGGGATATGGGCGGGTCCGTGATAAAGAGGAGGATGGGCAAGGAGAGGGGGGCAGAGATGCCGATTCTGGACCAGTATGATTTCCTGATAGGCGCATTCCTTCTGACGGCGCTCTTCTATCCCAATTGGATATACTCCGTCTATATCGAAGGATGGAATATACTGGCACTTATCTTCCTGTTGCTGATCACATATATGCTCCACAGGGTGGTCAATATCATAGGGTACAAGGCGGGTGTTAAGAATGAGCCATGGTGAGGGAAGGCTGTCCAAGGCGCTGAGAGAATGCGGTGCCCTGCAGTTCGGTGATTTCGTTCTGGCCTCAGGTGCCAGGAGCGAGTATTACATTGACATAAAGAAAGCGTCCACTGACCCGGCGGTCCTGAGGATAATCGCAGAGGAGATGGCCGCCAGGATGAAGGAGGACGGCCTAAAGCCGGACAGGATCGCAGGCGTGGTCCTGGGCTCTGTGCCTTTGGCTGCAGCCTTGGCCCTGGAGACCGGGATACCATATGTGATGGTCCGAAAGGAGAAGAAGGACCACGGGACCGGCAAGCTCATAGAAGGCACCCTCTGCGAAGGGGACAGTGTGCTCGTGGTCGAGGATGTGGTCACTTCCGCAGGGTCCAGCATCTCTGCGATAGGCACTCTTCGGGGTGCCGGGGCGAAGGTATCCGATATCATATCCGTAATAGACAGAGAGGCCGGCGGCAGCGATGCTCTGGCAGGCATAGGAGTGACCCTGCACCCTCTGGTAACGGCATCCGGCATATTGGGCCGGAGGAAATGATGAGGCCGGATCCGGACTGCAGGCTTTGCGGCCTGTGGGAGGGCAGGACGAAGATAGTCCTTCCGTCCGGGGACCCGAATTCCAGAGTGGCTCTCGTGGGGGAGGCACCCGGGGCCACGGAGGATGCGGACGGAGCGCCCTTTGTTGGAAGGTCCGGGAAGCGTCTTACGCGGATACTTGCAGAAGCGGGGGTCGACCGCAATGACCTGTTGATAACGAACACAGTCAAGTGCAGGCCTCCCGGCAACAGGGACCCGAAGCATTCTGAGATGTCCGCATGCAGAGTCTTCCTTGAAGGGGAACTATCCTCATGCGAGGTGATCGTCGGACTGGGGAGATCGGCCTGCAAGGATCTTCTTGGTTATTCGGTTAACATGTCCGAGGTCGCTAACAAGGATATGCGGATCACCATCGGAGGCAGGGAGGTCGTTTTCATACCCACATTCCATCCTGCTGCATGCGCTTACGGGAAAGCGGCCCAGGACGGTCTGAGGATAACTGCGGAGAGAATAGCCAGGGAGCTGAAACCATGATAGCCTTCGCCTTGGATATGGACGGCACGGTCTATAAGGGAGAGAAGATGATCCCCGGGGCCGCGGGTTTCGTTTCCTTCCTGAAAGAGAGGGGAATCCCCTTTGTTTTCCTGACCAACAACTCCTCCCATGGGAGAGGCTTCTATCTTCAGAGATTGAAGAGGATGGGATTCGATGTCTCCTTGGAGAACATCCTCACATCAACCACGGCAACCGCAGGATACCTGAGGTCCGTCCATCCGGGCAGGAGCGTCTATCCTGTGGGTGTGGTGGATTTGGTGAACGAGATCTCTGAGGCGGGCATAGAGATAGATGAGGAGGACCCGGACATAGTCCTGTTGGCCTTCGATACGTCGATAACCTATGAGAAGATCAACAAAGCCTATCGCTTCCTGAAGAACGGGTCCTTGTTCGTAGCGACCCATCCCGACGATCTGTGCCCTACCGAGGACGGGTACGACATAGACATCGGCCCGTTCATAAGGATGTTCGAGTCCATGACGGGAGCCGTAGCCGAGATCGTGGGCAAGCCTGACCGGCGGATGCTGGAGATGGCAGCGGAGAAAATGGGTGTGAAGACCCGGGAGGTGGTGATGGTGGGAGACCGCATCTACACAGATATGAGGATGGCGGAGAATGCCGGTACCAGGTCCGTGCTCGTGCTCTCCGGGGAGGCGACCAGAGAGGACCTTAAGGAATCGGGTCTGTCGCCCACTGCAGTCGTGGGCTCTGTGGCAGAGATACCCGCTCTGATAGAGAAATCTGCCCTGTAGCAGAGCCAGTAAGGTGTTTTCTTAAAAACATATTTATACCGTTTTTCGCGATAACATACCCACCTGCGAAAGCGGGAAATGGGATGCAATAGGGGCCGAGCTCCGAACTGTCCCCCAAAAGGGGTGCACAAGTGTACTTAAAGCAGGTTGAGCTAGAGAACTTCAAGTCCTTCGGGGGTAAGATGACGATACCCCTGGTCGAAGGGTATATGGCCGTCACCGGGCCGAATGGTTCGGGCAAGTCCAACATAACGGATGCAATACTGTTCGTTCTCGGACCTAAAAGCTCCAAGGCGATCAGGGCGGGCAGACTGACAGACCTCATATTCGACGGCGGCAAGAGCAAGAACAGGGCAGATTTCACCAAGGTCTCCCTGATATTCGATAACACAGACCGTATGATATCCTGGGATTCCGACACGGTGAAGCTCACCAGGTTGGTGAGATTCACCTCGGACAGGGAGAATTACAATTCATATTTCTACGTCAACGATCAGAAATCGTCCATGGGCGAGTTCGACAGCCTTCTCACCAGGGCAAGGATCAGCGCCGACGGATACAACATGGTTCAGCAGGGGGACGTCACGAGGATCGTCACCATGGGCAACATCGAGAGAAGGCGCGTCGTTGATTCGATATCAGGCATAGCCAGCTACGATGAGGACATCTCCAAGGCCGCCAACGAGAGGCAGGAGGCGGAGATGAATCTGGAGCGCATAAACATAGTCATAGGCGAGCTGGAGAGGCAGCTCGAGCAGCTTGAGAAGGACATGGAGTCCGCCAAGAAGTATCTGGAGTCCCAGCGCCGCATGGAGATGGCAAAGGCCCAGTCAGTGCATAGGCAGCTGGAAACGGCAGAGGCCGATCTTGAGTACACAAAGGAGCAGATCGCCGTTCACGATAACGAGATATCCGAACTTAGGGACAAGAGGGAGGAGCTCAGGAAGAGGATATCCGATTTGGAGACCGAGATAAAGGATAAGGAAGCCGAGATAGAGGCTCAGGTCGGT
The DNA here is from genome assembly GCA_028702835.1 of Candidatus Methanomethylophilaceae archaeon. Classification (GTDB taxonomy): domain Archaea; phylum Thermoplasmatota; class Thermoplasmata; order Methanomassiliicoccales; family Methanomethylophilaceae; genus RumEn-M2. Next base: position 35,353 of record JAQVOB010000001.1, read on the forward strand.
CCCGAATATCGCACTCTGAAGGATAAGATCGAATCTGTCAAGATAGCCATGGCGACATTCGCAGACCGCATGGAGAGGGCGGCCGATGACAAGGAAGAGCAGGAAAGGTCCCTGAGCATATCCAAGCAGATGCTGGCGGAAGCCGAGAAGAGCATCGGGTCCTGCATCCGGGAGATGGAGGACAACGAGATCGCCCTCAAGCTGAAGAGCGGGGAGCTGAAGGAGGCCAAGGCCGAGGCGGCCCGCATAAGCGAGGAGATGAGCAGCAAGGGTGGGGAGCACACGGAGCTCCAGGAGAGGTTGGTCAGAGTTGAGAAGGCCATCGATGAGAAAGGGTCCGCAGAGCACAGGGCCAGCATCGATGCTGCTACGGCGGAGACGGCGGAAGAGGAGGCATCACGATCCCTGGCGTCCCTTGAGGAGCAGGTCAACGGAGTGGGCTTCGAGATAAAGGATTGCGAGTGGAGCATCAAGAGAGCGAAAGAGGATGCAGGGCCCGTTTCCGATGTCAAGACATTCACAGAGAAGATATTGGCCGCCAAGAGGGAGGAAGCAGAGCTCGAGAAGCAGGAGGCCGACCTCAACAGCGCCATACGCAGGATAAGCGAGGAGTACAACAGCCTGCTGGCGGAGAAGAAGGTCACCGAGAGGGTGACCAGAGGTGCCAATGCGGTCATGGCGGTCCTTGAGATGAGGGACAAGGGCGCACTTAAGGGAATACACGGGACGATAATGGAGCTCGGGACCGTGGATCCTGAATACGAGACGGCGCTGTCCATAGCCGCAGGCGGTAAGATGCAGGCCATAGTCGTTGATGACGATCAAGTCGCCGCAGATGCCATAGCGGTTCTCAAGAAGGGCAACCTGGGAAGGGCAACATTCCTGCCGCTCAACAAGATGATGGACGGTAAGCCCCGGGCCAAGGCCATAATGTCGGTCAAGGATTCCGAGGGCTACGCCATTGACCTGGTGGATTTCGACGAGAAGTACAGGTCCGCATTCTGGTACGTCTTCGGGGATACGCTGGTGGTCAGGAACATGGACCAGGGTAGGCGCCTTATGGGCGGTATCAGGATCGTCACCATGGACGGCGATCTGATAGAAGCCTCCGGAGCCATGGTCGGGGGTGCCGTGAACAAGCAGGCCACCCTCAAGTTCGGAACAACATCCCAATCAAGACTGGACACGGTCTCTGCAGAACTAAGGGCAGCCAATGAGTCCCTGGACACGTTGCGCATCAAGATGAGGGCTCTGCGCGACAGCATCCGCGAGATGGACAATCAGATGAGGTCCGTCAACGCGGGCAGCATGGAGCTCCAGAGCAAACTGGGCAAGCTTGAGGCACAGCTCAAAGAGCTCAACGATAAGAGGAAACGTCTGACCTCCGAGGCTGCGACGAAGAGGGACGCACTCTCTGAGGCCAAAGAGGTCAATTCCAAGGCGGTCTCCGAGCTGGCGAAGATCACATCAGAATTGGAGGACCTTAGGGCGGAGCGCACGGCCATAAGGGATCGTATAGCCGAGATAGCGCCTGCCGAGATGCAGGAGAGGATACAGAGGATAAGGGACTCGGTATACGAGCTCACGAACCAGGTATCCGAGCTGACCACTGAGAAGGCTACGCTGGCTGCTGAGAAGTCCGGCCATGACAGTCACCTCTCATCGATCAAGACGGAGATCGTCAAGATCAGCAAGAAGATAGAGCTGGACTCGGAATCGATACAGAGGGCCTCTGATGAGAATGACAAGAAGAGAGTGGAGCTGAATGCTCTGAGGATAATCGAGGCTGAGATGGAGAGCGGCATAAAGGGCCTCCGTGATGTCAAGGACAGTCTCCTCGAGAGCAAGATCAAGGCGGAAGGGCAGAGAGATAACGTTTTTGATAAGATGGAGACCAAAACATCCTTCAAGCTGAGCCTGGAGGCTAAAGTCGCCATAACAGAGGAGAGCATCCGTCAGCTGAGGGAGGAGGTCTCCCAGATAGGGTTCGAGGTCGAGCGCCCAATACCCTCAGAAGAGGAGCTGCGCCGGACGATAAGATCCTGCGAGAGCATAATGGCCCGGATGGGGCAGGTCAACCTGCGTGCCATTGAGGATTACGAGGACAGGAAGGCCAGATACGACAGCCTGAATGCGGATGTTGGAAGGCTGAATGCCCAGATAAAGGAGCTGAATGAACTGGTCGCTTCTCTCAACTCAGAGAAGAAAGGGCTTTTCATGAAGTCCTACGAGGGCATAGACAGCAATTTCAGGAAGATCTATGCGGAACTCTCAGGAGGGGGAGAGGCATTCATGAAGCTGGAGGATGAGGATGATCCGTTCCAGGGCGGGTTGGAGATAAACGCCAAGCCGAAGAACGGGAAACTGCTGAGGCTGGAAGCCCTCTCGGGAGGGGAGAAGTCCCTCACCGCTCTTGCATTCATATTCGCGATACAGGAGCATCAGCCGTCGCCGTTCTATGTCCTTGACGAAGTGGATATGTTCCTGGATTCCGTCAATGCGGAGATGGTCGCCACAAGGATAAGGAAGAGCGCAGAGACCGCACAGTTCCTGCAGGTCTCTCTCAGGAAGGTAACATTGGCAATGGCCCAGCATCTCATAGGGGTGATGAGGCAGCCCAACGGGTACAGCAAGATAATAATACAGCCGGACTTTGAAGAGGTCTCCAGGTACGAGAGCGAGGCACTGGCGCATAAGCAGGAAGCGAAGGAAGAGGAGGGATGAGAAATGAACGGGGATGCACAGACGAGTGACGCGGTCCAGCAGCACCTTATCTATCATAAGGCGCTGATAGACGACAACGTCGGGAATGAGAGAGTGAACAGGTACATCAGGATCCTGGGGGAAAGCGACAGCATGAAGCTGGAAGATCCTACGGATGAGGCGATAAGGTCGATATTCAGCCTCGTGTTCGAAAACCATCTGGACCCGTGGGAGATAGACCTCCATGAGTTCGTAAGGCTCTATTCCTCTAAGATAAGCAAGAACGATTATGACATGATAGTCGCCGGTAAGCTGGTGCTCATGGCGTGGAAGATTCTGAGGATGCAGTCGGACAGGACAAGGGAGGTCTCCGAATGCATCGATGATAAGGACGATCTTCTCTTCGAGACGGACACGGATCTTTTCGCCGAAGAATCATTCATTCCCCTTGTGCCCTTGGTAAGTCTCACACCCGCGATCCGCAGGGAGCCGGTCAGGCAGGTCACCATGATGGAGCTCCTGGATGCCTTCGAGGATGCCAGAGAGGAGATAGAGATCTCCGTCGAGAGGGAGCGCCTGAAGCTGGAGCTGAAGGCGAAGGAGCCCAGGAAGTTCGAGAACAAGGCCCACGACGAGGATGATGAGAGGGATGTTGAGGTGGTTTACGAGAAGATACAGAAGCTCGGCGCCGGAGAGATGCTGTTGAGAGACCTGTACACCGCGGATACCCTGGTGAACATCAAGATCTTCCTGGCCGTATTGCATCTGGTCAGGGACGGCAAGCTGGCCGTCAGGCAGGATGTGCTCCCTTACGGGGATGTGTTCATAGAGCTGAAGGTCGACTGGGCCGCAGGCACGGTCGAGGACGCATCGCCGGAGACGGTCATACGCGAGGCGGTGATCTGAGATGGATTCGAAGGGCGCCGTAGAGGCGGCACTCTTCTCGTCCTCCCGGCCTATGAGGGTCAAGGAGGTCGCCGACAAAACCGGACTGTCGGACCAGACAGTCAGGAAGGCCCTTGCAGACCTGGCGGAGGGCTACGATTCCGCGGGCTCTGCTGTGATGGTCTCCAAGATCAATTCGATGTATTCCCTTCGTCTGAGGGACGAGTACAGCCACTTCACGGACAGATTCTCCGATATGGAGATACCGCCTGCCACAATGAAGACGCTCTCCACGATAGCTTACAATCAGCCCGTATTGCAGTCGGAGCTTTTCCGGGCCCGGGGTGTGAGGACCTATGAGGACGTCAGGGAGCTTATGAGCATGGGCTTCGTTGCCGGCAAGAAGACCGGTCAGACCCTGGAGCTGACAACCACGAAGAGATTCGCGGAGTACTTCGGCATAGAGGGCGGCAGGATCCAGGACGTCAAGGCTTGGATAGAGAAGAACCAGGGACACTGATATCTCGGAATTGAAAAATCCCTTTGGAAACCTTTAAATCGTACTCCGTTTGTAGCCGAGACGATACACATGGTCATGCCACTCGCATTATTGGAGAAATCGCTGGATAAACGGGTGTCCCTGCTTTTGAAGGACGGAAGGGTTCTCGAGGGGAAGCTCACAGGCTACGACGAGTTCATGAACATGGTCATCGACGACACAGTGGAGAGCTTCCAGGAAACCGAGGGAAGACGTCTCGGAGTGGTCGTTCTTCGCGGTAACAACGTGGTCAGCATATCGATACTCTGATCTATCATCTCGGCAGAGCCATAACCTATTTACCCATGGAAAGGGTCTGCCGCTAGTGGCCATGTCTCTCATAGATAGGCTTGACGATGCGTCCAGTAAACGAGGAGTCAAACGAGCCTGGTTAATCCTTGTCGTTTTGGTTTTCCTGATTCTGATTATTTTACCATCCATTTACGTTCTTTTCGAAGCAGTTTCCCAGTGGGGTCTGATAAACGAGGTCGCCTCCGATTCCGGGAAGATGGCCGTTATATGGGGGGCGGTGGGCAATTCGTTCAGTATCGCATTCATCGTCACGATCATCGACATAATCGTGGGAATACCGATGGCATGGTTGATGGTCAGGAAGAACTTCCCCGGGAAGAGGTACGTGGATACTCTGATAGACATGCCACTTGCATTCCCTACCGCTGCCCTCGGGTTCTCGGTGGCGATATTCTGGGGGGTCCCCCAGGGCCTGGATGTCCCAGGTCTGGGGATAGTTCTCAGCCCCTATGTTCTCGTCATCCTTCTGCATCTGATATTCACATATCCTTACATGGTAAGGACGCTCTCCGGAATACTGGAGCAGCTGGACCCGAACTTTGAGACGGCCGGCATGACCTTGGGAGCATCCAGGTTCACTGCGGTGAGGACGATAACACTGCCCCTCTTCCGGGCGGGACTGGTCACGGGATTCATACTCTGTTTCGCCAGGTCACTCAGTGAGACCGGAGGCACATACATAGCCCTGAGCCTGATAGGCAAGCAGACAACCTTCTTCACGGGACCTACGTTCATCAGCGAACTGAAGCATCAGGCAGGCTCCCAGGCGGCTATGCCGGAGCTGATCCTCATCAGCGTTCTGCTCATCGTGTTCGCGCTTCTCATGCTTTTCGTAGCAAAGCTGATGATGGATAGAGTGAAGATCCCATGGTCCAAGGTCTGGCCGAAATTCGAGAGGAAGATCAGCCGGGGCCTGGCGGTGAAAATGAGGAACGGTTTATCATCCTTCTTCCTTGCACTTTTCATTATAATCCCTTCATTTTTCATATTTTCCTTCCTTCTCGTCGACGGGCCTTTACCAGACATGGCGGGTCTGTTCAAGGCCATGGGTATATCATTCCTGGTTGCGGGAGCGGCCACGGCATTCGACATCGTGTTCGGAATCCCTATGGCCCTCTATATAGCCAGGAACAGGGACAAGAGTCTCGGCAGGGCCCTGGATATGCTAGTGAATGTCCCTCTGATAATACCGACCACTGCACTCGGGCTGTCACTGTTCCTGTTCTGGTCCAGCGCATCTCTTCCCGGACTGGTGCTCGTGATACTTGGTCACATATCGTTCACGTATCCTCTCGTGGTGAGGAACGTCATAGGCGCAGTGGAGGAGGTAGACCCGTCCTATGAGGAGATAGCGAAGACCTTGGGCGCCAAGCCCTTCCAGGCATTCCGCAAAGTGCTCCTCCCGGTTATACAGTCCTCGGTTCTTGCAGGATCGATCCTAGCATTCACCAGGAGTCTCGGGGAGACCGGGGCCACAATAGCGATAGATCCGACCATCAACACAGTCCCGATCTACATCGTCAATCTGATAAACAAGTTCACAGAATTCAACAATCCAGATTACGCATACCAGGCGGCCGTTGCATCGATCACGCTGACGGTTGTATGCTTCGTGCTGATGGTAGCCGTGAAATATGTCACGCGCAGGACGCTGGGAGGTCGGAGACATGACTGAGATAAGGCTGGAGGGTCTGAAGAAGAAGTTCTGTTCGGATATGGCAGCCGACGGCATAGATCTGACAGTGGAATCGGGAGAGTACCTCTGCATCCTGGGCCCTACCGGGGCAGGAAAGACCACGCTCATGAGGATGATCTGCGGCCTGACGGAGCCGGACGAGGGCAGAGTTTTCTTCGGAGATCAGGACATCACGTATCTGGATACGGCCGAGAGGGGTGCGACCATGCTCTCTCAGACCTACGCGCTCTTTCCCAATATGAGGGTGAAGGAGAACGTGCTGTTCGGATCATGGATCAAAGGATGGCCCGAGGAGGAGAGCCAGCAGTTGGCCAGGAACATACTGTCCATGATGCATATGGAGTCCAGGTCCAAGGCATATCCGGACGAGCTTTCGGGAGGACAGCAGCAGAGGATCGCCCTTGCGAGGGCGTTAGCGTCAGGTTCCAAAGTACTGCTCCTCGATGAGCCCCTGCGGGCCTTGGATGCGCGCCTCAGGCTGGAGCTGAGGAAGGACCTCAAAGGGATGGTGAAGGCCATGGGCCTTACGGCAATCCACGTCACGCACGATCAGGATGAGGCCCTGGAGATGGCTGACAGGATAGCGGTCCTTCGGGCAGGGAGGATAATACAGGTGGGCACCCCCAAAGAGGTGTTCGAGGACCCGAAGACCCCCTTCGTTGCCAACTTCGTCGGCAGATCCAATATGATCCAGTGCAAGGTTGTCCGGTCAGCGGATGGGAAGGTCCTTCTCGAGAATGATGGAGGTCTGAGGATGGAGGCCAAGGACGGGGGCCACTCTCCTGGCACGGAAGTCCTGATGGCTGTAAAGGTGGGCAATACGAAGATATCCACCACGCTTCCCGGTTATTTCGAGGGCAGAGTGGAGAAGGTCCTCTACGAAGGTGCCACCATAACCGTGGAGGTAATGGTAAAGGGGCTTGGGTTGGTTTATTCCAAGCTGCCAAATAGGAAATTCGATGACTTCCGGGAAGGGAGCATGGTATCGGTCAACTGGAGCCCCAATAAGGCCAAGGTATTCGATATACCTGAGAGCGGGATAGAGTACGAGATAAGGGTGGACTGAATGCCGCACGTCAGACTTGAGAACATAACGATGAGGTTCGGTGACATAACCGCAGTCAGGGACATTGATCTGGAGATCCGCAATGGGGAGTACGTCACCATACTGGGACCATCCGGATGCGGCAAAACAACCCTCATCAAGATAGTGGCAGGCATATTGCGCCCCACGGACGGTAAGATATTCGTCGATGGGAAGGATGTTACCAAAGTCCATCTGGAGGACAGGGATACAGGTTATGTGTTCCAGAACATCGCTCTGTTCCCCCACATGACGATACGCGGGAATGCGGAGTACGGGCCGAAGGTGCATTCCGTTGAAGAAGGGGAGGCCGAGGCCACAGCGGAGGAGTACCTGAGGCTGGTGGACATGCTGGACAAAGCAGGGCACTTCCCCAAGGAGCTTTCCGGAGGGGATCAGCAGAAGGCAGCGCTGGCCAGAGCTCTGGCGTCCGGTTCCAGGATGCTGATGCTGGACGAGCCCCTGTCGGCTCTGGATGCAAGGGTGCGTATGGAGCTGAGATATGAGATAAGGCGCATCGTTAAGCGTCTGGGCATAACGGTTCTGCACGTGACCCACGATCAGGAGGAGGCCATGTCTGTTTCAGACAGAATAATTCTGATGCGGAAGGGCAAGATATTCGAGACGGGTACACCTTTGGAGATGTACAGATCTCCGAAAAGCATATTCGCTGCGTACTTCATAGGTGAAACGAATCTTATGGAGTGCACCGTGGAGAGCAAGAGGAAAGGCGGAGGCGTGATCCTGAGATTAAGGAACGACGTTCCCGTAAACGTTTCCAAATCCAAGGCGAATGTGGGGGATATAGCGATCCTCTCGGTGCGCCCTGAGCATGTGTACACGGCGACGGACGGGCTTAAGGCATATGTGAGGGACGTTGTATTCATGGGAACATATTGGCGTGTGAGGACAGAAGCGGAATCTCAGGACTATGTGGACTACAACATACCTGCCGATTCACAAGTGCCAGAGATAGGGGAAGAGGTGTACTTGGTTTTCAACAAGAAGGCTTCTAGGGTGTTCAAGAGGCCCAAGGAAGGATTAACGGAGGCGATTAAGCTTGAGTGATATGAAAGATATGCTGGAATGGTTCTCTAGGAGGACCAGCGGAGTGGTGCAGAAGGGTAGCAGGAGTCACGGCCTGATCGTTCTTGATACTGTGGTAGAACTGGAGAAGGCTCTGAAAGCCATGTCCGACGGGGACAAGCAGACCGCGCTCAAGTGTATAGACAGAGTGATACTCAACGAGAGGGAGGCCGACCGCATAGAGGATTCCCTTTGCAGGGAGATAGTCGACGGATCCCTGAAGAGCCAGGAGAGGGAGGACCTCCTTCATCTGATCAAGAAGACCGATAAGATCTCGGATAAGGTCAACGAGGCAGGTCTGTACCTGCAGCTGATAATCGAGACGGAAGTCGAGGTTCCGAAGTACCTATGGGATGCCGCAAAGCAGATGACCTCGGAGCTTGTGCTGTCCGTCAGGCTTCTGATCATGGCATTTGAGAACATGGGCAAGAACAAAGGAGAGGTTCAAAGGCACATCGGTTCCATAAATGATCAGGAACGTCTCATAGATCAGATGGATTATGCCAATTTCAGAAGGATACTCATGTCCGATATGGACCACAAGGGGATCCTGCTCATGCGCGGCCTCACGGAATCATTGGAGAAAGCGGCGGATGCCAGCAATTCATGTGCCGAGACTTTGGCGGTACTGATGATAGCCAGAGGGGCATAACATGGCTAAACGGTTGTTCGGCACCAACGGTGTGCGCGGAGTCATCAACGACGATATGACATCGGAGTTGGGTCTTCGACTGGGCAAAGCAATAGGTGAATTCTTTGGAGGTACCGTGGCCATAGCCTCGGATACCAGGGTATCCGGGGATATGATAAAATCTGCGGTATCAGCAGGGCTTATGGCTGTGGGGTGCAGAGTGCTCGATCTGGGAGTGATACCTACTCCGGCAATACAGTACTTCGTGAAGACCCATGATCATGTTTCCGGAGGGGTGATGATAACAGCTTCTCACAATCCTCCCGAGTTCAACGGCATAAAATGCATCGCTCCTGATGGTACGGAGCTGCATCGTTCCGATGAGGAGCAGATCGAGAAGAAATACGAAGAGGACGCCCCCTGCAAGCCCTGGAGCGAAGTCGGTACGAAAGATGAAGTCCTGGGAGCCGCCGATTCTTATGTTGATGCGGTAGTGTCCCTGGTCGACTCGGAGACGATAAGGGCTGCCAACCTGGTCGCGGTGCTGGATTGCGCCAACGGAGCATCTTATTACACTGCACCTCTGTTGCTTAGCAAGCTGAATGTGAGGGCGATAACCCTCAACGCCAATCCTCAGGGTGAGTTCCCGGGTCATCCCAGCGAGCCCACTGAGAATAACCTTGCGACTTTGATAGAGACAACAAAGTACACGAAAGCCGACATAGGAATAGCTCACGACGGGGACGCGGACAGAACCGTGTTCATAACCGAAAAAGGGGAATTCATCAGCGGAGACAAGAGCCTGGCACTTATGGCGGAGATGGCCGTTTCCAAAAAAAGGGGAGGTAAGATAGTCACTCCCGTAAGCTCCTCCTCCATGGTAGAGGATGTTGTGGTCAAGGCGGGCGGAGAGGTGATATACACAGCCGTCGGGTCCCCGGTGGTCGCCAGGAAGATGATCGATACGGATGCGATCTTCGGAGGCGAGGAGAACGGTGGGCTGATATTCCCCGAGATGCAGTACTGCAGAGACGGTGCTATGACCGCAGCCAAGATGCTGGAGTACATAGCCAATAAAGGCTCCCTGCAAGAAAGGATCGATTCGCTGCCCGCTTATTTCACTGACAAGAGGAAATTGGAGTGCCCTGCGGGGATGAGGGAAGATCTCATGGAGCATCTGAAGAAACTCAATGCCGCCAGGACCACGGATTCTACAGACGGACTCAAGATAATCTATCCTGACGGATGGGTTCTTCTCAGACCTTCTGGCACAGAGCAGATATTCAGGATATACTCCGAAGCGAAGGATACGGAGACGGCAGAGAAGAGAGGGGCCTACTATGAGGACATAGTGAAGGATTTCCTCAATTCCTACAAGACCTGACCGCTATAACTTCCTTGATCATCCTGGCCGCAAGCACGGACGTCGTACCGCTGGGATCGGCGGGAGGACAGACCTCCGTGACATCGAATCCCACTAAGCGGTCTCCCAGCAGGTTTATGGCCTTCTTGACATCCATCGGCGTCAGACCGAAAGGTTCCGGCGTGCCGGTACCGGGAGCGTAAGCCGGATCGATGCCGTCTATGTCCAGAGTCAGATAGATGCCGTCGCATCTTACGCTTTCCATGGCCTTCTTGACAGCCTTCTCGATCCCGGATTCCATTATCTCGTATGAATCTATGAATCTGATCGGGTCATCCCTGTCCAGTTCCTCTTCGGAAACGGACCTGACACCCAGAACGAAAACGTTATCCAGGCCCAGATGCTCGGCCGCTCTGCGCGTTATGCAGGCGTGGCTCTCCCTGCACCCGAGATATTCGTCCCTGGAGTCCAGATGGGCATCGATGGATATCAGGGCTATGCTCTTCTCCTTGAAGCAGCGAATAATCGGTATGTTCACGGAATGCTCGCCGCCCATGGCTATCGTGAATTTGCCGTCCCTTATGGCCGGGCCCATGACGAACCCGACCTCATCCATCATATCCCCGGGGAGCAGGAAATCGTCGCAGTCCCCGTAGTCGTGCAAAGCGGCATCGTAGCTGCCGTGCTCGTAATGGGTCCTCTCAAAATTGTATGATGCGCGCCTTATGGCGGCAGGTGCCTCCCTTGCACCGGCCCTGAAACTGGCGGTTCTGTCGAAGGGTATGCCGTATAGGCAGAAATCCGCATCGTTGTAGGATGCGTCGGCATCTGCGAAAGATGTACCCTGAGGCATCTCACATCAGCTTCATTCTGTCCATGGCCACGAGATACATTATCTCGCCGCCCTCTTCCAGAACGGACTCGTGGTCTGCGTTGATGGCCATGCTGAATGTCTCGAAGGTCTCCAGGTCCATGATCTGGACTTCGTCGCCGTGTATGGCGAGGACCTGTCCCTTCCTCTTGTCGATGATAGGGACCTGTACTTTGGTGCTGACAGGACCAACAAGGGATTTTTTGGAACCGGTGAAAATGCTCACGGCATCGATGTTGGCCTTGGCGGACCCGTGCTTTCCGGGCTTGGACGTAGATATTGAGATTATTTTACAAGGTTCGTCATCGATGTTGACGTACCTTCCGATCTTCAGTTCCCTTATCTCTTTTGCTTCCCAATCTCCACCGGCCATATGATTTCCTCTTGACTCTTATTTAGATCGGGATAGCTCCCGTCCATCGCGTGCCCTATTGACATCAAGCTTATAATTATTTCTTGGAGAACCGATCGGTTCTGCGCCCGCCCTGGGACTTTGTCGCCCCCTTTACACTTCCCCTTTTGGGCACGGCCCTCTTAGGCGGTTCCGGATATCTGCGTTTAATGTCTGCCAGCCTGGTCTCGAATTCGCTTACGAGCAGATCCCCTCTGTACTCCCCGCCGCAATTGTCTATCTTCGCTGCGATGAGCGCTTTGCCTGCAAGCGACCTGGCTATTTTCCCCCTTTGCCAAAAGGGAGCAGTGTGCACGGAAGGGTGCTGATAGAGCACTCCGTGCTTGGGTGGCCGTTTCCCGGACTTGAGGTGCCTGAACATGGCCTTCTCCGCACCCATTAGCTGCACTGTCGAGGACGGCAGCGATGCAAGTCTTCCAAGTCCTCCGGCCAGGGAGATCAGTCTTGCGGACAGCGGGCCGCCCAGCAACGCGCACATGTTGGGACACGATATCTCTACGATATCGGAGATGTAATCCTCTGTTCTCTCTTTGCTCATGTATACGGAGCACAGAGTCCCGGCAAGATCCCTCACGGCCACAAGGTCCTCCGGGTCCATATCTGAGCCTATGGACTCTATGTCCAATTCCAGCGCGGATATGACTGATTCCCTGTCACCATAGTCACTTATGGCTCTGGCATATCGTTCATCCTTGGCATAGTCCGCAAGCTCTGGGAAATGCATGCCGTACCATTCGTGCAGCCTTTCGCTCATCAGGTTTGCTGTCTCGATCAGATCATCCAGGCTCCTTATCGCCTGTACGAGGTTCCTGTCCCGCGGGATCGGCTCGGATGTCCTCAGCCTCGCAAGGCCCATCATAGCCTCGTGCATAAGATCTGGGGGGAATCCGAAGGCTTCCGCCTTTATGAAAGAGGAATCGAAGAAAACGGGCTTTCCGAGCTCAGACTGTCTCCTTTCCGAGACCTCCAATTTCTCGCGACCTTGTGCCAGATCCCTCTCTTCAGGCAGAAGGCCTCCTCTCTGCATTATCGCCAGCTTCTCAGATATAGTATCTGCATCCTTTGGCATCAGGCGTTTATCCAGTATCCTGTTCCCATCGCAAAGGAACACTCCGAACCATTTCGTCACGAGTATCATGGTGCATCGCCCGTTATCCTTTTGATCTCTGCTTCGGACAATCTTCCCGCCTCCGGAGTGAGGACCTGCAGATTGGCCTGGAACTCTAGTTCTTCCATGCGGTTGTATGCTTCGATGAGGTCCCTGCCCTGTGTCAGTGCGCCGTGGCGGGCCATAGTCATGGCCATATGGGAGTGCTTTTCCCTTATTGCATCTACAAGCTCTGCAGAACCGGGGGTGTGGTATCCGACCATTGGCACCTCCCCTAGAAGTATGACGCCCTCGGGCGTGAGGCTGCAGTCCACCTTCTCCCCTCTGACGGCCAAGGCTGTGCAGTACAAAGGATGGCAGTGGATCACCGCATTAACGGAAGGGTTGGAATCGTAAAGAGCCAGATGGAAGAATCTTTCTATTGAGGGTTTTCCGCCGTCAAGGGGTTCTCCGTTCTTATCTATCCTTACTATCTCCTTCTCGGTCAGAAGACCCTTGTTCTTGCCGGAGGGGGTTATGAGGAAAGTGCCGTCGTTCAATCTCACGCTTACATTCCCGCCGGCTGAGACAGTGAGCTTTCTCTCGTATAGCATCCTGCATATGCGGACCAGTTCGATTCTCCCGTCAGGATCATTCATCCCAGCACCTTCCGTATCTCATTCGGTTTCAGTATCCCCATCTCGGTTATGAATCCGGTAACATATTTTGCCGGTGTCATGTCAAATGACGGATTCAGGGCCTTCGCCCCCTCAGGTGCTATCCTGATCCCGGATACCATGGTTATCTCGTCTTGGGGGCGGTACTCGATCTTTATATCCTCTCCGCGGCGGGTACTGAAGTCGAATGTTGATATGGGCGCCGCAACGTAGAATGGAACTCCAAGCTCCTTTGCCAGAACCGCCTTCTCGAAGGTCCCTATCTTGTTGGCGAAGTCCCCGTTGGCCGCTATACGGTCAGCTCCCAGTATGACGAGATCGACACCGTCCCTCAGGAAGTGACCGGAAGCTCCGTCAGGTATTATGGCGTGATCTATGTCCTCCTGCAGAAGCTCCCAGGAGGTCAGCTGCATTCCCTGAAGGCGCGGTCTTGTCTCCGAAACGTAGACGAAAAAGTGCTTCCCTCCTTCATGAGCAGCTCTGATGGGTGCGAGGGCGGTGCCTACATCCACCGTTGCCAGGGCCCCGGCGTTGCAATGGGTCATCACTTTCGCCCCTTCTTTTATGAGCGGCTCGCCGTGCCGTCCTATCGCCAGGCATTTGTCGATGATCGTCTGCGCATAGGCATCTGCTGCTTCGATCGGGTCTGCGCCCCTCTCCAGAGCGTCGGTCATATGGTCCACGGCATAGAAGAGATCATAGGCGGTCGGTCTTGCTGCCTTTATGAACGCCGCAGCTTTTTCGAGGTCGTTCCCTTTAAGGGCGGCCAAGCACATCCCGTAGGCCGCAGTTGCACCGATCGAAGGCGCTCCTCTTGTGGTCATATTGCTGATGGATTCGGCAACATCCTGATAGTTGTCAAAGGAGACGAACTTCAATTCTCTCGGCAGCTTTCTCTGATCGATCATGACGACTCTGCCTTCTTCGAACCAGACAGCTTTCACGTCCCTTACGCCGTTCTCCGTTTTCGCCTTCATTCGCAAACCCTGATGTTGACAGCCTTCTTACGATTAATTGATATCGTTTGCGAGCGTCGGCAATCTTTATAACTTGGCGAATGAGTATGTTGGCTGTGTCGAAAAGCAACATGTCCCACTCCGGTTTTGATATCTACTCGACCGTTGTGAACGGGAAACCGGAGCTGGTGCAGGTTTCCGAGCCTCTGCACCAGAGCATCTTACAGAATCTTTCTGATAGGAATATGTCGTCGTCAGAGATATCAGAGGCGACAGGTAAAGCGCAGTCCACGTTATCCGTGCATTTGGATTCTCTTGTCTCGAGGGGCCTGATAAAGTCCCAGCCAGACCCGAATGACAGCAGGAGGAAGATATTCTCCGTATCGTCCACCAAGGTCGCATACTCAACCGATGCATCGAAGGAAGGGATAAGCGTATTCTACGACATGGTTGACGAAACGGTCAAATGTGCACCGGAGGCATATTACAAGACACTACTGCGCACTCTCCTGGTGGAGTGCGAGGCTTATGGGATGCACATAGGTCCTGCTATGGAGAAGATAGGCGAGGCCATGGCGGTGAGAATGGCATCAGAGATTCCGCCCGGCAAGTTGGAGGATGTGATATCCTATGTTCAGGACTTCTACGAGAAGAACGGGATGGGGGAGGTCTGCATCTACACATTCCTTCCTTTGACCATCATAATCCGGGACACGGAGACATATCCATTCAAGATAGACTCCATAGCCCAGTTCAGCCACGGCCTCTTCAAGAAGGTCTTATCCGAGACTATGAGAAGGACCTACATCATAACGAAGAGCGAGACGTTCGGTGCTGACAACAACTATTACAAATTCATAATAGAGCTCAAAGAGTGAAGGTCAGCAACACCCCGTTCCCGAGGACTTCGGCGCACTCCAGTGTCATCTTCTTCATTATGGGGTCATCCCCGTCCGCCGGCGTGGGTGAGGTCCTGCCACCTATCATGCACGGCCCTACGAACACAGTGTACTTGTCTACAAGGCCCGCCCTGAAGAATCCGGCGATGGTCTCCCCGCCACCTTCCACCAATATGCTGTCTATTCCCATTTCATCAAGAGCTTCCAGCATCAAGTTGAGGTCCAAAGGGTCCCCCGCCCTCAAGATCTCTTCTGCATCCCATTCTCTGTCGCAGGATGACGAGGTGACCATTACCGTGGGTGCTCTCTCATCGAGAACCAGCGCATCGTCCGGCGTCCTTCCGTGAGGATCGATGATCACCCGTATGGGATTGTCATCGTAGCCGAGGCCCTTAACGGTCAGATGCGGATTGTCGGATATCACGGTCCCGACTCCCACCAGTATGGAGTCGTACTCTTTTCTCAAATCCCGCACTCTGGCTATATCCTCGTCTGAGGATATCCTCATCTGTTTCCTGTCGGGACCTGCTATTTTCCCGTCCGCCGACATGGCGCAGTTCACATGAATGAAAGGTCTCATATCCTTCTCTCCGGGCTAACTGTGAAATTGTAGACGCTCTCTTTCCTCTCCACTCCGAAGCTCACATCGAGGAAGTCCTCTAAAGTGTCCATCTGGCTCAATAGGTGCCTGCTTATCCTGGAAACAGAGAACACGCTGTCCCCGTCGGCCATGGCCATATAAGGCAGCAGCTGGTCCGCAGTGTTAACATCCAGGGTGGCCCCGGATTCCATCTCTCTTATGAGATCGTTGGCGGCGTCCGTGCCTGCGTCCTTCGGGGAGCGTCCGCGTGCAGTTATCACGTTGCTTCCAAGGAATCCCTTCTCATATTCGGCCACAAGGCATAGGCCTGCACCTTTTGATATGCCTGTGGTCCGCTCAGTCTCTATCTCTGCGCCTCCGAAGGGCTCCAGAGGCTTCTTGCACCCGCTGATGAGCTGTTTCGTTATCCAATCCGGAAGGTTCTGGATGAAGCATATGCCGCGTATTCTCTTCAGTTTTCCCAGATCTGGCAGTTTCAGAGGGTTTATCTTCCTGACCGGGTCCAGTATAGCTGACACTCTTCCGCCGCCTTCCGGGAAGAATCCTCTTTCCAGGATCTCAGCGTTCACCTTTATTCCCATCCGCTCCATAAGCGGGAAGAGGACCTGGTTGTAAGTGTCGATCGGCGGCGCCCACATGACATTCGTCCCTCCGGTTATATCTATCCTGAGGGGTTTGTCCGTCCTGCTGCCTGCTAAGAGCATGGCCTGAAGCACGAGGCTGACGCTTCCGGCGCTGCCGACATCCGTGTTCAGGCTGTATCTCATATCGTTGCCGGGTTTGAATGTCAGCTCTCTCGATCCGGGGGAGTTCCCGATGGCCACAGACCCAGTCATTTCAGCCACGGCGTTGATCGCTGTGCAATGCTGCCGAGAGAGCCCGTTCGTGGGTCTGTTCTCCCTTATCCTGGTCAGGTGAACCTCTTTGCCGGTAAGAGTGGACATGGCCACGGAGGTGCGCACCATTTGGCCGCCGCCTTCGCCTTTAGAACAATCTATTTCCAGCAAGATACCGCCCTGCCATAGTTAAATGCGAACAGCCATAAAACTATATTGAAGATGTAAGTGCGACCACCGGGATTTGAACCCGGGTTAGAGGCTTGGGAAGCCACTGTCCTAACCACTAGACTATAGTCGCAAGCTCTTCGAAAATCAGCTTCTACTATTTTAATGATGGTTCAGGTCATAACACGACCCTTATCCAGAGCCTGTATCGAATCAGGTGTGTCATGTTTTTATAATCCTTCAATCATCAAGACGGAGACGGGCCCGTGGTCTAGGGGTTATGACGTTGCCCTTACAAGGCGAAGATCGCCGGTTCAAATCCGGCCGGGCCCACCATTCTTGAGCATCATTCAAGTCCCAGGGCGAACCTGGCCGAAGCAACCACATATGCGGATTTGTCGTCCAGCAGCCTTTTCATCATATCGTCCAGTTCCGGGTCTGTCAGGGAGAGCTTGTTCCTGAGTCTGCCCGTTGCCCAGGCGGCCATGCCCCTCACGTCCCTGTTATCGTCGTTCGCAAGGATCTTGAGCGAGGATATGCACCTCCCATCCCCTATTCCGGCACCGGCGACCTCTCCCAAACCCCATGCCACGCTCTCTCTGATCTCCGGGTCCGGATCCCTCGTGAGGGGTATGAGTATATCAACGATCCTTGTGTCCGGGACTTTGTTCTGTCCCATTTTCGCAACGCACCAGGCCGCTTTCTTCCTCATCTCGGGCTCCCCGAGGAATGTCAGCTGGAAAAGCTCATCTAGAGTATCCGATCTGTCCTTCTTCTTCCGCAGATCCGATTCCAGCTCCGCCAGCCATTCTTCCTCGTTCACTGTCATCACTTCTTTGGGGGAGGCAGCTCCTTGAAGAATTCGCATGTAGGATAATCGTGCTCAGGGTCGCACATCTCGTAATTCTCGAGCTTGAGAACATCCAATCTGATCCTCTTGGCCTTACAGCAGGCGCACCTGCCGTCTTTAGCCAGCCATAGGCACTTCGCATCAGTCATCGCCGACTCCGGTGAAGACAACGCAGTTCGATCCTATCTGCTCTGCTCTGGATTTTGAAAGCATCCCCAACTCCAGCCATGCTGCCGAGACGACGCCTGAGGGCACCAGGCATGTTATGGTGCACGGGAAGCAGACCTTCGGGTCGAACACTCTGCTCCCTTCCCGGTTGGTTACATCCCCTATAGTGAGGCTGTCCCCCAGATTTTTGTAGTATTCCTTGACATGGTCGCAGTTGGTCGCTATATGGACCCTCAGATTGCCGTCCTCTTTTGCGGTAACCTTGATTTTGTGCTTCTTATCGCAGAATTTCATGTCAACCAGAACAGTTCCCATGGTTATCCGTTTGAAATCCAATTACAAGTACAAAAACGGCACACACACGATTCGTTATTTCTCCGGATGGAAGACCATGGTGTTCTCCCCCACCTTATCGGCCCGGGATCTGGACAGCATCCCCAGTTCCAGCCACGCAGCGTTGATTATCCCCAATGGCGTCATGCACGTCATTGTAAGAGGCTCTGTGATCTTGGGATCGAGGATTCTGCTGTTCTCCTTGTCTGTCACGTCTTCAATGGTTATGATGCTGCCAAGATTCAAGCAGTACGCTCTCACACTGTCGCAGTCTGTATCTATGTGCAGATCCAGGTCTCCGTCATCCCTTAGAGTTACTGTGATCCTGCTCTTCCTCTCGCAGAATCTCATATCAACGGTCACTGTCGCCATGTATCCTTACGTATGCTGAAGCGACCTAAAGAAATATCATCCCTCTTGTTTCCAAGAGGATGGTGGGCCCGGCCGGATTTGAACCGGCGACCTCCGCAATGTCAATGCGACGTCATAACCCCTAGACCACGAGCCCGGTATTGCGGAGATACGCTCCCCACTTTTATATGTTTTTACGCAAAAGCCCCAGCCACCAAAATTCAGGGGCCTCAGAGAAGATTTTAATCGGGGATACTATCCACGGGTCAATGACGGAGATCAAACTGTTCACCAAGAATGATTGCGGGAAATGCGACTTCGTGAAAGAGAGGATGCCTAAGGGGCTGGAAGTGGAGTACTACAATGTGGACACCGCGGACGGTCTGGCCGAGGGAGCGTTCTATGAGGTCCTCGACAAAGGATTCCCCGTGCTGGTGGTAGATGATTCCATAGTGGCCGAGGACGGCTCTCCCGTTCTCAAGAAGCTGCAGGAGCTTGCCGGACACAAATGATAACTTTGGGGATAGAGGGGACCGCCCACACTCTGGGAGTAGGTGTAACGGATACAGGGAAGAAGGTCCTGGCCAACGAATTGGATATGTTCAGGCCCGAGGAGGGGGGACTCCATCCAAGAGAGGCGGCCAATCACCATGCGGATAAGGTAGCTGAGGTCATCCAGAAGGCGCTCTCATCCGCAGGCGTATCCTTCGGGGACATCGACCTGATATCCTTTTCCAAGGGTCCCGGCCTCGGGCCGTGCCTCAGGGTGGCTGCCACTGCGGCCAGGGCGCTCTCCGTGAAATTGGATGTCCCTATAGTAGGCGTGAACCATTGCATAGCCCACGTTGAGATAGGCAGAGCCGTCACCGACTGCCGGGACCCGGTCCTTCTTTACGCATCAGGAGGCAATACCCAGGTGATCGCCTTCTCCAATGGCAGATACCGCATATTCGGAGAGACGCTGGACGTTGGAATTGGGAATATGCTTGATAAGCTCGGAAGGGAACTGGGTCTCGGATATTACGCAGGCCCGACGATAGAGAAGCTTGCTGCCAAGGGCGAGAGGTTGTTGGATCTGCCCTATTCTGTGAAAGGGATGGACGTCTCTTTCTCAGGAATAATGACGGCTGCCCTGGAGCAGAGAAGGAAAGGAGCATCTTTGGAAGACATAGCGTTCTCTGTGCAGGAGACCTGCTTCGCCATGTTGACCGAGGTCACGGAAAGGGCCATGGCCCATGTGGGGAAGGACGAGGTCCTCTTGGGAGGGGGTGTGGCGCAGAACGCCCGTTTGAGGGAGATGCTGTCGATAATGGCCGAAGAGAGAGGTGCCAGGATGTTCGTTCCCGATCGCAGGCTGTGTGTCGATAACGGCGCGATGATCGCATGGCTGGGGGATCTAATGTACTCCTCGGGGATCAGGATGACAATTGCCGATACAGAGATAGAGCAGAGATTCAGGACCGACGAGGTCCAGGTTACGTGGCGGTCCTGATCTGATCGCCCACGATCTGATCCAGGCTGTCCAGGAACAGGTCCTTCTTCTCAGACTTGAACGATGCGCCGCTGGCTATCCTGTGCCCTCCTCCGTTGCCGCCTACAGACTCGGCGGCAGCTCTCATGGCGACTGACAGGTCAACCCCCATGTCCAACTGCGCCCAAGTGCCCCTTGCGGAGGCCTTTGCGATCTCCTCTGAGCAGTTCACGCCCACTGTGGGCTTCCCGGAATCGCCTATGAACTGCATTGCGGCACCGCAGACTATGCCGGTGAATCCGGACTCAGTGCTGCTGAAGTATTGTATGTTCTCCTTCTGGATGAGCCCTCTGGAATCCAGAGAGGTCACGGCGGAGACTATCTTCTTCTTGTAATCGTCGTTCGCAGACACGGCCTTCTGAAGGCAGTCTTCGCTACCAAGGCACAATCCTACGGATATGCCTCCCATGCCAAGTCTGCCGCATGCGTTGAAAAGATCCGCCATGGTCTCAGCATCCATGTCCCAGTCTGTGAGATGGTACCTTGTTCTGGAGATCTCCTGCATGGTCTGAACACTGACTCCCTGCACGGCGAGCTTAATCGCAATCAGTGAGGACAGCCTTCTGCCATCATCCGCACTGAGATCTGAGGATAGGGCGTCGTTGGGCACACCAGCATCCGCCAGTATCCGCTGGGACCCCTCGGTGTCGCCGCTGACTCCTCTTATATAGGGGTCTGTGGAAAGATAAAGGGACCTCGAAAGAGGTCCCGGGGGAATCAGGGATCCCGATGATGTTCTTATGAGCCCTCTCTTCACGGCGCCATTCAGCAGAAGAATGTTCAGATCACTGACGCCGTTGATGTGCTGTCTGTCGCCCGTTATGCCTGCGAAGGCGATCTGCACAAGGTCCCAGTTCTTATCGTCCATTTGCAGGGAGAAAAGGAATGACATGGTGGCACCGCAGCCCCCGGTCATGCCGTCTATCCCTACGAGATGGGGGTTCGCATAGAATACTGAATCAGAATCTGCCGAGGGCACGTGATGGTCCAGAACAACCACGTCTTTGCCCAGACTCTCAAGTTCCGGGATGTAGGATGCGCCCAGATCAGAAAGGATAACACATTTCGAGCCGCATTCTCTGATGCGTTCCATCGCTGAATCGTCCAGGGTCGTTAGTAGAGTGACCTCGAATTCCTTGCCGG
>JAQVOB010000065.1:0-3859 GCA_028702835.1 Candidatus Methanomethylophilaceae archaeon
GCTCGTTTATGATGTCACCGCCGACGACGTTGACGGAAACCCTGTGGAAGTAAACGAAGAAATACGCAAGGATTAGGGTAAAGAACATCAGCCAAATGTACAACCACTTCTTGGAGTACGGTGTCAATTCCTCTACCGTGCTGCCGCCGTCCGCCGGATCCTTCACAATCAGTCCCACAATCAATTCATATTTATTCGAATCGGAAGGGCGGGGCTGCGGACCCGAACCAAATCCATGGCAGCATTACGACAGATATTAATATAATCAAACAATTGAACATATGTTCATATGAAAAACAAAGACTTGCACACTGTGCACGAAGGCTGCCCGCCCCACCCCCTTTCCATAGAGAAGGCGAGGGCTGCAATCGAGAACGAGGGCGAGATGCAGGCCATATCTGATTTCTTCAGGCTCTTCAGCGACAGCACCCGGATCAGGATACTCTTAGCCCTGGGCACCGGAGAGATGTGCGTATGTGACATCAGCGAAGCATTGGGGATGACCCAATCGGCGATCTCCCATCAGCTGAGGGTACTGAGAAGCGGGAATCTTGTGAGGTCACGCAGGGACGGCAAATCCATATTCTACTCTCTGAGCGACGATCACGTGAGGACTGTTGTCAGAACGGCAACAGAACATATCCGGGAGGGGTGATATGAGGCAGGCGTTCACAGTAGAGGGGCTCTGCTGCGCAAAATGTGCCGCCGAGATAGAGGAGGGCGTGGGCAGGATCATCGGATGCGAATCCGCGAATATGGCGTTCATGACCAAGAAGCTCACAATCGAGGCCCCCGAAGAGGACATGGAGCGTATAACCGCCGAGACCGAGCTTATAGTAAGAAGGATAGAGCCTAAGGCTTCAGTGAAAAGAAGGTAGGATATGGGCAAGAAGATCCTGAGACTCGCCGCTGCTCTTCCGCTGTTCGTGACCGGCACCTTGGGGCACTACCTGGGATGGCCTCCTCCGGAGCTTTTCACCGCACTTCTGCTTGCGGCATATGCGATAGTGGGATACGATGTGGTCTTGGGGGCATTCTCCAACATAGCGAGAATGAGATTCCTGGACGAGCGGTTCCTCATGACAGTGGCCAGCACGGGAGCCGTTCTCATCGGGGAATACCCCGAAGGCGTCGCCGTAATGATATTCTACGTTGTCGGGGAGATATTCGAGAATCGTGCCGTGGAAAGAGCCAGAGAATCGATATCTGACCTTATGGACCTTCAGCAGGATTATGCTAACCTTGAAACGAACGAAACGATCGAGGCCGTGGACCCGAATACCGTATCCGTCGGAGATGTGATCGTCATCAAGCCAGGGGAGCGCATACCTTTGGACGGGACCATCATAGAAGGCGGTACGTCACTTGATATGAGGGCCCTCACAGGAGAATCCGCTCCCCGGGACATGAGTCCCGGGGATACGGTCCTCAGCGGTTCCGTGAATCTCACCAATATGATAAGGATCAGAGTGACCGCCGTTTACTCCGAATCAACGGCAACAAAGGTAATGGATCTGGTGGAGGATGCGGCTTCCAAGAAAGCGCACACTGAGAAGTTCATAACAAGATTCTCCAGATACTACACGCCTGCGGTTGTGGCTTCCGCCATAGCCCTTGCCGTGGTTCCCACCCTCATCACGGGGCAATGGGAGGTCTGGCTATACAGAGCTCTTACGTTCCTTGTGGTCTCCTGCCCCTGCGCCTTGGTGATCTCCGTTCCCATGGCCTTCTTCAGCGGGATAGGGCGCGCATCCAAGTCCGGGATAATGATCAAAGGCGGGAACTACCTGGAGGTGTTGTCCGGCGCGGATACGGTCGTGTTCGACAAGACCGGTACGCTGACCGAGGGGAGATTCTCGGTCGATACCGTGCACGCTGTGGGCGCAGAGGAAGGATACGTCCTGGAGATGGCCGCCAAGGCAGAGCTGTACTCCGACCATCCTCTGTCGGAGACCATCAGGGCCGAGTACGGGAAGGATATCAGCCCGGGGGAGGTGGAGTATATGGAGAACCTTGCAGGGCGGGGCATAGTGGCCGGGGTCAACGGAAGGACCGTCCATGCAGGGAACTGCTCCCTTATGGGGGAGATAGGCACAGGCTTCTGCGCCGATGAAAGGGACGGGACCAACGTCCATGTGGCGGTGGACCGGGAGTACATAGGGCATATAATCGTCACTGACACTGTCAAGAAGGGGACCGCCGGAGCCGTCTCAGAGCTCAGAGCCGCCGGCATCATACGTATGGCGATGCTCACAGGGGACAATCTTGCGGTAAGCAGAGCGGTGGGAGATGCAGTGGGCATAGAGGATGTACGTGCGGGACTTCTGCCGGACGGTAAGATCCGAGAGCTCGAAAATATCATGGGCGGCAGCTCAGGCAGCACGATCTTCGTCGGGGACGGTATAAACGATGCGCCTTCCCTCACAAGAGCGGATACGGGCATAGCTATGGGCGTTGCCGGCTCAGGCGCCGCCATCGAGGCTGCCGATATCGTGATAATGGACGACGACCTTTCCAAGATAGCTTCGGCAATCAGGATATCGAAGAAGACAATGCAGATCGTGAGAGGCAACATAATCTTCATACTTGGTGTTAAATTCTCTGTGCTGGCACTTGCGATGTTCGGTCTCGTAGGGATGTGGGCTGCCGTTTTCGCGGACGTCGGGATATCGATGATCGCCTTAGCAAATTCGGCACGTCTGCTCGGCATGAAGAACATATAATTATACTCTGCACGGCAGTACAATCGCAGGGATATAAATGGTGAAATTGACCGAAGAGATGATCGTAACGCTGTCAGAGACCAGGATATTCATGGTTGCCACCGCATCCAAGGCCGGAGTGCCTAATGTTGTGCCTGTCGGGATGCTGTTCCTTCAGGAGGACAAGGAAACCTTCTGGCTCGTAGATAATTATATGGACAAGACCATCAGGAACCTGAAGGAGAATCCGAAGCTCTCATTCTCCGCCCTGAGCCAATCGGGTACTCCCATCCAGATAAAATGCGATGCGGAAGTCGAAACGTCCGGGAAGGATTATGAGAAGGCTGTGGGGATCGCTCATGCCAAGAAGGAGACTTACCCTGCCAAGAGCCTGATCAAGCTGAAGGTGAAAGAAGTCTACTCCGTCAAGCCCGGTGATGGCGCAGGAAAGAAACTGCTCTAATCCTTCTCCGGCATCATATAAGCCTGGGCCCCGCCCAGGAGCATGCCCAGCGGTACCAGAACGAAGGCCGCAGGCATATCTGCCGAGAAGTACAGGAAAACACCCATGGCCGCTCCGAGAATACCGCCTATAACTGCGGCCGCGATCACTTTGGCCTTCTTGGCGGATTCCATCTTCAGACCTTCCTCCTCAATGCACTTTCCACATCCGAGACGGTCCTGTCGACGATCTCCGCAGCACCGCCGGTATACTTCGACGGGTCCATCGCATCCCTTATCTCAGCTTCCGTCATGAACTTGAGATTCCTGGATGCCATAACCTCTATCACGACATCCCTTAGCTGCCTCCCGTCGCCCATTGCGACCATGGAGGCTTCCCGTATCAGCTCATGGGCATCCTGCCTTCCCATGCCCTTGTCGGTCATCCTCATCATCAGGGCCTCGGCCATGACGAGCCCCTGGGAAGATTCGATGTTCCTGAGCATCCTCTTGCTGTCTATGGTCAGTCCTGAGAAGACCCAGTCCATCTTCGAAAGCATCTCGTCCAAAAGTACGAAGGCGTGGGGCAGCGCGAACCTCTCCGCGCTTGAATTGGAAAGATCCCTCTCGTGCCAGAGGACCTGGCTCTCGAATGTCGGCGTTATCACGGACCTTACTATGCGGGCGAGCCCGCATACATTCTCGGACATCATGGG
>JAQVOB010000022.1:0-15162 GCA_028702835.1 Candidatus Methanomethylophilaceae archaeon
CCACCCTGGAGTCCGGGGAGCAGTTCGTCAGGATGACAGCTCTCGGAGGCTTCAGGCAGGTCGGCAGATCAGCGACGCTTCTTCAGACGAAGGAGAGCAGGATACTCATAGACTCCGGGATAGATCCATCCAGCGACGGGTTCCCCTACTTCAACGTCCCGGAGATGCAGCCTCTCAGCGAGATAGATGCCGTTGTGATAACCCATGCCCATATGGATCACTGCGGGATCCTGCCCGTGCTCTTCAAGTACGGATACGACGGCCCTGTTTACTGCACACCCCCCACCAGGGACCTGATGGCCATGCTACAGCTGGATTTCATCAAGCTGGTCTACGGTGAGGCGAAAAAGGCGCCCTACGAGGCGTCCCACGTCAGGAATGAGATACTGCACGTGATACCGATCAATTACGACAAGACGACCGACATATCCCCTGATGTGAGGCTGACGTTCCACAATGCCGGGCACATATTGGGATCCGCGATAGCCCACTTCAACATAGGCAACGGATTCCACAACGTCGCATTCTCGGGGGACAATAAATTCGAGAAGACCTGGCTCTTCAATCCAGCGGTTAACAAGTTCATACGCCTTGAATCCCTGGTCATAGAATCCACATACGGGGGGGCGAAGGACAACCAGCCCAGCCGTATGGAGGCATCCCAGGAGATGCACGATCTCCTGCAGCAGGCCACGGAGAAGGGCGGCAAGGTGCTGATACCTGTCTTCGCCGTGGGAAGGTCCCAGGAGGTGATGCTCGTGATCGAGGAGATGATGCGCACCGGAAGGCTGCCTCAGATGCCGGTCTATCTGGACGGTATGATATGGGAGGCCACGGCCATACATACGGCATATCCTGAGTTCCTCAACAGCAGCCTGAAGACCCAGATATTCCAGCAGAATGAGAATCCCTTCCTATCCCCCATATTCCGCAGGGTCGAGACCTCTGCCATGAGGGAGGAGATATGCCATTCGCCCGATCCGTGCATAGTCCTCGCTACCAGCGGTATGATGACCGGCGGGCCGGTCATGGAGTACTTCAAGGAATGGGCAGACAATCCGTTGAATTGGCTCTTGTTCGTCGGATATCAGAGCGAAGGTTCGACCGGAAGGATGATCCAGCGCGGCAGGAAGGACATCACCGTCCACGACAGAGGCAAGAACATAAAACTGGACGTAAAGATGAACATCGAGACAGTGGACGGTTTTTCAGGTCACTCCGACCGGAGACAGCTGATGAAGTACATATCCACCATGGAGCCCAGGCCCACCAAGGTCATAATCGGGCACGGGGAGGATAGAAAATGTATGGACCTCGCCTCTTCCCTGTATCAGAAATACAGGATAGAGACGAAGGCCCCTTTGAATTTGGAGACAATAAGGCTGAAGTGATCAGTCCTCTTTGTCGTCGCTGTCGCAGCTGCATCCGCAGCCACAGGACGATTCATCGTCCTCGTCATCGAAGTCCTCGCCCAGGAGGTACCTTATGATCTCGAGCTCGTTGCATATGGCGTCGGTGAGGTACGACAGGGATCCGTCGGATACGAAGCTGCACCTGCGGCAGTCGCCGTCGCGGCATATGAGGTTGTTGATCATGCAGCGCATCTCTTCGGGGTCCAGGTAGGCGAACTTTGCTTCAACTTCGGGCACATCGATGGTTTTCATGTTCAATGCATAAGCTGATGCAGGATAAAAAGAGAATAGGTCCCACCATGAGGTGGGAAACAGGTTTCACCAGTTCTGAGCCCTGACTTCAAAGTATGCCTGCGGGTGCTTGCAGGCAGGGCACTCCTTCGGGGCCTTCTTCGCCACATGTATGTACCCGCAGTTGCGGCATTTCCACATGACAACCTCGTCCCTCTCGAAAACAAGTCCGTTCTCGATGTTGCTCAGGAGCTTCAGGTATCTCTCCTCATGCAGCTTCTCGATGCTGCCGACGCTCTCGAAGGCCTTGGCTATGTCCACGAAACCCTCTTCCCTGGCGACCTTGGCGAAATCTGAGTACATGGTCGTCCATTCATAGTTCTCCCCGGCCGCAGCATCCTTCAGGTTCTGGATGGTCATGGGAACTCCTCCGCCGTGGAGTTCCTTGAACCAGAGCTTGGCGTGCTCCTTCTCGTTCTCGGCGGTCTCCATGAATATCTCTGCGATCTGCTCGTAGCCTTCCTTCTTGGCCTGAGAGGCGTAGTATGTGTATTTCGTCCTGGCCTGACTCTCTCCAGAGAAGGCCTCCATGAGATTCTTCTCTGTCTTGCTTCCTTTAAGCTGCTTAGCAGTCATCTGATTCACCTAGCGTCTGAATGCCCTTCGCTATTATTTATTTACAGCGTTAAATCGTGTCCAGTACACGAAGATCATCTTCTTCTGAAGAAACGGCGCTTCTTCTTCGGCGTCCCGTCGGGATTGAAACGTCTTTCCATGAGCTGTATGAGCGCCTTCTGAGCTTTGGTATCTGAAGGGTCATAGGAGAGAATAGCCTCCAGCTGCTCCTTCGCATCCTCAGGCCGGTCCATGTCCCCGGCCAGAAGATAGGCGTAATTCATCCTGCAGTCGGAGTTCCTCGGTTCCAGGGCTATCGCTCTCAGATAGAACTCCTCTGCCCTGTCGAAGTCAACCAGCTGCAGCTTGCAGAATATCGCATAGCTGTTCATGAGGTCCGCATCCTCGGGACAGTGCTCAACGAGGTATCGGTAATGTTTGTCACACTCTTCTACGTTCTTCCTCTTGTCCTTCAGTACCGTGACGAGCGCTTTCCTGGCATCATGGTTGTCCGGTTCCAGGTCCAATATGATGTCAAGCTGCATCATACCATAGGATCTGCTGTCGGACCCGTACACCAGGATCTCTGCCAGGAGCAGACGGGGCTTTGTGTTGTGCGGGTCCTTCTCCAAATAGGACTCCAGTGTGGCCACTGCGCCTTTGATGTTTCCGCTGTCCCTTTGCCGCTTGGCTTTGGACATCGCTTCGTAAGCCTCATCCGCCATGTTGCCAGATATAGCGTCCACGGGTTATAATTTTCCATTCAGAAGCTTCTGGTGATTTCTTTTTATAGGGATAAGGAGGTCCGAATCCATGAATGACAGGAGACCTCTTACAAGCAAGAACGGAGCCCCCGTTCCGGACAACGACAACGCTCTGACCGCAGGGCCCAGAGGCCCGATGATGCTTCAGGACGCATGGTTCCTGGAGAAGATGGCCCATTTCGATCGGGAGGTCATACCCGAGAGAAGGATGCATGCCAAGGGGTCGGGTGCCTTCGGGACATTCACAGTGACGCAAGACGTCACTTAGTACACTAAGGCGAAGGTTTTCTCCGAGATCGGTAAGAAGACGGACGTGTTCGTAAGGTTCTCCACCGTTGCCGGGGAGAGGGGAGCCGCGGATGCTGAGAGAGATATACGCGGATTCGCCGTGAAGTTCTACACCGAGGACGGGAATTGGGATCTCGTGGGGAACAACACTCCAGTGTTCTTCCTAAGGGACCCTCTGAGATTCCCGGACCTCAATCATGCGATAAAGAGGGACCCCAGGACGAACATGAGGTCTATGCAGAGCAACTGGGACTTCTGGACCCTTCTCCCTGAGGCCCTGCATCAGGTCACCATAGTAATGTCCGACAGGGGCATTCCCGCAAGCTATCGCCACATGCACGGCTTCGGCAGCCACACCTTCAGCCTTTACAACGAAGAAGGGGAGCGTGTGTGGGTCAAGTTCCACTTTAGGACCCAGCAGGGGATAAAGAACCTGACGGACCAGGAAGCCGAGGAGGTCGTCGGAAAGGACAGGGAGAGCCACCAGAGCGATCTCTATAATGCGATAGAGAGGGGCGAATTCCCTAAGTGGACTCTCTATTTCCAGATAATGACAGAGGAGCAGGCCAGGAACCACAGGGAGAATCCCTTCGACATAACAAAGGTGTGGAGCTACAAGGAGTACCCCCGCATCGAGGTCGGCGTAATGGAGCTGAATCGCAACCCTGATAATTATTTCGCTCAGGTGGAGCAGGCAGCATTCAACCCTGCCCACCTAGTCCCGGGAATAGGCCTCTCGCCCGACAAGCTGCTCCAGGGAAGGCTCTTCTCCTACGGGGATGCGCAGAGGTACCGTCTCGGTGTGAATCATGATCTGATACCTGTAAATGCCCCAAAGGTACCGGTTCACGCATACCACCGCGACGGCCAGATGCGTGTCGATGGTAATTACGGATCAGTCCTCTCCTATACGCCAAACAGCTACGGGGAGTGGCTGGACCAGCCAGACCATAGAGAGCCCTCTCTGCCGCTGGAAGGAGATATGGACCGTTATGAGCCGAAGGAGGACCCCACTGACGACTGCTTCTACCAGCCCGGGAATCTGTACCGCCTCATAACCGAGGAGAAGAAGGCCCTTCTTATAGAGAACACTGCAAGGAACATGGGGCCGGTGACAGAGAACATAAAGTATCGCCATGCGGCCCACTGCTATCTAGCGGACAAGGACTATGGGCAGCGCATCGCCAAGGCCATGTCCCTGAATATGGAGGAGGTCATCCGTCTCTCCAAGCTCAGTCATGCGGACCGCATGAAGGCGACGAGCTCAGTATGAACAGGGCGAAACGTACGGCGCTGGTCGCGGCAGGGTCCGTCGCAATGGTGATAGGGGGCATCGGGGTTGTGCTCCCGGTACTCCCTACCACCCCATTCGTCATAGTTGCGGCGCTGTGCTTCAGTACCAGCAGTCCCAGGATGTATGGTTGGATCACCCGCAACCGCTATTTCGGCGAGTACATAGAGAATTACAGGGAAGGAAAGGGAGTGTCCCGCAGGACGAAGGCGTACGCTCTGATATTCCTGTGGTCGATGCTGATAATCTCCGGCATCATAATGAGGAACGAGATCGCTCTGTTGGTTCTTCCTGTCGTGGGAGCGGCGGTCTCGGCTCACATACTTCTGTTGAAGAACAGGGCCGTGTCCTGTGCAGAGCAGCCTCAGTGAGGCGGAGCTTTGCGAAGCATAATAAGCTCACTACGATATACTTAAATACCATGGCAGCCGAAGAGCCTAAAACTGAGAAGAAGCCAGCCGAGAAAGAGGAATCTGGGACTTCACGCAAGAGAAGGCAGGTCGTGTCCACTCATCCCGACGGAGGATGGCAGGTCAAGCCCGAAGGTGCGCCCATAGCCACGAAGCGATTCAAGACCAAGGCAGAGGCGGATGAGTACGCCAAGACCCTTGCGGCCAAGCAGGGAACGTCTGTCGTTCGTAAGAAGAAGGACGGGAAGCTGCAGAAGAAGCTCTGAATCTTGAAGGCAACCTATATTTACGCTTCGCAACATGAGATTGCATGGTCGACCGAAAGGGGCTGAAGAACAGAGGGCGCAGCCGCGCCGATGTGGATGACAGGCGCAAAGCGGTATCTGATCTCACGGAGACGAAGCTGGAGGCGATAGGGGATTATTCCTTCGATCCGGAAATGGCCTCCAAGAACATAGAGAACATGATAGGTGTCACCCAGGTCCCTCTGGGATTCGCAGGCCCGGTCGTTATCAGGGGAGACTACGCGGGAGGTCCGTTCCTCGTTCCCATGGCCACCACGGAGGGTGCTTTGGTAGCCTCTGTCTCCAGGGGCATGTCAGTCATATCCGAATCGGGCGGAGCCAGGACCAAGGTGCTGTCGGACGCTATGACCCGGGCCCCCGTCTTCAGGACCGAGGGCATAGACCATTCCGTGAAAGTCGTCAATTGGATATGCGAGAATTCCGAGACGATAGATGATGCCGTTTCCGCCACCACGAAGCACGGCAAGCTCCTGACAATAGAACCCTTCCCCAACGGCAGGAACCTTTTCCTCAGATTCTCCTATGATACAGGGGATGCCATGGGGATGAATATGGCGACCATAGCAACAGAGGCGGTGTGCAGGCTCATCGAGAAGGAGACGGGGGCCGTCATGGTATCCGTCTCAGGCAATATGTGCACCGACAAGAAGCCAGCGGCGATAAATGCGATAAACGGACGCGGGAAAGTAGTCCTGGCCGAGGCGATCATACCCGGTGCTCTCGTGGAGTCGAAGCTTCACACCACGGCCGCATCCATAACAGAGACGAACATCAGGAAGAATCTTATCGGCAGTGCCATGGCGGGCAGCATGGGATTCAATGCCCATGCGGCGAATATGGCCGCCGCCGTATACATAGCCACTGGGCAGGACCCCGCTCACGTGGTGGAGGCCAGTCTGTGCATGACCACCTGCGAGGATGTCGAAGGTGACCTTTACATCGCGATAAGGATGCCGGCTGTGGAGGTCGGCACCGTCGGAGGCGGGACAAGGCTCCCTGCACAGTCGGAAGCGCTGGAGATCATGGGCTGCAAAGGGGACGGCAAGGCCAGGAAGTTTGCCGAGATAGTCGCCGCTACGGTTCTGGCCGGTGAGCTGTCCACTTTGGCCGCTCAGGCGGCCGGGCAACTGGGCAGCGCCCACAAGGATCTTGGGCGTTAAACTTTGAGTGTCGGCTCCGGGGTCAGTTTGCGTTCTGCCACCGCATCCAGGAAATCATCCTCGAGACGGATCTCCCTCAGATCGGTGGAATCGCTGAATCTCTCGACGATCTCTCCGTCCGGGGATATGAACATGCTCCTCCCAGCCATCTTCTTCCCGGAATCCTCTCCCACCATGTTAACCAGCACCACATAGATCCTGTTCTCCACGGCACGGGCCACAGCGATCTTCTCCACTCCTGCCATCTGCTCTTCCGTGAATGCGGCCACAGCGATCACGATATCGGCGTCGTTCTCCGCATAACGTCTGGGTATCGTATGGGTCTTCAGCTCCTGCCCTGTGCAGAGCCCGATCTTCAGGCCTCTGAATTCGAACATCGTTGTGGTGTCCCCCCATTCGAACACGTCCGTTTCGTCGAAGACACCGTCGGTGGAGGGCACGATCTTCTTGTGCGTGACTATCCCGTCCGCACTGGCGAACAGAACGCAGTTGTAGAGCCTGTCGTCTATGATCCGGGGTGCACCGAACACGATACCGCAGTTGCGCTTCTCTGCAATGGTCTTCATATTGTTGACCACCATGTTGGTTGTCTTGTCTGGCTGCATGCGTTTCCTGTCGGATACGTAGCCGCTGCAATACATCTCAGGGTAGACGAAGATATCAGAATCAACATTGTTGACCCTCATCCTCGCTTTGAAGAAGTTGGTCATGGGATCGTCCACGAATCCCCTAGCCTGAACCATAGTGATTTTCATGCCCATGGTATTCGAATTCTTTTGCTTCGTTATCTATTCTTCTGTGCTGCGAATTGGAAAGTCCTTAATATCCACCATCCATAACGGCAGTAGTATGCCACTGATCAATTTCGACTACAACGACCTGTGCTCCCTTCTGGGGGAGGAGGTGCCGAAAGAGGTCCTCGTCGAGAGAATACCCATGATCGGCGCGGACATGCATGGAACGGAGGGGAGCTCGGATGAGATGTCCGTCGAATTCTTCCCCAATCGCCCTGACATGTACTGCGTTGAAGGCATAGCCCGGGCCATGAGGGCATTCTTAGGGATAGAGCCAGGAATGAAGGAGTATGAGGTCGAGGATACGGATATCCGTGTGAGAGTGGATCCCTCTGTGAAGGAGGTAAGACCGATCATCCTTTGTGCCGCAGTTTTCGACGTAGAGATCGACGATCCCTTCATAAGGTCCCTGATGGAACTTCAAGAGAAGCTTCATATGACGATCGGCAGAAAGAGGTCGAAGCTGGCGATCGGTGTTCACGATCTTGACAGAGTGGTCCCGCCCTTCGATTACAGGGCTGTGAATCCCGGAGATATAAGATTCGTGCCCCTGGCATCCGATGAGGAGATGGATCTGGGGGAGGTGCTGACCAAGCATGAGAAGGGGAAAGCCTATGCCCATCTTCTGGAAGGGAAGAGCAGATATCCGATCATAACGGACGCTAACGGCGACGTGCTCTCCTTCCCGCCGGTGATAAACGGAACCCTTACTACGGTAACGACAGAGACAAAGAATCTTTTCATAGATGTCACCGGTATCGACGGCAGGGCTGTGAAGAGCGCCCTCGACATCGTCGTGACAGCAATGGCCGAGAGAGGAGGGTCCATAGGGGCAGTCACGATGGTGGGCGAATCCGAGTATCAGTCCCCGGACCTGTCACCGACCTCTTGGAGCATATCCGCATCAGAATGCGCCCGTTTCCTCGGAAAGGACATATCCCCCAAGGAGATGGCGGAGTCCCTCCGACGTATGGGCATGGATGCCATGGCGGAGGATGATGCGGTATATGTTGAGGTTCCGTCGACCAGGCCGGACATAATGCATAAGGTGGATTTGTACGAGGATGTGGCCATAGGGTACGGCTTCGAGGGATTCGGAGGATCGCACTCAATGACCCAGACCACCGGATCCCTCATGCCGGAAACGGCTGTCTCCGAGTCGATGAGGGATATAATGACGGGCCTGGGGTTCACAGAGGCGGTAACGCTTACGCTGAGCTCCGAAAGGGACGAGTTCGGAATATCCGGGATCAAGGAGGAGGACCTTGTCATGATCATGAATCCCATAACCGAGGATCATACCTGTCTGAGAGCCTCCCTCTTCCCAAGCCTTATGAGGATACTCAGGCGCAACAAGCGCAGGGATCTCCCTCAGAGGATATTCGAGGTGGGGGATGTCATCTCCGGCTGCAGTAAGCGCAGGCACCTCTGCGGAGTGGTAATGGATTCCAGGTCATCATTCACAGAGTCAAAATCCTATACTGAGGCTGTGCTCAGAGAGATGGGCGCAGAATATGAGCTGGCACATTGCACTGACAGGACATTCATACCCGGGCGGGGGGCAGCTGTAATTGTGAAAGGAAAAAGAATCGGATCCTTCGGAGAGGTCTCCCCTGAGGTCATAGAGGGATTCGAGATAACACATCCTGTGATGATGATGGAGCTGGACCTCCAATGGTTCATAGACGCCCGCGGAGGAGGGGTGGTCTGATGGATGTGGGTGACAGATTCCCTGCCTTCAGCCTTCCGGACGAGAACGGACAGACATTCGACTCGGCAATGCTGGAAGGTGTGATGTTCGTTCTGTACTTCTATCCCCGCGACAATACTCCGGGATGCACGAAGGAGGCTATTGGCTTCAGTGAGATATACAAGAAGCTGATGGTAAGGAACATACCGATAATAGGTGTGAGCAAGGACTCGCCGGAATCCCACAGGAAGTTCGCGGACAAGCACGGGCTGAGATTCAAGCTCCTCTCCGACCCGGAACTTCAATTGATAAAGGCCGCGGGAGCCTGGGGCAAGAAGATGATGTACGGCAAGGAGACGGAAGGTACCGTCAGGTCCACCTACATAGTCGGCAAGGACGGAAAGGTGGAGGCTGTTTGGCCTAAGGTCAGGGTCGAAGGTCATGCCGATGAGGTCTACGCCAAGATCAAGCAGCTGGTCGGATGATCTACTCCTTCAGAGAGTAGGGACGGTTTATCACGGTGCCCTTGCGGTTCGATTCGTATACCGGTGTCGGGAGACCGTCTGAAGACGGGATAACCACTGCCGGATGCGATACGAATCTGATATCAATCGTATCGTCTCCGAGATCCTTTTCGGCAGCCATCATACCGCCCTCTATGCGCAGATTCCTGCATCTGACACATATGCCTGCATCGGCCTCGGCGGCGCACAGGGACGCCAATTCCTCTCCGATCGCGGTATCCGGGAACAGAAGAATCGCGGCATTGACCCTCTCAGCTACTTCCATTATTGCCGAGGCCCAAGATACGGAATGGTACGCCGGGTCCCTGCACCTCATGTGATACAGCGTGTCCACTCCGAGGGAGAATATCTCCCTGAAGAGGCCTTTGATCTCGATGCCTCCGAAAGCCGTCGCGAATACTCTGTCGTCGGATATATCGCGGGCAAGGGTCAGGACCCCTGCCGCGGCGGCATCCATGGCCCCGCCCCTCGTCTCAATGAAAGTGAGGATTCCCTTCCGGGTGTCCTTGTTCAGATCGTAATGTTCCAGCATGCCCGGCGGAAGGCGGTCACCGCTGTCGGAGCTGGAGCTTCCAGGGCATGTGCTGCAGGATCCGCCGGAGCATCCTTCGGACATCTCAGCCCACCTCCTTGGCGATAAGCACCCTGGAGCCTTTGGCGCCCACGGAGAATACGCCCAGTCCGATATCTATGCGGTTCAGGCGCCTTCCCTCCCTCATTTCCGTTGCTGCTTCGGGCCATTCCCCTTCAGAGGCAGAGAATACAGTCTTCCATGAGACGCTTCCTGCCGTGCCGTTCTGTATTATTCTCAGAGTGCCGTCATCTGAACGGTCGATGCCGGAAACATTGAACGCGATCTCCATATCGCATCCCCTGGCTATCCTGGCTGCAAGAGATGAGGGGCTCCCTTCATCTGAGGAGGTACCGCAGACCACGTAGTCGCAGGGGAATATTTTCTTGATGAGGGCCACAAAGATCCTGCCTGATGCCCTGCAGTCTGAATCTGCAAAACCGGGGTCGTCCAGGTAATAAGTGGCGTCAGCCTCCTTCAGACTCTCCCCTGAATGACCTAGAATTGCAACTGCGATCTTTCCTTTGGTGATATTCTTAAGTTTGATCGCTGCGCTGGCAGCATTCCTGTCGATGATGCTCCCGGTCAGTAGAAGTATTCTGACGCCTTCATAGGATTCCGCCTCTTTGGTGTCCGTTTCGTCCTTTATGATTATCATAATCCCCTCATTCGCGGTATCATGGCCGCTTTGACTGACTGCTCTGTAAGCTCCTTCCTGTCGATGAGGCCTTTGCTGAGTATTCCGACAGCGCCTTCGGAACGTCCTTTGTTCTCGCCGAAAACCTTCTTCATCGCCTCTCCGACGGTGAGACCTCCTCTTACCTCATGTGCCACATCATCGGGGTACCTGAATCCGGAGCTCATACCTATGGTAATGGTCCCGTCCTGCGATACTATGGCACAGTGCTGAATATCATACAGGCCGTCGTACATCTCGAAGACCCCGGCCTCTATGCCGATAGCCATCCAGTGCCTTCCCAGGGCGCTCTTAGCCCTGTTGATCGCTCCTTTCAGGGTCTCTTCTCCGAAGGGCTGTTCCGGGACGCCGCTATCCGCATCCACGGCCGTTATGGTCACATCCCCGAACACTCTTTCCATGATGCATCTTGCCGCTTCCACTTTCACCGGATTCGTTGACCCCACGGCGATGTCCATGCCTCTCCGGCCGTTTCGACCATAAGCTCCGCTCCTAATGCCGGTGGAGCTTATCCTCTCCCCCATATCATTCTTCACCAAAGGGACTATGGAGAACTCCAGAGGTCTGAGTCCCCTTCTGCGGCGTTCCTCGTTGACCAGCCTGCTGTTGCCTAGGGTCTCCTCTGATATCACCAGGGCTTCCACATCATCCATGATCTCCCGCGGGCCGTAGATGTCATCTATTTCGAATATCTCCCATCTCCCTTCTTTGGAGGATAGGTATTCCTGCAGCACCTTTCGTCTTATCCAGAGGGGGTTGACGCTATTCCTCCCCGCCGAGGCCATGGCATCGCTGGTTATGCCGACGAATACATGGTCGGATATCTCGAACGCTCTGTCTATCAGAGCCCTGTGGCCGGCATGGAGGACATCGAAGGTCCCTGCGACGGCGACCTTCATAGCATCAGCGCAATGACGATGACCATGAGCGCCACACCCGCGGCCCAGATCGCAAGGAGCTTGCGCTTCTCCTTGTTGAGTTCCTTCTTCTTCTCTTCTTTACAGCTGTCGCCGCAGTACCTGCCGTCGCCTATGAATGCCTTACCGCATTTCAGGCAGTGCCTGTGCTGCTGCGTTCTTTCAGCTTCAGCCATGGCCGTTAATCGTGTCAGAATAATATAAGCATCGTACGGCCTAGGCTCTGCGGTCCATCTCGTTCAGGACCAGGATCATGCAGTGGTTCGCATGCAGGCTCTGCGGCCCTAATTTTATCATGTCAAAATCATAGGATGACATGATCGCTTCCTCCTCCTCGGTAAGGTCCTTGTCGTCGCCCAGTATGAAGCAGGGGTCCTCTGGGAATTCGAATCCCCGGACGTCCTCTCCGTCCTCCCGCAGATATACGAATCTGGAGGTCTTGGATAGATCCTCCATGAGCATCGCGAATGACATCCTTGATACGTATATGCCGGGAGAGGCTCTTGTCTCTGTGTCCCCGACCTTTTTCAGCAGCGCGTTCCTGATCAGGGATGCTGTGCTCCTCTCGTCGGGATTCAGATATCTCAGCTCCCTGCCGGAGAATCTCAAGGTCTTGGGTGCATCCTCTCCGCCCAGCAACACCAGGTAGATCTCCACATCCTTTCTTATGTTGTGGCTTAGGAAGAATGCGGAGTTGACGCATCTCACAAGCACGTCGAGTCTTCCGGCACCCCCTGCTATATCGTCCAATTTGAAATCGGCGGTGGTATGGGCCCTGTGCCCCATGATGACGAATCTTATCAACGGATCACTCCAGCGAGTCCAGATCGGCACCGCCCATCTGCTTCATCATCTGCTTCCGCATTTTGCGGTTCCCCATGAAGGTCTTCACAGTCTTCTTGCTCTGGTTGTACTGTTTCAGAAGCTCCCTCACATCCTGTATTGATGTGCCGGAGCCCTTGGCGATCCTTTGAACCCTGGAGGATTTTATAACGGACGGATCGTCCTTCTCCTCCATGGTCATTGAATCCATTATGTAGCGGTATTTCAGAAGCCTTGCCTGTGTCTCTTCGTAGTTGATCTTATCCTCCATCTTGCTCATGCCCGGGATAAGGGACATGACCTTCTGCAGAGGACCCATCTTGTTTATCGCCAGCATCTGATGGTACATATCATTGAGAGTGAATTTCCCGGACATCATGCGGGAGCTGATCTCCTCCATGCCGTCCTCATTCTGCAGCTCTTCTTTGGCTATCTCCATGAGAGCGGACAGATCGCCCATGCCCAGAAGACGGGATATGAAACGGTTGGCATCGAAAGGCTCCAGGTCGCGTATGTGCTCCCCCGTACCAATGCAGACGATCCTGGCGGATGTTTTGTTCACGGCGCTTATGGCACCGCCTCCCTTGGCGCTGCCGTCCATCTTCGTAAGTATCACGCCGGTGACTCCCACGGCTTTGTGGAACGCCTCCGCCTGGGGACCCGCCTGTTGTCCCACCTGGGAGTCGAGCACAAGGAACCTCTCGTCCGGCTTGGCGACAGCAGATATGTCCTGGAGCTCCTTTATCAGATCGGACTCCAAAGCATGCCTTCCGGAGGTATCTATGATTATGATTTTCTTATCCTTGAAATGCTGCATCCCGTTCTTCACGATCTCTGCGGCATTCTTTTTTCCGGGTTCCCCGTAAACATCCACTCCCACCTTCTCGCCCAATTGGCTGAGCTGCTCGTAAGCGGCAGGCCTGTAGATATCGGCGGCGATGAGGCCTACTTTGAATCCCTTTTTGTTGAAAAGATGGGCCAGTTTCCCCGTGGTCGTGGTCTTTCCCTGACCGTACAGGCCGACCATCATTATCGTCTGGGGGCCCATCCTCAGGCCCTCGTCGCTCTTCACCAGGTCCACGAGTTCCTGATAGATGATGTTGATGACATGCTCCTTGGGGCTCTTACCTGCGGGCGGTTTCTCCTGGGAGGCCCGGGTTTCGATCTTCTTTGTAAGTTCCAGTACCAGTTGAACGTTGATGTCGGCTTGCAGAAGGGCCCTTTGCAGGTCCTTGACCACGTCCTTTATGAGCTGATCGTCCACGGATGTGGCGCCCGTCACTCTGGCGACGGCATTCCTCAAAGATTTCCCTAGCCCCTCTAGAACCATGCGTGAGGCTATGAGATGTGCCAGTAATAAAGATTTGTGCTAGAAGTTACGGGAAGAGGCTAGCCAGTCAGAAGGGATGGGATGCACTCTACAGGACTAGCCTTTTTTCCCGTCTTCTCCATTACTCAGTCTGTATTTAAAGTTGTTGTTATTGTGCTCGAAATGAGTCGATAGGTCTGTTAAAA
This sequence comes from Candidatus Methanomethylophilaceae archaeon, assembly GCA_028702835.1. Lineage (GTDB taxonomy): Archaea > Thermoplasmatota > Thermoplasmata > Methanomassiliicoccales > Methanomethylophilaceae > RumEn-M2. The sequence goes on from JAQVOB010000022.1 coordinate 14,007, forward strand.
AGGTAGTCTGGGGGGGCAATTCTTATGCCCTCCCAGACTTGTAAAATGGTTGTTTCAGAGGTAGCCGGACTTCTGAAGGATCATCAGGTCCTCTGTGTCCAGGACCTTCCCTTCCTTGAAGCGGGCGAAGAGCTCGTTCGCGGCCTTCTTGGTGTCCGCGTCGCTCTTCCTCTTGCGAGCAGCTCTCTGCTTGCTCTTGATGCTGTACACGTCCTTGTCGGTCTCGTGGTAGCTCTTGCTCTGCTCGATGAAGAGCCTGTGCTCCTCGTCTGCTGCCTTCTTGGACTCTATGAACTTGGCCTGAGCCTCGTCGGCTTCCTTCCTTACGGCGTCTGCCTTCTCATAGAACTGGATCATTGCATCGTGCTCGGCCTGGGCCTTGTCCGCATATTCGGATACGAGCCTGTGGTGAACCTCAGCCTGTGTCTTCGCCTCCCTGAGGGCGACGGACTTGTCGCGAAGGTCCTCGTTCTGCTCGCTGCTCTTCTCTATCTCGCGGATCTGGTCGTCCAGTGCCTTCAGGCTCTTGACCAGTGCTTCCTCCTCCTTCTTCTTGAGGACCTGCGTCTGCTGTCTCCTCTCGAGGTCGGAGAATTCTTTCTTAAGTTGTCTCAATGATGGCTGATTCTTGTCTGCCTGAGGACGGTCTTTCCTCATCTCGTGGAGTTCCTCGCTCAGCTTGGATACCAGCCTGTTGCACTCGTCCCTCAGCTCTTTCTGCTGCTGGACGTTTATGTTGAAGGAATCGCGTTCCTCCCTGTGCTTCCCGGCCTCTTCGATGTAGCCACGTACAAGGGCGTTGAGCTCATCCCTCTTAGCAACCCATTCACGGGTCTGCTTGTTGAGCTCATCCCTCTTGCGCATGTGCTTCTCCGCTGCGTTGTTCGTAACGCTGCGTTTCTGCTCCAGTTCCTCGAGGCGTTCCTCGGTCTCCGGAGTGACCTCATCTTCATTCGTCTCCGCATCGACCTGTTCGGTCTCAGGGGAGATCTCATCCTCGCTAGTCTCCATTTCGACCTGTTCGGTCTCCTCGGATGATTCCAGTCTGTTAATGTCCTCCTCAAAATCTGCCATGTATAATCTCCATGCTTTCGTAGTCACCGAAGTCTGAGTCTCGGCACACTCAACAAAAACACCCATGGTAGACTCCTTTATA
>JAQVOB010000066.1:0-3756 GCA_028702835.1 Candidatus Methanomethylophilaceae archaeon
CATTGAAAGATGTGCCGTCGCCGTAACCCTCCCCAACAGGTATCGCTATCCTGACAGTCTCCCCGGGCCTCATACCGAGAAGAGCATTCTCGAATGCGGTAAGCATTTTACCCTGCCCTATAGTGAAGGACATCTTGGAATAGCTGGTCCTTTCAAAACCGTAGGACTTGAGGTAATCGGCATTCTTGCCTATGCTCTCGATACTGGTATCGAAGATCATGCCGCCCTCGTCATAGTAGCCGTAGAAGCTGCCGACGTAGTCCACCTCTACGGTGTCCCAGGTCGTTGCTGCTGATGTGTCGCCCTGAGAGAAGAACTTGTCGTCTATCGTCGCTGCGATGATAACGACGGAGGAGAGAAGAAGAACTGCGGCACAGACCGCTATTATGGGGTCGATGCTCCTCTTGACCTTCGGCTTCTCCTTGACGACCTTCTGCGGAACCTTTGACTTAGTATCCTTCCTCGCCTGGGGCCCCGTCCTCTCAGCCGCTTCCTTAGGAACTGCGGCCTCCGGCGGATCTGCCTTGCTCTTCTGATCTTTAGGCTTCGGAACGGTCTTCACCTGAGGCTCTGCCGTCTCTTCTGCCGCATTATCCAAAAGGATCTCTGGCTCTTTGGGAGCAGCAGTCTTGCTGATTTTCTCCTGGGGCTTTTTGCCCTGTTTCTTTTGGCCTGCTGACCCTCTCTTCTTAGAAGCCATCGAACTGAAGGTGCTAATGCCATCCCCATTATAAAACCTGCTCCCGCGGGCGAGATTGACGGATTGTAAACCGTATATACTGAATATATACAGTAATCATAATATACTCATATTTGCAATATTGATACAGGATGAATGTGATAATAAGCAACTCCACCGGGAAACCGATCTATGAACAGATCGTCGATCAGATAAGGAACCAGATAATGGAAGGGAAGCTTATCTCAGGAGATGCTCTTCCGAGCATGCGGACCCTTGCCCAAGGTCTGAGGGTAAGTGTCATCACGACAAAAAGGGCATATTCCGAGCTTGAGCTGGAAGGTCTGATTGAGACCGTACCCGGAAAAGGAAGCTTCATATCCAACAAAGACCCAGATACGATTCGTGAGGCTAACCTGCGTATCGCGGAGAAATGCTTGGAGAAGGCAGTCGCCATAGCCAAAGGGAACGGAATAGGGAAAGAGGAGCTTACAGAGATATTGGGTATTCTTTACGAGGACGATTAAAATGGAAGAGCAGGCTCTTAGCGTATCGAACCTCACAAAAAGATTCGGTGGATTCACATTGGATAACGTCAGTTTCGACCTTCCGAAAGGATGCATAATGGGTCTTATAGGAAGCAACGGCGCGGGAAAGACCACCTTGCTGAAATGCATATTGGGCCTCGTGAACATGAACTCCGGAGAGATACGCATATTCGGGAAAGACAACAGGACCGAGCTTTCAAGAACGGATGTCGGAGCGGTCTTCGATGAAGAAGTGCTCCCCAGGGACTCGACTCCCGAACAGGTCGCCAAAATTGTATCCCTCCTGTTCGATACTTGGGACGACGAGCTCTACAGGGAGATGTGCCAGAGATTCGATATACCTATGAAGAAAATAAAGCACCTGTCAAAAGGGATGAAAGTCAAACTGCAGATAGCCCTTGCGTTCGCCCACAGACCGAAGCTTCTGATAATGGATGAACCCGCAGCAGGCCTGGATCCGGCAGCCAGGGAAGAACTCTACGACCTGTTCGCCGAGTTCATAAGTGACGGCGAGCGTTCTGTTGTAGTATCGACTCACCTGACCGACGATCTCGACAGGATCGCGGATTATATTTTGTTCCTGAATGGAGGCGAAACCGTATTCTATTCCGAGAAGGACAGAATAATCGAGGATTATGGTATAGTGAAATGCACTTCCGATGAATATCTCCAACTGGATCAGGAGCATGTGATCAACCGCAGGAATGGAGATTACGGCATATCGGTCCTGATCTCTGATAAGAGAGGTTACAGGGAAGCTTATCCGGAGCTTACAATAGACGATGCACGGCTTTCAGACATAATCATAATGATTTTGAGAGGGGAAATGATATGAATACTGAAAGAAGAACAATACTGGCTCTTTACGGCAGATTCGGAGTTGCCGTCTTATTGATGGTTACTGCCCTCTCGTTCTACTTCGGAATAACATCAGAAGAGGGCATATCCTCCGACAGCACAGGAGCGATCATGGCCGGAGTATTCGCCGGTGTATCGCTGATGCTGATCGTTTCCGATCTGAACAAATACATCCTGTCTTCCCCGGTCTCAAGAAGGTATATCCTGAGTAACCTGTTCGCGATGGTCTTTGTAATGATGCTGTTATGCATCATCATATCCTTAGCATTCAATATCCTCGGGATGCTGACTGCGGGGAACCCCATCGCCATCAATAGCGACGTGATGTATACCCGTACACTTCTGGCCATATGGTTCATGCCGGTCTACGGCGTGATGCTCTATTCCTTCATAAGATACGACAAGAAGGAAGCGGTCGTGCTCACGATCATGGCTATGGTGCTCATCACAGCCCTCATGCTTTCTGTCATCCTCGCCGCCGGGACTCTGACGGGAGGCGACGGGACTCCGGGATATCTTCCACTGATACTCGTATCGGCGATACTGACCCTGTGGACCTACAAGCTGTCTCAGAAAGCGTACATGGAGAAGGATTTCTAATCTCGGACGGCTTTCGTTCAAACCTTTTTATATCCTCTTCTTAATGCACGTCACTGGTAAGCAACCGTCATAAGAGACGGGCATCCAAAGAAGGACCTGGTGTCATGAGAGCATTGTATATCCACGCGGACTCGATGGAATTCGAGTCCAAGAAGAGAACGCCTGTGGCGGAAGAGATACCCGAGAACGCGCATAAAGGCCGTATGGAGGAGGTACTCGTGGTCTTCATAACTGTCGAGAAAGACGACGAGGACAAGATCGTCCAGATCGCCACAGAGGCCTCGGCGGATATATTGGATGCCATGAAGAAGGTGGGTGCGGAGCGCATAATGCTCTACCCGTATGCCCACCTCAGCAACAGCCTGGCGAAACCGAAGGCTTCCATAGGCGCACTTGACCTGATGCAGCAGATGATCATCGCCAAGGGCGTCGAGGTCATCAGGGCCCCATTCGGATGGTACAAATCCTTCGATATAAAGTGCAAAGGGCACCCCCTCTCCGAGCTTTCCAGGGACTTCAAAGGCAAGGAAATCGCAGAGAAGCCGAAAGGAGAGGACAAATACTTCGTCCTCGCAGAGGACGGGAAGGAGATCTCCATCGCGGACTTCAAGAACGGCTCTGACTGCATGATGCAGATGATAGCCAAGGAGGCTTTGGGCAAAGAGGCCGAGACAACCGGCGAGCCTGAATACCTGAGGCTCTGCAAGAAGTTCGGAATGCAATGGGAGTCCATGTCCGATGTCGGTCACATGAGCTTCAGCCCCCCCGGGGCCCTGATGTTCGACCTCGTCGCCGATTATGCGACACAGATAGTCAACTCCTCCGGGCTCAACGTCTATAATGTGAAGGGAACGAACATGTTCTCTTTGGACGAGCCTCCGGTGAAAGAGCACGCAGACCTGTTCGGCGACAGGCTGTACACCGTCGAAACCGGCAAGAAGACGTTCATAATGAGATACGCGGCCTGCCACCAGCAGTTCGCCATGATACGCAACTGGAACATCAGCTACAAGCAGATGCCCTTCGGTGCCTTCGAGGTTGCCGATTCCTACAGGCTGGAGCAGTCCGGCG
>JAQVOB010000067.1:0-3708 GCA_028702835.1 Candidatus Methanomethylophilaceae archaeon
CCTTTATTGCCGCTACCAATCCCTCGGGCGATCCCGCAGGTGCAAGAATTTCCATGCGCTTCTATTCAGCGCACCTGTAATTAAGGCTTCCTGACTAACTGTACGGTTTCTTTTTAATAGAACGTCTGAAGGACTCTTTCTATCATGAATCTAAAATCGATGCTCGGCCTCCGAAGGAAGGCTGATGAGAAGAAGGAATCGAATGTTCTGAGTATCGTGTGCGACGATTGTGAAGGTGAATCGGACTACGGCAGCGAGGGCTGCCTTCGATGCATGAGGGCCAAGGTCATCGATTCAGGCGAACCTGAGAGGATAATCCTGCACAGGGGCATGGACAAGGAGTACTCCGGAGACGCGGTCAGGATACTGAGCGATCTGTCAAGGATCGATCTTGTGGCCAAGGACGCATTTTGCAACGGAGGAAGCAGATGCCTGACGTGCCCCAGTTCCATGGACAACCTTATGAAGGACATCTGGGCGAACTTCCCCGAGATGGACGTTGGTCCCGCCAGGAGGATTCTGGACTCATCACCATTGGATGATGACAGATGTGCTGCCTGCAACATACGTACCCACAAGGCGATCGATAAGATCGATTCCATGCTCAAGGAGGTCTCCGATGGCATAGTCAAATCCGCGTACAGGGTAGTGGGGGTTTGAGGATGACCCGCATAATGGATGAAAGGGCCTGCGGGGACATACTTGCGTACAACGATTTTCCTGTCAGCGGATCCGAGTTCTCCGAGGACGCTCCGAAGAGGCCGGACTGTCTGGATAGGAGCTCCCAGACGCCGACGGTATCTGATAGCCTGACCAGGATAGGCAGGCGCTGTGTCAGGAGGAAACCGGCATATGCGGACACCTGGGCGGTCGGTGACATATCCGGGATGGAGGTCCTTGAATCCTACGACCTGCCGGACGGGAAGGTAGTCGTCGTGAGAACAGAGGATGGCGAGATAGAGTACAATGTGATGCCTGACGAGTACTCATACCACGGAGACATAGGTGATTCCGTATCCGCGGCGATAGATCACATTCGCGATACTTACAGGAAGAAAGGCGGGAGAATGGACAGGCAGACTGTCATGTCCTTGGCGGGGACCTTCCTGAGGAAGAGATCCGAGAAGGCAGAAGAGGATGTGTCAGGAATACTCGTATCCGACATCTGTGAGACGGTCTACAGGCACACGTTGGGCCTGGGGATATTCGATGTTCTGTTGCGGGACCCCCGCATAGAGGACATCTTCATCGATGCGCCCTGTGAGAACAACAGGATACACATAACCCTGAACCAGGTCAGCGGCCTGAATGCCCATGTCAGGTGCAGGACCAACCTGGTGGCAGAGCCCAAGGAGATAAGGAATCTCATAAACGTTCTGAAGAGGGAGAGCGGTTTGCTGTATTGCGAGACGAATCCGATACTGGAGACGGATATGGACGGCGGCAGTGCGAGAGCCACCGTCGTGGGATACCCGCTCAGCCCCAACGGCGACTCGGTAGCGATAAGGAAGCATTCCAGGATGCCCTGGACCACCACCCGCCTCATAGCAAACGGGTCCATCGATCCGTATACCGCAGGTCTGCTCTCGTTCCTCGTGGAGAACAGGTCCACTTTCCTGATCTGCGGTGCCAGGGGTTCAGGTAAGAGCTCCCTGCTGTCTGCCATGCTCTTCGAGTTCCCGGTCTCCCAGAGGATATTGACCATAGAGGATACCATGGAGCTTCCCGGGGAGAGGATGAGGTCCATGGGGTACAAGGTTCAGTCCATGCTCATCGATGACCGCATGGAGGGGGACGCCAGGAAGAGAGCGGACGAGGCTCTCAGAGTGTCTCTCAGACTGGGAGAATCGGCCATAGCCCTCGGGGAGGTAAGGGGGGATGAGGCAAGGACCCTCTATCAGAGCATGAGGACAGGACGTGCCGGCAGTTCGATACTGGGAACGATACACGGCGATTCTGCCAGATCCGTCTATGACAGAGTGGTCCACGATATGGGGATACCCCCGGAAGCATTCATGGCCACCGACTTCCTGGTCACAATGGGCTCATTCAGAGGAAGAGGGGAGGAGAGGCAGATAAGGAGGCTCTCGGAGGCCGTGGCCACCGGTGCCAAGCCGGGGGAGTTCGTGGACCTGTCGTCTCCCGGAGGCCTCACGTCATCAGGTGCGATACGCAGGATAATGTCAGAGATCGGGATAACCGAGGCGGAGATGATCGAGGAGATCTCCGTGAGGGCGGCCATGAGGGAGTTCCTGTCGGAGATGTCCAAGAGGTACGGAGAAGGCTTCCTCGGTCCAGAATGGATAGTTATGGCCAACGATTTCCTGGCAAAGCACCTTTCCTCCGGTGTAACATCCTACGATGAGATAATGGGGGCATTCAGGCTTCGGTTCTCAAGATTCGGGGGTGAGGGGGAATGAACGCAAGAGAGCAGTTCTCAATAATTGCAGGGGTGCTTTCGACGGCGATAGGGATGATTCTGACGGACCTCTACGGTTTCGAAGTGCTGTTGAGGTCGATCCCCGCTTTGGGTCTGCTGCCCGCAGCAGTCTATATGTCGATGTCGGAGCGTAAAACCAGATACAGGCCTGAGGTCCTGCTGAACGAGGCGCCTACGGTGATAGGTATGATGTCCGTCTCGGTAAGGTCCAACGGATCCATTGACTCTGCCGTAAGAGAGGTCGCTGCTAACGGGCCCAAGAACATCGCATCCCTCTTTGCCGTCGTTGTATGCGATGCGGACTGCAGGAGGACGGACAGCATAAAACAGGGTCTTCTCGATCTTCTGTCATCGTTTCCTTCTCAGCTATCATCTTTCAGAAGGGCGGTTCACATGCTCATGACAGCCGCCGATACATCTGACAACGTAAAGAGATTGGAGATGATCAACGATGCCGAGGAGTCAGTTCTGACAGGATTAAGGCAGATGGGGGAGTCCTACAGCTCGAAACTCAACACCCCCTGCATGCTGATCTTCGGCCTGGGAATAATGCTGCCCATGATACTCGTGTCGATAATGCCGATGATGGGCATGGGCGGCGGTATGGCCTTGGACCCCGCGGCCGTTGCCTTCGTCACGTTGATCCTGATCCCGACCCTGGTGGCTTTCACAGTGATGTCAATAAGGAACAGGAACCCCTTTGTCGGCGATGCCGCAGATAAGCCCTGGAAACACGCCCTCCCGATCCTGGCGGCCGTGCCTCTGGTCTTCATTTGCATGGATTCCGGAATGGGGATCACGGAATGCATAACGTTCCCTTTTGCGCTGGCCGGTGCACTGACTGCGGCGGCGGTATATCCCAAAGTTGCTTCGGAATACAAGAGGAGGAGATCGGAGGCATCGCTCAGGGATGCCCTCTTCGACCTGGGTAACAGGCTGATATCCGGCGAGAACTACGAGAGCGCCATTGTCGGATCTCTAAGTGCCAGGAAGGATTGCGCCGCGATCGCGGAATCACTTTCGAGGGAGATGGTCCTTTGCAGAGGGGATACGGCATCCGCTGTATTCACATCTCTTTCCCCGGTATCTCCTTTCCTTGCCTCCAAGTATGCGGACGTGCAAAGGGCGTCCGAGAAGGACCTGCGGGAATCCGGAAGACTGGCAGTCAGCGTTGCCCATCAGCTCCAGGATCAGGAAGGGATAAGGAAGGGCATAGAGAACAAGCTCAAGAGCACCCTTGATATGATGACAGGTACGGCGGCGGTGTT
>JAQVOB010000068.1:0-3650 GCA_028702835.1 Candidatus Methanomethylophilaceae archaeon
TGCATGCGCATCATCTGCCTGAACCCTTCCTCAGAGTGCGTCACCCCGAATCCGCTCTCATCGCTGCCTCCCCAGGGTGTTGCCGGCAAGCCGTAAGTATAGATCGCATTGTTCACGACCACAGTACCTGATCTCAAACTTGATGCTACCCTTCTGCCTTTATCGATGTTACGGGTCCAAACGGAACCTGCAAGAGCGAATTCGGTGCTGTCCGCCAGTCGGATTGCTTCTTTCTCATCAGAGAACGGGAACAGATTCACTATGGGCCCGAAGACCTCTTCGCCCACAGATCCTGCGTCCTTGGGTACACCGACGATTATGGTAGGCTCGAAGAAGGTTCCGGTAAGATCGGGATTCCTCCTTCCCCCAACAACGGCCCTTCCGCCTTCAGATATCATCCTGGCACATAACGATTCCATTTTAGATACTGCTTCCTCGTTTATCATCGGCCCCACGGAAACGCCCGGGTCCCCCCATCCGTTACCCTGTCTGAGCTCTGATGCTTTGATCTTCATAAGTGCCAGGAATCTTTCGAACGAGCCTTCCTGAACATATATCCTCCTTAATCCGACGCATACCTGTCCTGAATTGACGAATGATGCCCAAACAGCGCATTCCGCCGCCCTCTCCAGATCGGCATCGTCGAACACGATCATCGCATCCTTTCCTCCCAGTTCCAGCGTCACAGGCGTAAGATTGGCAGCCGCCGAGCGCATCACATCCCTGCCTGTCTCCGTGCTCCCTGTGAACACTATCCTGTTAACTCCCGGAGAAGCCGCCAGGGCTCTGCTGGTCCCCGGTCCGTGGATTGCGATTACCAGATCCTCAGGGAAGCCTGATTCCTTGAACAGATCGGATATCAGCTGTCCGGTCAATGGCGTTTCGCTTGATGGCTTCAGTATAACAGAGTTCCCAGCTGCCACTGCAGCCACGATCTGCGTGAAAGGTATCGCCAACGGAAAATTGAAAGGAGAGATGACCGCGACAACACCTAAGGGAAGGTATTCCACATATGATCTCCGCCTCATTGCCTTCATCATCAGCCCCATGGGGCCCTGGTTCACTTTCTGTCTGAATCTGAATTTCTTGACCAGAGATTCATGATAAGCTGCAGATGCCGCGGATGTCAGCAGCTCGGTGTTATAGCATTCGGCCTCCGGTTTGCCCGTGTCCTTATGAACGGTCTCCGCAACGCGGTCCGCCTCACTGGTCATCCGCAATCTTAGATTCTTGATAAGAACAGCCCTCTCACGGGGCGGGACACGGGCCCAAATCTCTTGCACGGCCCTGCTTCTCTCTAATATGCGGGGAATTTCCGAGGGGTCTGTCGTCTCCACAGACCCAGATTCCTTCAGCGTGGCCGGGTTCAGCGATTTGAGAACTGTCATGTGGGGCTTGAATGCATCATCCTAATGAATATGTTGTGGAAAAACAATTATCGGATGCGTGCCATGAACACAACGTGATAGTCTATTACACGGGCACAGGGAATAGCCTGCAGGTCGCTTTGGCCCTGAAGGAAAGGCTGGGAGGAGATTTGGTATCCGCCGCCGATCTTACAAGAGGAGAGTGCAGATTGGAGCACGACGGGATCGTCGGGATTGTATGCCCTGTGCACTTCTACGGCCTTCCCGTGACCATCGTGGACCTTCTCTCCCGCATCTCCTTTATAAACGGAACCCCTGAGATATTCCTGGTACTGACCTGCGGGACATTCACAAGCAGGGCTGACTTCGAGGCAGAAGAGCTCCTTTCCTCCAGGAACCTGAAACTGGATTACGTGTTCTCCGTCAAGATGCCCGAAAATTATACCCCGCTGTTCAGAGTGCCTCCTCAGAAGAAGATTGACGAACTTCTCTCATGCGTGGATGGGAAAGCGGAAGAGATAGCTTCGATAATCCAAAGAAAGAGCAAAGGGAATCAAAACAACAACAAAGGCCTCGGATTCATGACCTGGATCGCCCGGAGGTACTTCATCAGAGGAAGAAGGACATCCAAATTCAGACTCAACAATAAATGCACCGGATGCGGCCTATGTGCCAGGATCTGCCCGACAGATGCCATAGAGATAAGGGACGGCAAGGCGGCCTGGGTAAAAGACCGTTGCGACCTGTGCCTCGCCTGCCTGCACAGATGCCCGTTCTGGGCTATAGAAAGGGGAAGACTGACACGCAGGAAACGCTATGTCAACCCCGTCTTTGATGAATTCCGCTAAATACGAACTGAGAGATGATGTATATCATGGACCTTTCCGGAAAGAACGTCGTCCTCACCGGGGCCAACAGCGGCATAGGGATGGAGATGCTGAAAATTCTGCTCTCCAGAGGCAGTAGGGTCCTCGCAGCCGATCTCAGATCCGATGCAATAGAATCATTGGGAAACCCGAACACAATACCTTTTGTATGCGATATCTCCTCAAAAGAAGGTGTCGACCTGCTTTTTGAGAAGGCACGGGAAGCGTTCGGAAACATAGATGTATTCATAGCAAACGCAGGGTTCGCCTATTATGAGATAATCGATTATGAGAACTGGGACAGGGTACGGAGGATATTCGATACTAATGCCGTATCTCCGATATACTCCTATCAGAAATTCGTCAGACGCCTTGAAGGGAGAGAGGGCACCTTCGCCATAACCTGTTCGGGAATCGGCATACTAGGCATGCCGGGGTATGCATTGTACGGGTCCACGAAATTCGCCCTCAACGGGTTCCAGGAATCGCTGCGCCTGGAAAAGCCGGATAACGTCCGGCTTACTGTGCTATATCCTGTGGCCGTGAACACGGATTTCTTCAGGTCTGCTTCGGAAACGGAGTTCGAGAGGCCTTACCCCGTACAGGAACCTGATCTCGTGGCAAGAAAGATGATAGAGGGCATCGAGAAGAACAGGAAGAAGGTCTTCCCCAGCAGGCTCTTCCGGCTCGCTCTGATACTATTCGTCCTCATACCTCCGATAAAAAAGGCTTACTGGCGATCTGAGAGGAAGAAGCTTGACAGATTCCTGAAGAAGACGGGCAGGGAGATCTGAGCCTGCGTTCAGCATATAAACGACTTACGTAATGACGTCCTCATGGCAACCAAAGCGAACGCCGCACACATATTGGTCGGTTCCGAGAAGGACGCTCAGAAGATAATGGAAAGGATAGGGAAAGGAGAGGACTTCGCCGAATTGGCCAAGAGATTCTCCAAATGCCCGTCCAAGAATAAGGGAGGGGACCTCGGATGGTTCTCCAAAGGTCAGATGGTAAAGGAGTTTGAGGACGCCGCCTTCGCAGCCAAGAAAGGCGATGTGGTCGGTCCCGTGAAGACAGAGTTCGGCTGGCACATCATATCCGTAAAGGATCTGAAGTGATCAGACGTCCCAAGCCTGTTTCAGGTCCGAGTAGTAGGATGTCTTCTCTATGGGCCTGAATTGCTTGGGCTTCCCCACGGCAGATACCTTCACATGAGTCTCGAGCAGAGCATCGGCTCCGTAACCGGAGCCGAACTCGTACTTCCTGTCGATCCTCTCCATCTCCAACTTGGGATTCTCCGCCCCTTCTGAGATTACCATATCCAACAGGATCTCCGATGCTTTCTTCTCGGCGTAATCAACTGCCTCTGTGACCGTTTCGAATTCCATTCTGCCGAATGGCGCGAAAAGGAAGCACT
>JAQVOB010000069.1:0-3617 GCA_028702835.1 Candidatus Methanomethylophilaceae archaeon
TGCTGTGGCATCTCTCTTCATCTTCTCCGTCCTGGAGATCATCCAGAGGTCCTCATCCCTAAGGCTGTCCCTCATGGAATCAAAGGTGTGGGCATCCGGATCATAACCGTCTATGTTCATGTACGTGGATGCGAAGTTCACCACATTCCAGTACGTGTTCAGCACTTTGCGTCCGTTCTTCGGTCCGTCCTTCTGGAAGGCCGTATCGTCCCAAGGGGCGTTGGCCCTCAGTATGTAGAATCTGAGAGAATCCGCTCCTGTCTGATCTATTATATCTATCGGATCTATTACGTTGCCTTTGGATTTGGACATCTTCTGGCCCTTGGGGTCCAGGACCCATCCGTGCATCATGACCTCGTCGTAAGGTGCCCTGTCGAAGGATATGACTCCTGCGGCCAATTGAGAATAGAACCATCCTCTTGTCTGATCGTGGGCCTCCACGATGAATCTCGCAGGCCACCACTTCTCGAATTCCTCTTTATCGGAGGGCCATCCCAGGTCCGCCCATCCGGCGACTCCGGAGTCGAACCATACATCGAGTACATCTTGGACACGTTGCATCTCCCCGCCGCATCTGGGACATTCGAAGGTGACGCCGTCTATCCATGGTCTGTGAGTGTCCATGCCCTCTGTGTAACCGTCGCCTTCCTTGAGCTCCTCATAGGTGCCTACGACGCGTTTCTCTCCGCAGGGACACGTCCAGACAGGCATAGGGATGCCCCAGTACCTCTGCCTGGATACGCACCAGTCCCTGGCACCTTCGACCCAGTTCCTCTCTCTGGAAGTTCCGGCCCATTCCGGGACCCATTTGACCCTGTCCACTTCGGCAAGCATCTTGTCCTTTATGTCGGTGACCTTGAGGAACCATTGCTTTGTGTTCCTGTATATTATGGGGGATTTGCATCTCCAGCAGTGCCCGTAGCGGTGCTGGGTCTTCTCTGATGCGAAGAGTATGCCCCTATCCTCCAGATATTTCAGTATATCCTGGTCCGTAGTTTTCACTTTCTTACCGGCCAGGAGCGGGAAGGCCTCGGTGAACCTTCCTGCCTCATTCACGGGGCAGAATGGATCCAGTCCGTACTTCTTACCCGTCTCATAGTCATCCGGTCCGAAACCGGGGGCCGTGTGCACCAGTCCAGTATTGTCCTTCTCAACGTAGTCTGCAAGGACGACCTTGTGCCTCCACTCCGTCTTCCTGCGGTATCTGTCATCGATATCGAAAGGCGGTACGTACTCGAGACCTTCCAGGTCCTTTCCTTTCATCCTTTCGAGGACCTCTGTCTCCGAGAAGCCTCCTTTGGATGCCACGTGCTCTGCCTGAGACTCTAGAATTATCACGGTCTTGGAGCGCTTACCGTCCTTCATCCTCATCTTAACGTAATCGAAATCTGGATGCGCTGCCACCGCCATGTTCGACGGGAGCGTCCAGGGCGTGGTGGTCCATATGAGCAGGGATCCCTCTCCTTCCGCAAGGGGGAACTCCACCATGACCGACGGGTCCTTCTCGTCCCAGTACTCAATCTCCGCCTCGGCCAGGGCCGTTTCGCATCTGGGGCACCATGTCAGGACCCTGGAGTCCGATACGAGTAGGTTTTTATCATAAGCCTTTGAGAGAGTCCACCATGCGGCCTCTATGTAGCTGAGCTTGAGCGTCTGATACGGATCCTCCCAATCCATCCAAACACCCAGCCTCTTGAACTGCTCCGTCATGCTCCCGCGGAGCTCCTGGGCGAAGTTCTTGCAGGTGGTCACGAAATTATCTATCCCGAACTCCTCGATCTCTCTCTTGGAGCGGACGCCGATCTTCTTCTCCACCTGAACCTCGATAGGAAGGCCGTGCATGTCGAATCCGGGCTGGTCGCGGACGTTGTAGCCCTTCATGCGCCAGAAGCGTATGAGTGTGTCCTTGATCGTCTTGTTCATAGCCGTCCCGAGGTGGATGGAGCCTGTTGTGTACGGAGGGCCGTCAAGGAAGTAGAAATTCTCCCCTTCGGACCTGAATGCCCTGGTCCTCTCGTAGATGTCGTCTTTCTCCCAGAAATCCTGGACGCTTTTCTCTATTGCCGGTGCGTTATAATCTGCTCTGACCTGCTTTATCATCGCCAGCCACTCCGGACCGGGTATATCTTGCCCGGCCGTGGGCTCCTGATTGCGGAGGTCGTTTATAAAACAGCACCATCCGACGCTAAAGAGTCAGATGAACGAAAGAATGCCATTCTCGCATTCAGAATATGCATCTGCTGCGGATCATCAGAACCAGGAGTCCAGTGATTTCTGTTGCTTTTTGGCCTTATTCGCAGATCTGGCACAATCGATCTTATCCAGAGCTGAGATGACCCTGCTCTCTGTGAAATCGTATCCGGTGAGCATCTCCACTATGCCGTCTCGGTCCATATCTCCGGGTACCAGATTGTAAGTGTCGGTATATTCCCCGTCGAGGAATATCTCTCTTACCTCCCGGTATTCGGGAATCTCCTCGCCTATATGCCTCAGAGCGGCCTCCAGGCTTCCGTGGTCCCTGATCAGTTTTATCCCTCTCTTCGGACCTATGCCTGATATGCCAGGGTTGAAGTCCGTACCCATCATGATGCAGGCATCCACAAGTTGCTCCCGCGTGAGGCCTATCTGTTGAAGAGCTTCCTCTGACTCGATCATCTCGGTCCGGACTGTCCTGTACTCATCCCTGCCCGGCATTTTCCTCCTTCCGGTTATCGTCATATTCCTGACGAGCCTGGGTGCCCCGAAGAGTATTGAATCGTAATCTTGGGATGCGGATGCCCAGACATCGCCTTTGGAGCACATGTACGCTGCCTGGGCCTCTCCGTCGCTTGGCGCCTTGATCAGAGGCATGCCCATAAGCTCCAGGAGCTCCAGGGAGGAGGTCCTTATCTCATCCGTCATCCTGGATGTCTGCTGAGCTTTCGAGAAGGCCTTCTTTATGTCGCCTTCTTTTATGGCCTTCTCCCATTCCTTCTCCGCATCGTCCCTGCGGGATCTCCGGCGTTCCAGTGTGGTGTGCTTCAGCTCATGGGGAACGCCGTCGAATACGAACGAGGGCTCTATGCCTGATTCGATGAGGTTCGCAGTCCTGTAAAGAAGCCCGGAAAGATGGGAAGTTATCCTGTTCTTGGAATCGCAAAGAGGGTATCCGTCCGGCTGCCTTATGATCGAAAGGAACTGGTAGATCGTGTTGTATGCGTCGATAGTGACCTTCTTACCGCTCAGGAAGCTGAGATCGACCTCGCGGCACTGTATGACGCCAGAGAGGTTGACTCCCATGAAGGCACCTATCCTTCCCTCTCGGATATGCCCACTGCGCCGAGGGCCACGACGGAGAAGAGAACTATCAACGAAATGAATGCAGCATAGAGGACATCGGTCGCAACGAACACGACAAAAAGTGCCAGCAACAGCACGGAGATCAAAATGGTCAGGTACCCGTCGGAGACGGCGGACCTCAGGGACAGCTTAGCCATGATTGCATAAAAGAAAGGGTCTTAGATTAATCTTTCCCGAAGGTCTTCCAAAGCGCTATCTCGGAGGCCATGTCATCAAGACGATAGAGATAGCTTCCGGCCGCCAGGACCGTTGCCCCCGCCCCGGCGCATCTTCTTCCG
>JAQVOB010000070.1:0-3603 GCA_028702835.1 Candidatus Methanomethylophilaceae archaeon
GAATCCTCCGATTTCAATGAGCTTCTGGCAATGACAATGGAGACGGGACAGGCCAACCTCAAGTGCATGGCCCTCCTTGACAAAGCAAACACCGAGAAGTACGGTGTGCCGGCTCCGAACACGGTATCCATGAAGATCGAGAAGGGCCCCTTCATAATCGTCACAGGGCACGACCTTCTGGACTTGGAAGCTCTCCTGAAGCAGACTGAGGGCAAAGGCATCAACATCTATACCCACGGGGAGATGCTGCCCGCTCACGGATATCCGGAGCTGAGGAAGTACGCCCACCTTAAGGGCAACTTCGGCACCGCATGGCAGAACCAGCGTGACGAGTTCGACGACGTTCCGGCACCTATACTGTTCACGACCAACTGTCTCATGAAGCCCAAGGCGAGCTACATCGACCGTGTTTTCACTGCGGGGCCTGTCAGCTATCCCGATACGGTTCACATAGGCGAGGACCGTGACTTCTCTGCCGTGATAGAGAAGGCGAAGGCCCTGGGAGGATACAAGGAGGACAGGCAGATGACCGGTATCAACGGAGGGAAGACCGTCACGACGGGATTCTCAGCCGGTACGATAATGTCCGTGGCTGATAAGGTAATTGACGGAGTGAAAGCGGGTGCGATAAGCCACATATTCCTTGTCGGAGGATGCGACGGCGCCAAGCCGGGTAGGAACTACTTCACTGACTTCGTCAGGAATGCGCCGAAGGGCACACTGATCCTGACCCTTGCCTGCGGCAAGTACAGGTTCAACGACATGAATATAGGCGACATCGGAGGAATACCCAGGATACTGGATATCGGACAGTGCAACGATGCCTACGGAGCAGTCAAGGTAGCTCTTGCTCTTGCCGAGGTATTCGAATGCTCTGTGAACGACCTGCCTCTGACGATCGTGCTGTCATGGTACGAGCAGAAGGCGGTGGCAGTACTACTTACGCTGCTCAGCCTGGGCGTCAAGGGCATATACCTAGGACCCACCCTTCCAGCGTTCGTTTCCCCGAACGTGCTGAACTTCCTGGTCAAGGAGTTCGAGGTATCCCCCATAAGCACCCCTGCCGAGGATATGAAGAAGATGCTCGGGTGATCCCGACATCCAAAACCTCTTCTTTTCATTTTTACCACATACTTTTCTTGCAGCCTATCCTCAGATTCGACACTGATAAATAACCGCCGAGGCCTAGACGGAACCCATGCTCTCAGAGAATCAGACGGACCTCTTCAAGGCATTATCGGACCGGAATCGCCTTAGGATCGTCTCCATGCTCGCTGAGGGTGAGATGTGCGCCTGCAAGCTGCTTGAGAATCTGAGCGTATCTCAACCTACTCTCTCTCATCACATGGGCGTGCTGATGAGAAGCGGGCTGGTTACAGGCAGGAAGGATGGCCAGTGGATGCATTATTCTCTGGACAAGAGTCAGATAGACAGTCTCATATCTGATTTCGAGGAGATCTCTGATCTCATATCTCGGAATCAATATACGAATAGTGAAGGCGGGTGCTGAGGTTAGATAGGTACATTTAGATATATCTATATATCATGGCCTACATGCAATATCCCAGCTGATGCTCAGATGCTCTCGGGCGGAAGGCTGATCAGAACGGCAGATGAAGCATATGAGTGGGATATGGGATTTCTTCCAGACCCAGGTACTTGGGATGAAGTGGCTGAATGATGCTGTGGGCGACGGCCTCACGGCATTAGGTATAAACATCAGCAGCAGGTTGGGCGGCAGTCTGCAGTTCTTCATATACGATTCGATAAAGATCGTCATGCTCCTGCTCTCACTGATATTCGTGATATCTTACATACAGAGCTATTTCCCGCCGGAGAGGACGAGGGAGCTGCTCGGTAAGGTAAAGGGCATCAAGGGCAACTTCGCCGGTGCCGTATTGGGCACGCTGACTCCGTTCTGCAGCTGCTCCTCTGTTCCGATATTCATAGGATTCACCAAGGCAGGCCTGCCGGCAGGGGTGACGTTTTCCTTCCTGATCTCCTCTCCTTTCATAGACCTGGCCGCTCTTATCGTATTGATAGGCATCTTCGGTCCGGAGATAGCCATTGCCTATCTGATCGTCGGGATTCTGCTGGCCGTCGTAGGCGGCTCGGTTATTGAGAGGATGCGCATGGAGGATCAGATAGAGGATTTCGTCAAGCCGGATCTTACTGTGGCAGGTGCAGAGGGATGCGCATGCGAAACGGTATCGGACGTAATGAGCAGGAAGGATCGTGCATCATACTCCTGGAGCCAGACCAAGGAGACCTTCAGGAGGGTTTTCGTTTACATACTGATAGGTGTGAGCATAGGGGCGATAATACACAATTGGATCCCCGCTGACGTCATCCAGTCTGTGCTCGGTCAGCAGAATCCCTTCTCTGTGATAATAGCGACTCTGTTGGGCGTACCCATATACGCGGATATATTCGGGACAATACCGATAGCCGAAGCGCTCTATTCAAAGGGCATTGGCACGGGAACGATATTGGCATTCATGATGGCTGTGACAGCTACGTCCATACCGTCCATAATGATGCTTAGGAGCGTCATGAAGAAGAAGCTCCTGGCGATATTCTTTCTCATAGTGATCATCGGCATAATCATCATAGGGTACATCTTCAATTTCATCATAGGACTGTGAGACAATGGAAGGGAAGAAAGCAGAAGAAGGAGCATTCGTGAAAGTGCTGGGAACCGGTTGCTCCAAATGCAGAAAGTTGGAGATCAACACCAAAGAGGCATTGAAGGAGATGGGCATGCCTCAGGAAGTCGAACATGTATCCGATGTAAGGGAGATAATGAGATACGGTGTCATGTCCACGCCGGCCCTGGTGGTTGGCAGTAAGATATTCTCTCCAGGAAAAGTGCTCGGTAAAGAAGAGATAATGAGGATATTGGAGAAAGAGGCAAAGAAGTAAGTGCTCCTAAGAGTCTTTTCCGGGCGGATCGACACACATTATCCTAGCGGGATCACAGTGTTCCTGAGAGCACCCTCTCTCTTAGGTCCAGGACCTTTTCGCGTATGATCTCCATGGTATCAATGAAAACCTCATCGTCAGAACCTGCAGGGTCTTCGATACCCCAGTCCTCTGAGTGTTCGCACCGGATATTCGGACATGCTACGCCGCACCCCATTGTGATGACGATATCGACCTCCGGGAGCTCATCTGTATGCCTGGACCGTTTGCTCCCGATATCCATTCCGTATCTGCAGTCCAATAGCCTTGCCGCATCCGGATTGATACCGGACGGCTCCGTTCCCGCCGAGAAACTGTCAAAAGCATCCTGTGCATACTCCCTAGAGAAAGCTTCAGCGATCTGGCTTCTGCATGAGTTGTGGATGCATACGAAGGCCACCTTCAGTCTCTTGATCCCATCTTCTTTTTTTCCGAGATATTCTTCAGAGATGATCGGCAACCCCCTTGGATCAATTCTAAATGATAATGTTCCAGATTCAAAGGTTCTCAAAAGAGACAACGTTCTGTTTGACCTTCTTGGCAAGGCTCTTGGAGAACATCCCCGCCTCCAGCCATCCGGCATTGAATACGGCGTTGGGGGCGAGGCACGGACCCATGATATATTTCAGCTTCTCCGGGTCC
>JAQVOB010000071.1:0-3579 GCA_028702835.1 Candidatus Methanomethylophilaceae archaeon
TCTTCGCCGATGTGGCAGCATGGGACGCAATTTACGAGGCAGCGGTCAACATAATCGCCGCTGCGATCGGTGCACTTGTCGCCGTCGGGATATTCCTCGTCGCTGTGATGAAGAGCTAAACGGGAGCCTGTCTCCCTTACCAAAACCCATTCCCAGATTCCCTTCTTCCGACCTCTGGCCATGGGAAGCCTCTTCTGACTCAATATATTAATATCAACGTAGTGTTTAAATACAAGTTCTTGTTTGACCTATTCAGCGGATAGATAAACCTATCTGTTGCGGAGGATGGACATGGAGTTTTTGGGTGTTGTCGCGGAATCTGATCTTAAAAAGATGGTCGTCCGCGGCGGGTCCTTGCCGGAGACGGGGGACTCGGTGTTCGATTCTCGCAAGAGGAAGGTAGGTATCGTCAGAAGGGTCTTCGGTCCGGTGGACTCCCCGTACGTCTCTGTGACGTTGTCTGGGGGGTATGAGGCCCCGGTCGGAGTTGAGATGTACTATTCAAAGGAGACCAAACATGGCAAAGGTAAGAGAAGGAGCTGAAGAGATAGAGGTGTGCTCCGAGTGCGGAAGCAAACACCTCGTAAGGGATTACGAGAGAGGAGAACTTCTTTGCGAGGACTGCGGACTCGTGCTCGATGACCAGCTCATAGACCAGGGTCCCGAATGGAGGGCCTTCGATGTGGAGCAGGGCGAGAAGAGGGCCCGTACCGGTGCTCCGATGACCTACACAATCCACGACAAAGGTCTGTCGACCGAGATATCGTGGAAGAACAAGGACAGTTACGGCAAGAGCATACCCACCAGGAACAGGGCTCAGCTGTACAGACTCAGGAAGTGGCAGAGAAGGATCCGCGTCTCGAATGCCACCGAGAGGAATCTCGCATTCGCATTATCAGAGCTGGACAGGATGGCATCGTCCATGGGCCTGCCCAGGAATGTCAGGGAGACGGCCGCCATGATCTATCGTAAAGCCGTCAACAAGAACCTGATAAGAGGAAGATCCATAGAGGGCGTCGTGGCCGCTTCCCTGTACGCAGCGTGCAGGCAGTGCGGAGTACCCAGGACCCTGGATGAGGTTGCCGGCTCCAGCCGCGTAGGCAGGAAGGAGATCGGGCGTACCTACAGGTTCATGACCAGGGAGCTCAAGCTGAAGCTCCTGCCCACCAAGCCCCAGGACTACGTGCAGAGGTTCTGCTCCGAGCTCAAGCTCAGCGGAGAGGTCCAGACGAAGGCGGCGGAGATCCTGAAGGACGCATCGGACAAGGAGCTCACATCCGGCCGCGGGCCCACGGGCGTTGCGGCGGCGGCCATCTACATCTCATCGATCCTGTGCAACGAGCGCAGGACCCAGAGGGAAGTGGCCGATGTGGCGGGAGTGACCGAGGTCACCATAAGGAATCGTTACAAAGAGCTCACCGAGAAGCTCGGCATCGAGATCCAGCTGTGAGCACTCCGCTCACAGCCTAAACCACTTAAAAACAACATATTCTATCTTGTCGGTAACGCAGCAGAAGACCATCTCCTTCTTTACGCCCCCGGCTATCCTCACAGCTCTGGAAACTTCAGGCCAGGCCATGGGCGTATCCCCGGATATCGCATGTGCCAGATATCTTGCGTGCCGTTCGTCCGGTGATTTCTCGTACATCCTGAAATGGGTTCCGTACTTGAACCCGGTCTTGACGATGAGACCCTTCTCTCTAAGGTCCTCGTAGGCCCTGAGCCTAAGGTAGAATTCATCCTGGGTCCTTTTGCCGTGCTCTATAAGGGCGCTCAGGGATATCGGTTCGCCGGCAGCATCCCGTACGGCGAGGCCGCCCTTCCTCATGAGATAGCAGCTCTCTATCAGGGAGAGCTGCAGCATGTTCTGTATGTCCTTGCCGAAGAACCCGAATCCTTTCAGCCTGTCTGCGTCCTCCTTCCTGAAGACGAAGATTCTGTCGCGTATCATCTTGCCTTCTACGCATATGTCAGCGTTCGTTGCAACACCGCCGTTCACGTCCTCCTCGGACATGATGTAGTAGGTCAGGTCGCCCTCCTCGTCAACCACGCCGTAGAGCAGCTTCTTGCTCTTCTTCGCGGTCTCGGCGATCTCCTTCCTGAAGTCGGCAGGATGCATGGCCGATCTCTCGGAGACAGCTCTTACGAGGTATGCGGGCCGGGAGCTGCTCATGGTCTCGCCGCGAGGGAAGACGGACATATCGAAGCTGCCCGTTTCCATCTTCACTACGAACCCGCGCTGGCGGATGTCCCGGTAGACCATGTACTTGATGTCGAACTCGTCATACTTCTCCGAAGAGTAGTCGAAGAGCTCAGGGAAGGAGATCTCCGTCTCCCCGGAGGTCACCCGGAGGCGGCCCGTCTCCAGCAGGTACGTGGCCTCGATCAGGTCCAGTTCCAGGCCCCCTCCGCTCAGAGGGTAACCGTAATTGCCCCTGTTGTAGATCTGGCAACCTTCCTTCTGGTCCTCGATGACCACTGCGTCGTCCCTGAGCTCTCCCGGCATCGACTGCTTGTACCGATACTGCGTATTTATTGATTCACACCGAGGACTCCTCCAGCTTGCCGGACAGGAACTTCTCGTACCCGTTCAGGTCCAGCAGCCCGTGTCCCGAGAGGCAGAACACTATGGTCTTCTCCTCTTTGGCATCCTTGTACTCCAGCGCCTTGTCGATAGCGGCCTTTATCGCGTGGCACGATTCCGGCGCGGCGATTATCCCCTCCGTTTCAGCGAAGATCTTCCCCGCACGGAAAGTATCCGGCTGGCTGTAGGACCGGGCGGTCATGAAGCCCTGGTCCAGGGCCGCTGAGACCAGCGGAGCCATGCCGTGATATCTCAATCCTCCCGCATGGACGGGACTGGGTATGAAGTCGTGGCCCATGGTGTACATCATGAGCTCCGGGGTGTATCCTCCCGTGTCGCCAAGATCATATTTGTATTTGCCAGACGTCATGCTCGGTGCCGCATCGGATTCGGCGGCGAGGAACTCGCAGTCGGTCTTCCCTTTGATTTTCCTGCCTATCATCGGGAAGGCGAACCCGGCGAAGTTGGACCCTCCGCCCGCGCATGCGATCATGCAGTCCGGTTCTATCTCGCCGATCTTCATCTGCTCGATGGTCTCCAGTCCTATGACCGTCTGGTGGAGCATCACATGGTTCAGCACGCTGCCCAGGGCGTATTTGGTGTTCTTGTGGTTGATCGCCATATCGCATGCTTCGGAAATGGCTATCCCGAGGGAGCCCACGGTGTTGGGCATGGCCTTCAGAACCTTCCTGCCGTACTCCGTCTGATCGGAGGGGGATGCATGAACGGTTGCGTTGTACAGGTTCATGACCGTTTTCCTGGCAGGCTTCTGGTCGTAGCTGCCTCTGACCATGAACACCGTGCACCCTATGCCGAACAGGTTGCAGGACATGGCCAAAGCGGTTCCCCACTGCCCTGCGCCCGTCTCGGTTGCCAGGTTCTCGATGCCGTCCTTCATGTTGTAGTATGCCTGTGCCAAAGCGGTATTCCCTTTATGGCTGCCGAGAGGGCTCATATCCTCCCTTTTGAAGTAGATCTTCGCAGGGGTTTTGAGA
>JAQVOB010000023.1:0-14267 GCA_028702835.1 Candidatus Methanomethylophilaceae archaeon
AAATATATAAACCTTGTTTAATAAAAACGAATTTTCAACAAGTAAATATAGAACAATGCGCATCTAATACAGCATATGGCGGGAGGCGATGCTTTGGAATTCAAGGAATATATCGTCGACCTGAATGCGGACTGCGTCTGCGGCTGCATGAAGGGCGACCGTTTTCACAAGATCTTCCACTTTCCAAACGATTACGGCGCATCTGTCGTCAATAATCCAAAAAAAGAAGGATTCGATAAGAAAGGCTATCGGATCCTAGTCCTGAGATTCTCCGGATATGATACATACAGTGTGGTGAGCATGCCCCTGCTCGATTCCTCGCTTCTCGAATGCGAGAATTGGGACGAGGTAGTGAGAGCACTGACACAGATAAAGGACCTGTGAAATCAATGAGAGAAGGATTCGTCTATCCGTTCACGGCCATAGTCGGCCAGGACGAAATGAAATTAGCGCTTATACTCAATGTGATAAACCCGACCATAGGGGGCGTGCTGGTAAGGGGGGAGAAAGGGACAGCGAAATCCACGGCAGTGAGGGCTCTGGCAGACCTGTTGCCGGATAAGGATGTTCACGACTGCCCCTTCCGGTGCCGACCCGGGAGGGCCGAGAACCTGTGCCCCTACTGCGCCGAGAGGATGGGCAAAGGGGATGCGCCTAATCTCATTACCGCCAGAATGGAAGTTGTGGAACTTCCCCTGAGCTCCACGGAGGACAGGGTGGCCGGGACGCTGGATCTTGAGCATGCCATCAAAACCGGGACCAAGAGATTCGAACCTGGCGTTCTGGCGAAGGCTAACGGCAATATACTCTACATAGATGAGGTGAACCTGTTGGACGATCACATAGTGGATCTTCTTCTGGACTCGGCTGCTATGGGCAAGAATTACGTTGAGAGGGAGGGCGTATCCTTCACGCACCCTTCCAAATTCATACTCGTGGGAACGATGAATCCGGAGGAAGGGGATCTCAGACCCCAGCTTCTGGACAGATTCGGCATGGCCTCGGACGTGAAAAGCGAGAAGGATGTCGAATCTCGCGTAGAGGTGATCAGGCGCAGGCTGGACTTCGACAAAGATCCCGGATCTTTCGTAAAAAGGTATGAGTCTGATCAGAATGAGATGAAGGAAAGGATACTGAGAGCAGAGAAACTCATGGAGAGCATGTCCGTAGAAGATGACGCGCTCAAGATGGCTGTCGAGGCCTCCCTGTACTTCGGCGTGGACGGACACAGAGCAGATATAACTCTGATAAAGGCGGCCTCCGCTTATGCCGCATTCTACGGGCGCGATACGACCACCAAGGAAGACGTGGCGAGCATAGCCAATCTGGTACTCACCCATCGCATGAGGCGCACTCCTTTCCAGGAATCGACCATAGATGCGGAGGAACTGAGCAATTGGCTGAAGAACATCTGAACGGCTCATTCTCCTATTCCGCCATATTGGGAATGGATCTTGCCAAGGATGCGCTTGCTGTCGCCCTGGTCTCCCCGGAGATAAGAACTGTGCTGATACGCGGCGTATCAGGATCGGCGAAGACAACGTTGGTGAGGTCCGTTCCCGGAGCATTCGGCAAACACTTGGTGAATATCCCTCCGAATACGAACGAATCACAGATATTCGGCGGCATAGATCTCGAGAAGACTGTTGTCGAGGGAAGAAGACATTTCTCAGAAGGGCTAATAACCCGAGCGAACGGAGGATTATTGCACGCCGACGATGTGAACCTTATGCACAGGCCGGTCCTGAACTCCATTCTTGAATCAGTGATAAACGGCAGAGTGCTGGTGGAGAGAGACGGCATGTCCTGTAGCTATTCATGCGACACCAAATTCCTGGCTACCATGAATATATCCGAATCGGAGCTAGACAGTCATATTCTGGATAAGTTCGACATATGCGTAGGTCTGGAGACCATAGGCAACGAAGAGACCAGGTACGAGATCGTCAGAAGAAGGATATCTTATGACACCGACCCCGGATCATTCTGCGAAGCATATTCCGCTCAGAATGAGAAAATGCATGAAAATGTCATCAAAGCCAAGGAAAGACTGGAATTCGTATCCCTGAGCGAGGATATGCTCCGACTTATCGGAGCAGTGTGCTCGGAATTGGGAATAGAGGGGCACAGAGGAGACCTGGCCGTCGCAAACGCTTCCAGAGCGATGGCCGCTCTGGACGGGAGGGATGATGTCAGCCCGGAGGATGTGAAGAAGGCAGCCAGGATCTGTCTCAGCCACAGAGTCTCTGGGATTCCTTCGGAGCGCAATAGCTCCTCTGACTCGGGAAAGGATGATGTCAAGAATAAAGAGACAGGACCATCTGCTGAGGACAGCGGTCCCGGCAATGAATCGCCCAGGAAGGATACGGATACGTCAGGGGAGGAGCGCGGGGACAGAGTATTCGGCATGGAGGGCACGTTCAACGTGATCGATTTCGTGTCATCCGGGAACATGGTCTGCAAAGGACGCACACGCTGCTTCGGGAAAAGAGGTGATTCCTCAAAGGGGACGAGATCCGGAAGATACATCGCATCTGCTGTCCCCACTTCCAAGACCACGGACATAGCCATCGATGCCAGTCTGAGGGTGGCCGCGCCTTATCAGAGGACCAGGAGAAGAGAGGGCGTGGCCCTGGTTGTGGAACCTTCAGACCTCAGACAGAAGATAAGGGAGAAGAAGAGCGGTACGGCAATATTGTTCCTTGTCGATTCGAGCGGGTCCATGGGCGCCCGGCGCAGAATGGCCGCCGTGAAAGGGGCGGTGTTCGCACTTCTCCAGGAATCCTATAAGAACAGAGACAAAGTGGCGTTGATCTCATTCAGGAAGGAAACCGCCGAGGTGCTCCTCCCGTTCACCAAGAGCGTTGATTTCGCATACAGTAAACTCAAGGAGATGCCTACAGGAGGCGGTACGCCCCTGGCGGCCGCTATACTGAAGGCGTATCAGGAAGTCCACAAGGAGCTCAAGGCCAATCCCGGGATCAGATGCTATATAATACTGGCAACCGACGGAAGAGGCAACGTCCCCATGTCCGGAGGCGACGCCCGCCAGGACGCTCTCAAAGCCGCTTCCTTCGTAGGTTCCTCGGGCTGCGGAACATGGATCGTGGCCGACACCGGCACGGGATTCCCGCACACGGACGACGCGCTTAGGGTGTGCGAGCGCATGAACGGAGTATATCTGAAATTAGACCGTCTCAGCGGGGACGGCCTCGCCGGAAGGATAAAGATACTGACGGAGGCGGGCAGATGAGGATAGTCAATCTGCTTTGCGACGCCCAGGATAACGGACTCAGCATCAGGGCGGCTGAGCGGCTGAGGTCCGAAGGCATTGATGTGGATATTTGGCAGTACGGCATATCCGATCTGGATTCTGAGGAGAGGTACTTCTCGGAGCTTCTAAGCATACTGGATGGTGCGAAGCTCATCATCATCAGAGTCCATTCGGGACTGACCTGCTTCAAAAAATTCGACAGGCTCAGAGAGGCGATAGTGTCCGGGAAGATACCGCTGGTCGTCCAGAGCGAGATGCCTCAGGACACAGAGGAGAACAGAGAACTTTTCCTTCGCTCAGAAGAGGAGCACATGGAGATCCTGAAGTATCTGGAATTCGGAGGGGATGACAACGAGTACAACCTTCTCAAATGGCTGCTGAAAGTGATCGGTAACGCGGACGTGCGACCTGAAAGACCTTCAGCCTGCCCTGCGCAGGGACTCTACCTCCCCGGAAAGGGGATGGTCGATTCCGTATATGCCGACCCGAACAAAGCAACTGTAGCGCTGTTGTTCAACCAGACGAACTACGTAAGCGGAAATCTGAAGCATATCGACCGCCTCGCCGAAGAAATCGCCTCCAGAGGCGTCAATGTGCTGCCTGTGTTCCTGACCACTAATCCCAGCAGCATAACGGGCTCGATAGGCATAATCGGCACTGCTGAGAAATATCTCATGGATAACGGCAAGCCTCTGATGGATGCGGCCGTTCTGACCATGGGATTCTCCCAGATATGCATGTCCGACCCGAGCAACGAGAACAGAGGGAACGTATTCAAGGAGCTGGGAGTTCCCGTTATCCAGGCCCCGGCACTGCTGGGATCGGAGAAGGACTGGGAATCCAACCCGGGAGGCTTGGGTGCTTTCGAGCTCTCCATGAGCGTATTCTGGCCGGAATTCGACGGTCAGATAATATCCGTTCCTCTGGCATCCACTGAAAAAGCCGCGGACGGACGATCGGAATATGTCCCCCTAGAGAAAAGAGTCACGGCCATCGCCGACCTTGCCGTTAACTGGGCTGCACTGAGGCACATATCCAACTCCGACAAGAGGATCGCGATACTCCTGCACCAGAACCCGCCGAGAAGGGACATGATCGGGGGTGCCTTCGGGCTTGATGCGGCAGAGAGCACCGTGAACCTTCTCAGATCGATGGGATCCCGGGGATATGATGTGGGCAGATTCCCCGGATCGGGGCAGGAGCTTTCCGAGAAGCTATTGGAAGGAGTCTCCAATGACAACGACTGGATGTCCTCTGAGGAGATGGCGGAACGCGCCGCTGCTGTCGTACCGGTGAAGGAATATCTCGGCTGGATCTCCGATGCGGACAAAGACTGCGGCATGAAGATGACGGAGGATTGGGGGCCTCCTCCCGGAGATATCAACACAACTGCAGGAGGCATCGTCATACCCGGTACGATCTTCGGGAATGTATTCGTCGGGATACAACCGAACCGCGGATACCTGGGAAGCGATGCGGACATCTACCACAGCCAGGACGTGGTCGCTCCCCATAACTATCTGGCATATTACAGGTGGTTGGATAAGGACTTCAAAGCCGATGCCGTGATACACATGGGATGCCACGGAACATTGGAATGGCTTCCGGGTAAAGGAACCGGACTATCCCATAAATGCTATCCGGACCTTGTGCTGGGTCATATACCTCACATCTACCCTTATGCCATAAGCAACCCGGGAGAGGGCATGAACGCCAAGAGGAGGTCCTGGGCAGTGATAATAGATCATCTGATCCCTTCCATGAGCAAGGCCTGCGGTTACGACGAGATATCGTCCTTGGAGGCCATGGTGCAGGATCACCTCAGGGCATCCGCCGCGGGACAGGAGGAGAAGTGCAGAGGCATACTGGACAAACTGTATGATTCTTGCCAGAAGATGAATATCCTCCCGGAGATCGGGCTCTCGGAGACCTCTTCCCTTAAGGACCTCGGACCTAAGGTGCCCGAGCTTTACGACTATATAACCGAGATCAAAGGCAATATGATAAAAAACGGCCTCCATGTTCTCGGAGTGCCTCCTGAAGGGAATGCGTTGGATGACATGATCTTCTCAGTTGTCAGAATGGGCAACGGCAAAGTCAGAAGCATACGGGACCTGGTCGCTTCCCGCAAGGGGTTCTCCATAAAGGACCTCTCTTCCGGCCCTTCTCGGACGGACGCGGCCTCAGGGAAGCTCTACGGAGAGATATTGGACATCATAGATGAAGAATGTCTGGAGATCATAACAAGCATGCGGGAGGCGGATTTCGATCCCGCAGGGTGCCGGGAGATAATTTACCGTGCCGCAGGCAAGTCGGAGGATTCCAGGGCCCTGTCGGATCTTATGTGCCAGTTGTCAAAGCATATTGAGATGACGGTCAACGAGTCAGAGAATCTACTTGACGCTTTGGACGGCAAATACATAATGCCGGGCCCCTCGGGATGCATAACCCGCGGCAATGCGCATCTTCTCCCGACGGGGATGAACTTCTATTCCATAGATCCGGAATCGATACCTACGATGCCCTCTTGGAAAGTGGGAAGGGATATGGCTGACCGGATGGTCGAACGTTACATAGGTGAGAGGGGAGCCTATCCGAAGCAGGTCGGCCTTGTGCTCTGGTCCACCGACACTATGAAAACCGGAGGCGATGACGTAGCTTATGTCCTCTGGCTCTTGGGGCTTGAGCCTGTATGGTCCGCATCCGGCGGTGCGGTCACAGGATTGAGGGTCATACCTCCAAAGGAGCTCGGGCGTCCCAGGATAGACGTCACACTGAGAATCAGCGGCCTGTTCAGGGATTCTTTCCCGAATCTTATCCGACTCATAGATGACGGGATAGAGATGATATCCGAGCTTGACGAGGCTGATGAGGACAACTATCTTTTAGCCAACCTGAGGAAGGACCTTGCGGAGAACATCTCCTCCGGCCTAGACCCCGTATTGGCAAGAAGAAGAGCCAGAGTAAGGATATTCGGGGATCCGCCCGGGAATTACGGGGGTGGGGTGGATACTCTGATCGAGAGCTCCGAATGGAAGGACAAGAACGACCTTAAGCGCGCTTTCCTTGAATGGGGAGGCTACGCCTACGGGACAGACCTTTCGGGGGAGGATATGAAGGATTTCTTCGCGAAGAGACTGGGCGGCATAGACGTCACTGTGAAGAATCATGAATCCAGGGAGCTGGATATACTGGATAACGATGATGATTTCGTATTCCTAGGGGGGATGAATGCAGCCGTGGAGGCTATCAGGGGAGAGAAGCCGGTTTCCATGATAGGCGACTCTTCGAACCCTGACGATGTGGGAGTCAGGACCCTGCAGGAAGAGACTTCCTTCGTCTTCAGAAGCAGGGTCCTGAACCCGAAATGGGTCTCGGGACTGAAGCGTCACGGCTACCGCGGCGTACAGGAGCTGTCCAATCTTGTGGATTACACCCTTGGCTGGGACTCCACATCCGGATCCATAGAGGATTGGATGTATGAAAGCATATCAGAGAAGTTCCTTTTCGACGGCGACAACCGAAAATGGATAGAGGAAAGCAATCCGGATGCGCTCCTGAATATGTCATCGCGCCTATTGGAGGCTGCGGAACGGGGGCTGTGGAATGCGAACCCTGAGACCCTCGACCGTATACGCTCAATATTCACCGATGCGGAGACAGCGGTGGAGCATCTGGGCCAGTAATCACCGGTGGTGCTCTATGCTCTTCTCCGTATCGAAGTAGTCCGCCACGATCTCATAGGGGATCTTCCATTTCTTGGCGACTCCGGGCAGGATCTCCTTGGTATGGTCCCTTATCACGTCATCCCAGATCCCGTGCAGTATCACATGGAGCGTCAGCACTCCTTCGTATACTGTGTCAGTTCCCATATCGTCCTTGACCTTCGTGGCCGCATCGTAATCCACTATGCTGCTCATTATGCTCCCGTCTTCCGATATGAGGATCGATTTGACATGACCCACCATATCCGCACCGTGATCCAGGCAGTTCTTGGTCGCTGCCCTCATGAGGTCTTCTATGAAGCCGAGAACATCCTTCTTTGATATGCCCCTCTGGGACTTCATCCTTATTTCGATGGCGTACTTGCCCAGCTCGTCCACGGCCCTGTGTATCTCCAGATGAAGACGGCTCCCCTCTACCGTCGGGTCGTCGTGGTCATGATCGTGATCGTCGTGGTCGTCATGCATCATTTCCCACCACCGGAATACTGCTTCTTCAGCAGTTCCGCTTCCACCGCATCATCATACCTCGGAGATACTCTGGATTCTATGATCTCAGCCGCCAGGGCTATGCCCTCGCCAGTCTCGGAGGACATGCGCCCGATCTCCGCTCTGGGGTTTATGTCCTTGATGAAGGACTCGCATTTGGCTATGCCCTCAGGTGTCGCGGAATCCACCTTGTTTATGAAACAGACATCTGCCTCTCTTATCTGGGTCTCCACGAGCCTTCTCACTGCGCGTATCAGCATATCTATCCTGGTGGCATCCACGAGGGTTATCACGGGAGCGTGCTCGATGACCATCTCCGTCTTCGCTTCCGAGTACTCGGCGGCCCTTTTGAGCCCCCATGGTATAGCAACGCCGGATGGTTCGACTATCGTTATGTCGGGATTGAAGGAATCGTGAAGCTTCGCAAGGGTCTCTGCGAAAGAGCCCGCTATCTGGCAGCATATGCAGCCTCCGGAGATCTCTCTTGCCTTGAGACCGTTGGCCTCGATGAACTTGGCGTCCACACCTATCTCGCCAACGTCGTTCACCACTATTGCGATCCTGTAATCCTTCTTCCTTAGCTCTGCCACTATTTTGAGGAGAGCCGTGGTCTTGCCGCTTCCCAGAAATCCGGCTATCTGTGCGATCTTCATCGAATGCCCTCAGACCGCATTGGTGTACTTTCGTAAAAAGATGTTGTTCATTCGATTCAGATCATCTCAGAACCGTGAATCTCAGTGTATGGCATAATTGGAAGGTGGCACATATATCTCGAAAACGGCCCCCTCACCGGGTACGCCGACCTCTTTGATCGACAGCCCTGATGCGGCTATCACGCTTGAGATCATGAAAAGACCCAGTCTTTCCGTTTCTGTTATCTTTCCGGAGAACAGCCTGTCCTTCTGCTCCGCACTCACCCCTATGCCGTCATCCTCATAGATGAGCGTCAGATTCCCTTTGGATATCTTGTAGCTGATCCTGATCCTCGTGACCTTCTTCCCGTGCTTCAGGGAATTGGATATAAGATTGGAGAAAACCCTGTGCAGGGCCGCATCCGCGAGGATCCTCAGCCCGTCAACATTGACGGACACTTCCACAGGTATCTTGCTGAGGCTCCCCGTTGCACGGGAGACCACATCGGATAGGTCCTGCCATTCCGGGTCCAGCAGACCCACTCTTCTGTAGGCCTTGACGAAATCTATGCTCTCGCGTATGTACGATATGGCCTTGGCCGCGGACTTTATGGACTGCTCCGGATTCGACTTGATATTGGCTATGGAGTTCTGCAGCAGATCCACCTGATCCGACATTCCTTTGTATATCTTCTGATCGAGGATGTTTATGTTATGCAGAACCCCTTCCAGCATGCTGCTGGTCTTCTTATGCATCGTTATATCTTCGATTATCGCTATGAAACCGGTATCCTCTCTGTCGGAGACGGACGTGGCATTCATCAGAACGCGCGTGTCTCTCATGTAGAAATCCTTTCCCACCCTTATCTCCCTGGGCTCTGCCTTTCCGCTCAGGGCTATCTCCTTGGACATGTCAGACAGGACCTTCAGGAAACGGTTGTTCCACATGTCCGGAGGCGCATTGCCGTTGTCCACCGCAGAAAGGTCTATGACGTCCTTGGCGAAGGTGTTGCACTCCACTATGCTGAGGGTCTTGCTCAGAACGATTATGCCTATCGGTGCGTAATCGAGAACATCCCTGAGCTTCTGCTCAGTCTCCCGGGCCTGCTTGTGCAGCAATCTCTCATAATGTATGCTGACCAGGCCGTCCATCAAAAGCATGAACTGGTTCTGATCGCTCAGACTGTATTCCCCGATCTTGTTGGCAACACCCGCCGTACCAACAACCTTCCCCTTGTGCATAAGGGGTATCATCATCAGCCTGTGAAGAGGCACGTGCCCCATGGGAGTCCCCCTCTTCGCCCTGCTGGCGTTGGTGTTATAATCATTCACGATCACTGTCTGTTTCAGCCTTATGGGCTCACCCCATATGCCCATCTCATCCAGCTTGTACGTCAGAGGGCGGTCCCTGGTACGGCAGGCCTCCATGCCCCCGTGGGACCACGCCTGCATTGTCACCGTCCCCGTTGCCTCCTCATACAACGCCACATACCCCATCTTGCTGTCCGTAAGGGTCACCGCCTCCTCCAGAACATAGAAGAGGATCTCGTGGAAGGAGAAATTATGCATACTGGCTACTCTGACCAGCGCTTTCAGCCTCCTCTCGTTGACTTCCCTTTCCCTCTTTATGCGCCAGGCTTCCACGGCCACGACGATCTTGGAGGTGAAATCCAGATAGAGGTTCATTATCGGCCGGTCCCTTACTACGACATAATCTATCTTCTGCTCATATGCCCGGGATATGATCGTCTCATCTTCTTTGGAGGTCGTTATTATGAATGGTCTGAAATCCTTCTTCTTGACCCTCGCTTGAAAGATCTCGAAGGCATCGGTCTTCGGCGGATTGTGATCGCACACGAAGCCGTCCACCGGAAGAGAGGCTTCCAAAGTCTCCTCTATCTTGGAAGGATCGCTGAGAGTGATGACTCTGATATCAGCATTCATCCTGCAGAGGTACATATTAGCCTGTGACAGGAATTCTGCATCCCTGCTTATGATCATGACTCGATACATTTGGTAACCAGCTCGGGCTTGGCTGTTGCTTATGGTTTTTTTGTTTAAGATATCTTGCGCCTTCGATCCTTACCCAAACATCCGAAGCATCGACAAAGGTATTTCATATATCTGACAGCCGTTCCTGACGATATGAGCCTTGGCCTGGGTTTTGACACCGGAGGGACGTATACCGACGCAGTGATATTGGATTTCGAGACTGGAAAGGTGCTCGGGAAGGCCAAGTCACTAACCACTTATTCCGACCTCTCCGCAGGCATAGATTCCTCCGTGCGCAAACTGGACCCGGAACTTCTGAAGCAGGTGACCATGGTCTCGATGTCCTCGACACTGGCGACCAATTCCGTAGTGGAGGGGCGCGGAGGCAGGGTCGGGCTTATAAGCATGGGTTTGGAGTACAGCAAGACCGTCGCCGTGGATGCCTATTGCGGCAGCAGGGGCAGGTTCAACCTCTACGGCAGAGAGACCGAGGCCATAGAAGAAAGGAAGATCAGGGAATTCCTGGAATCCGTCAAGGGTAAGATAGACAGCCTTGCCGTCTCCGGATATCTCAGTGTCAGGAATCCGTATCACGAGAAGAAGGTGAAGGCGATGTCCGACGAGATACTCGGTGTCCCTGTCGTCTGCGGACATGAGCTTTCCTCGAGCCTCGGGTTCGATGAAAGGGCAGTCACTGCGGTGATGAATGCCCGCCTTCTCCCGATGATAAGGGAGCTGATAAACTCCGTAAGGAGATCCCTGATGAACGCAGGAATAAAAGCACCTTTGATGGTCGTGAAGGGAGACGGATCCCTGATGAATGAGGCTCTGGCACTTGACAGGCCCATAGAGACCATAATCTCCGGGCCGGCAGCCAGTCTCATTGGTGCTAAAGCCCTATCCGGAAGAGATGATGCGATAGTCATAGACATGGGCGGGACAACCACCGATATCGGAGTTCTCAGAGGAGGGCAGCCGCGTCTTGAATCGGAAGGGGCCATGATAGACGGTAAGAGGACAAAGGTCCTGGCAGCCAATATAGCCACCACCGGCCTCGGAGGCGACAGCAGGATTGTCGTCAACAATAAGCAGCTATTCGTCGGCCCTTACAGGGCAGTGCCGTTATGCATAGCATCCACTCAATGGCCGTCCCTGAAGAGCAAGCTTGCAGCGATAGAGATGGACAGGAGGAGAAGACCCAGGAACGCCCATACGTACGAAGGGATAATCCATGAGAGCGAATTCTTCGTATCCAGGGGGCGTCCTCCGGCAGATTTCATGAATGAGAAGGACCTTACATTCCTTAAGCTCGCTGAGAAGGAGCCTGTATCCCTCGCCGAAGCTTCCAGGATCACAGACATACATCCGATGACGTTCAACATCTCCCGGATGGAGAAGGGCGGCGTGATACAGCGCATAGGCTTCACTCCCACGGATGTCCTCCACGCTGACGGCACCTATCTGGAATATGATGCCGAAGCCTCGAAACTGGGCGCAGAATACATGTCTTATCTTATGGATATCGGGACCAATGAATTCCTGGCACTTGCCAAGAACAAGGTGATCGACAAGTTGGCGGAAGCATTGGTAAAGGATCTCGTGATAGAGGAGACCGGAATGGAGAGCCCGACGATGGCGGACACGGATTTCATGAGAAAATCCATCTCAGGGAAGTTCGGGAAGGATTACGGCTGCTTCATGAGATTCAACAAACCGATAATCGGGATAGGGGCCCCTGTCAACGCCTATTTCCCTGAGATGGCCAAGAAGTTCGATGCGGAACTTCTATTATTGGAGAACTCCGACGTAGGGAATGCCGTGGGCGCTATAACTGGGAGCATAGTTGAGACGATACCGATCGTCATAAAGCCTATGGACGGCAGCGTTCAGGAAGAGAATCCGCGCTCCGTCATGATAGCCCCCTTCGAGATCAAGGAATTCGTTAGGCTGAGCGATGCGATAGCATACGCCACAAAGTACGGCACCGAGGAGGTCCTGGGAATCGCAAAAGGACATGGAGCGATAGATCCTTCCGTGACTGTCAGAAGAGAGGAACAATGGTTCGGAGGCAACAGCAAAAACGGCATACTTGTTGAGATGACCTTGTATATCACGGCTGCGGGCAAGCCTAGGTTCACGGGCCAATGATCTTCATATGTTGGGTCCCATAACATTCATACAGAATATTCCAGATATCACATTATTAGCCTCAATATCTCCATCGTCATGGATCCGTATGCAAGGTTACGGTCTGTTCGGTTCCTGCGTTATGTTTTAAGGGTCCACCTTCATAAGGTGGGTATGCTCAGAATAGGCTGCCATCTCTCCGTAGCGAAAGGATATTTGGATATGGGCAGGACCGCACTGTCCATCGGCGCCAACACCTTCCAGTTCTTCACCAGGAATCCGCGGGGCGGAAGCGCGAAGGCCATCGACCCGGAAGATGTTCGCAAATTCTTGGAATTCTCCGAAAATAACGATATAAAGCACATACTGGCACATGCTTCTTACACCCTCAACGGAGCTTCCGCTGACCCGGGTGTGAGACGTTTCGCAACAGAGTCCATGGCCGATGACCTTAAAAGAATGGAGTTCACGCCAGGTAATTGCTACAATCTGCACCCCGGCAGCCATGTCGGACAGGGCCCGGAAAAGGGGATCAGGCTTGTCACAGATATGCTGGATTCGGTGATGGAAGAGGGGCAGACCACCACTGTTCTTTTGGAGACGATGGCCGGCAAAGGCTCAGAGATCGGCAGGACCTTCGAGGAGCTGAGGAGCATAATCGACGGGGTCACCATGCAGGACCGCATAGGGGTCTGCCTGGATACCTGTCACGTTTTCGATGCCGGTTACGATATAGTGAACGACCTCGGCGGTGTCTTGGACGAGTTCGATGATATCATCGGCCTGGAGAGGCTGAAGGCCATACACGTCAACGACAGCGTCAACGGAGCAGGCTCCCATAAGGACCGCCACGCCAAGATAGGTGAGGGCAGCATCGGCCTGGAGGCCATGGTACGCGTCATCAACGAGCCACGTCTGAGAAGATTGCCCTTCTATCTGGAGACCCCGAACGAGCTTCCCGGATATGCGGAGGAGATCGCCGTTCTCAGATCCCGCTACGCCGGTCAGTAGCCTTTCTGATACAGGCTGTTGGTCCTGAATCTGGGCTCGCAGGTCACGTTGACCCCCAGGCTCCTGAGGACGGTCTCATCCCCGGGCTCCAGCATCACAGATGAGTGAAATTCGCAGCCTTTCAGTTTCGGGAGCTGCTGAAGGACCTTTTCCGCCATGGGATTCGTTATCGCGCAAACCGACAACGATATTAGGGTCTCGTCCAAGTGCAGTCTCGGGCTGCTTCCTCCCATGTATTTAACCTTCAGCTCCTGGACAGGTTCCAGGACGTACGGGGAGAGCAGATGCACATTATCCTCAATATCAGCCAATTCCTTGACCGCATTGAGCATCATCGCAGAAGGGGCAACCATCATCGATGATTCCTTCCCTGTAACGATCTTGCCGTTGGGGAGTTCTATTGCCGATACTGGCTTGGTTTTCACCTCAGGGTGCCCGCGAACAGCGTTCACCACTTTCCTGTCATCGGGCCCCGTACCCGCCTGTTTCAGCAGAAGCTCCAGCTTGATCACTGCTCCCTCTGAGGTCGTGCCCCTCTTCTGATCGCACAGCGTCCAGAAGTAACGGCGGACTATCTCCTCTTTGGCAGCCCTGATCACCGCAGCCTCATCCGCTATGCAATTGCCTGCCATGTTAACACCCATGTCAGTAGGGGATCTGTAAGGAGACTTCCCGAATATATGCTCGAACATAGCCTGCAGCACAGGGAATATCTCTATATCTCGGTTATAATTGACAGCTGTGACCCCGTGCGCCTCCAGGTGGAACGGATCTATCATATTCAGATCGTTCAGGTCAGCCGTGGCCGCTTCATATGCCAGATTCACTGGATGCTTCAGAGGCAGATTCCATATAGGGAAGGTCTCGAATTTCGCATACCCTGACTTTATACTGCGCTTATTATCATTGTAAAGCTGGGAAAGGCATACCGCCATCTTCCCGCTGCCGGGTCCCGGCGCAGTCACCACCACCAAAGGCCTCTCGGTATCCACATAATCATTCTTCCCGAATCCGTCATCG
>JAQVOB010000072.1:0-3545 GCA_028702835.1 Candidatus Methanomethylophilaceae archaeon
CAGCAAAGGAGCTGGGGATAGGCAGATCGGAGGATGAGGAAATAGTCTGTGTATCAGAGAACACAGCCTGCGGGGTGGATTCTGTCCAAGTGATACTGGCCTGTACTGCTGGCAAGGGGAATCTGATGTTTCGCCGGGCTGGGAAGCATGCCTACTCCTTCTTCGACAGGAGAACCGGCAGGTCCGTCCGCATCGTAGCAAAACCTTTTGACAGGATGGGCAGGACCCGGGATGAGATAATGGACTGGATACTCTCAGCGTCTGACAAGGAGATCCTTATTGTGAAATCTCCCCGATACGGCATGCCTGACGAGGCGGAGATACTTGAGAGCATAGTATGTGAGAACTGTGGCGAGTCTGCGTCCGAGGACATGGTGCGCATCCGGAAGGGAAGACGGCTATGTTTGGACTGCATAGATAGCCAGCTCTCATAATCTGCACAGTTGTAGCCTCAACACGCTTATACGTACATCTGTAGATACCTAGACAACATGGTTCTGTCCTCTCTGCTTAAGACATTGAAAAAGGAAGGCAGCCCCGTTTCCCATAACAATATGGGAGAGATATATGAGGAGGGGCGCATCCTCAGGAAAAGTTACAGGAAGGCGGCCAAGTGGTATGAGAGAGCCGCATCCAACGGAAGCGCCATCGGTATGTACAACCTTGCCCGCCTATATGAGGAGGGAAAAGGGGTTCCCCGCGATTCCGATAAAGCGATGCAGCTGGTAGTAAGCGCAGCCGAGGCAGGGCTATCCGATGCTCAGTCTCATCTTGGCTGGAGATACATCACAGGATACAACACAGAGAAGAATGTAGAAGAGGCCTTAGGGTGGTACAATCTCGCAGCCGAAAGAGGTAACGAGCTGGCACTTGTCAGTCTTGGATCCATATACAGGCGCGGAGAGCAGGTACCGAAGGACAACGATAAGGCGAAGATGTACTTCTCCAAGGCTGCGAACAGAGGCAGTGCGGACGGATCATTCAATATGGGTTCGATTCTGGAAGAGGAAGGCGATCCAGAGGGTGCCGTGAAGCATTTCAGAATCTCCGCTTACAGAGGCAAGGCCGAGGCCATGTACAAGTTGGGAACGCACTACGAGTCAGGCATAGGCTTGGAGCAGGACTTCGAGAAAGCACTTATGATATACGGAGAGGCGGCCCTGCTAGGTGATGCGGACGCTCAGAACGGCATAGGCCGCATGTACCGTGAGGGAAGAGGAATAGAGAAGGATTCTATAGAAGCTGCCAAGTGGTTCAGGATCTCTGCGAAAAGAGGAAATCTGAATGCCATTTACAATCTGGCCGATCTATACTCATCCGGAGATGGCGTCCGCCGGAATCCGAGACGTGCGGCCAGACTATATCGTATGGTCGCAGACAGGGGATTGCCCGAAGGACACTTGCGTTTGGGCATTATGTATTCTTTTGGAATAGGGGTGAGAGCAGACAGGTCCATGGCGCTACGTCATCTGAAAGAGGCGGTCCGTATGGGTTGCGATGAGGCAGAGGAGCAGCTGAAGAAACTCACCGATAAGGAACCGGAGAAGCACCAACGGATATGCGAGTGAGTCTGGTCATCGAAATATATGATGCATGACATCACTCTCAAGATCCGAAGGCATGCATCTCTCTTCTTCGGCTTCGGCTCCTGAAGACGGTACGCTGTTATCAAACTGGATAAGCGGTTTGCTATGCGCACAGATTTATCCTGAAAGCGGATTCTACATCAGTCATGGAGCTTCAGGTCCTCGAATGCCCCTATTGCCGGGGGGATGTCAAGATGGATCCCGAGAGCGGTTCCGGGGTCTGTGTCAACTGCGGTAAGAGCTTGATCGTCAAGAGGTACGGGGAGACACAGAGCCAGATATTGGAAGATCGCAGATCTGCTTACGAAAAGGTTGTTCAGGCCAAGAATTTATTGGAAGCTAAGAGGAATCCTCTCGGCAATGACAACAGGATCAGGGGGCTCATCGATGCGGCCATGGCTCTCGACCCGGGGAATCCGGATGCTTGGTATCTGAACGCTGCGTTCACCATGTGCGAATCCGGCAAATG
This sequence comes from Candidatus Methanomethylophilaceae archaeon, assembly GCA_028702835.1. Lineage (GTDB taxonomy): Archaea > Thermoplasmatota > Thermoplasmata > Methanomassiliicoccales > Methanomethylophilaceae > RumEn-M2. Next base: position 2,056 of record JAQVOB010000072.1, read on the forward strand.
GGACGGGACATCTGATAATATGGTCTCAAGAGCGAAAGAGCTTGAGGTCGAGAGAAAGACCAAGTACTTCTCTTACGAGGACTGCATGAACGTGAGGAAGGAAGCGGAACAGATGACCAATAAGATAAGCAGAGGCATGAGCGGCATCTTCACCATGGTCATCGTATTCTTCGGTCTTTTCTTCCTGGGGATACCTACAATCTTGTATCTGACCGGAATCATGCCACTGTTCGTTCTCGGGATAATGGCAGGTATGTTCACCTTCATGGCCCTGGCTGTATTCCTCGCTTTGAGATTCACCAATATGGAGGTGTGAGTTCGGCCGGCCAAGGCAGGCCGGCGCAACTCTTCGTTTAAAGAGGACTCACGCCTTGTCGCTGAAGTGGCGGCTCACATGGCTGGCATCACAGAAAGGCGTATCCCTCGAGGCACCGCATCTGCAAAGCACGTAGCGATCGCGGGTCTCGTACTCCTCTCCGTCTGAGGATATGAGCCTGATCCCGCCCTTCACGTAATATCCGCCGCTGCAGGATTTCTCCGGGTCCTGAACCACGATTATTTCCGGGTCCAACTCCGTTTCATGGGGGGTCCCGTCCTTGTCATATGCGACAAGCCTCCCTGTGGGGCACTCACTCGCAGCTTTCATAGCCGCTTCGTAGTTCTTTGGGTCGTCGGATTTCTTGGCGAGCTTCCAAACGTCTCCTCTGTCAGTATGGCAGAAGCGGGCGAATGCGCAGCGACCGTCGTCCTTAAGATCCATTCCCTTGCCTTTGATGGTCTTGGCCCTTTTGTCATAAGGTTTCCTGCTGGCAGTCTCCTTTCCTTTGAACGGGGCGCCTTTGGAGTGGTTGCCGTCACAGAACGGTGCTCTCTCGGTCCGGCCGCACCTGCACAGAGCATACTTGCCCTTCTGCTCGATCTCGGCACCTTCCTCCCAGATGTATCCCTCCCCCTTCGGGGTTATGATCTTCTCTGAGATGGGCACAGACCCAGAGACGATATAGGCGCCCCCTTCTGTAATCCTTATTGTCTTCTTTTCATCTGTCATGCTCCAGGCTCCTTTTTCTCTCTTGAAGATACCTGCTTCCCTGCTACATATCCGAATGTCATCGCCGGGCCGATGGTGCTGCCTCCGCCCCAGTATGTATCTGCGGTAGGCGATGCGATGCAGTTCCCGGCGCCGTAGAGGCCGTCTATAGGTCTGTCCGACCAATCCAGTACCCTGGCCTTGCCGTCTATGACGGGACCGCCGTTGGTGTCCAATGTGCCAGATCCGATGATCGCTGCGTAATAAGGTGGCTTGTCGATAGGGTGCATCGTGATGTTCTTGCTACTCTTCTCCGGCCATTCGATCCCGGCGGGCGGCATCATCGACCATTCCTTGTCGTAATCGAAATCTCCGCGTCCGAAATCCGGGTCCTTGCCGTCTTTGGCATATTCGTTGAATCTCTTCACGGTTTCTTTCAGATTCTTCTTGAAAGAGGGGTCGA
>JAQVOB010000024.1:0-13908 GCA_028702835.1 Candidatus Methanomethylophilaceae archaeon
TGCGAGGTACTCCTCGAACCAGGACTCACCGGACTCGGGCTCTACCAGGGAGGGGCCGGACCTTACTGCGCCCATGTACTCCAGGTCGGTGTGACCCTTCATGACGGGCTTGTTGTTCTTGCAGTATTTCCAGGCGGTCTCCTCACCGGTAAGGACTATGTCCCTGATGGCGAGCTTGTGGCTGTACACCGAGTTGATGACGATCTTGTCGCCCTTCTCGGAGTAGTCGGCGTAAACGGTCAGGTCTCCGATCTTCCTCTTGGCGATGAACTTCTCACCGTTGTAGATCCTGTCCTTCCCTGCGCCTTCCACCACCTGTTTGATGTCGGCTTCCTTCAGGCCCTTGGCTTCCATGCTGGCCTTCGCGGCGTCGCTGAATGTTATTGCCATTTCTGTCACCTCACCATGTTCCGTAGGTACCGAAGTCCCTAGCAGCTCTGGTCATAGCGAGGAGGTTGCCCGGTATCGTGTACGGGGGCGTCTCGCATGCTGTTCCCAGAATGAATCCTTTCTTAGCGTCACGACCGGCAAGGAGACACTCCTTGGAGCGCTCGTACACTACCTTCGGGTTCGGGTTGATCATGAGCTTGGTGTCGATGGAACCCATGCAGGTCGTAACATCCTGGAACTCCTTTTTCAGCAGGTCTGCCGGGAAATCCTTGGAACCCTTGTATCCGATGTGCAGAACGTTGAACGGAGACCACATAAGGTTGTCCTTGAACACCTTGTAAGAGGTCTCGTGGTTACCGCACAGGTGATAGAAGACCTGAGGTCCTGCTCCCTTCCTGAAGCACTGGTCTACATAGTAGCCCATCTTCTTGGCGGAGAACTCCTCTACCTGCTCGTCAGCGAATATGTCGTTGTTCGCCAGAACGGATCCGACGATCAGCATGGCCATGCCGTATTTGTCGGACAAGACATCCGCACCGTTAATGGACGTCTCGACGAAGGTGTCGACGACCTTGTGCGCCAGGTCAGGCTCGGTGAAGGTCCACATGATGAAGTTCTCGACTCCGACGAACTCTGCGGGCGCTCCGACGAGGTCGAATCCATATGAAATGGGGACCAGCGTGTGCGGCAGGTTCTTCTGCACATAGTCATACAGACCGAAGTACAGCGGGATGGTCGTTCCCTTCATGAGCTCTTCCTTCTCGATGACCCTCATGCTCTCGATGCCTTCTGCGGTCGGCTCATATATAGGTCCTGTGGATACCGGCGGGAGCGTGTCCTTGTACACCAGGGTCAGGCCCATTTCTCTTACCCATGGAAGGGAGAAGAACCAGTGCGTGACAGGCAGCAGGTCGAACAGCTCGGATATGTATCCGACGCAGTGTATTCCTAGTTCCGGTTTCTCATAGAAGTCCCTGATCGTGAACCCGCACTGCACGGCAGCATTCGACAGTATGATCGGATCAACGTCGATTCTGTCGTGGTAGTTGTCCACGAAGGGGCTTGCGAATCTCTTGGCGGCATTTGCATGCCATCCGTTGAGATCGTTTGTGGGGAATAATTCTTCGTAGCCCATAGTAATCCCAATGTGTTATTCTTTGAACTCTATATATACGTTATCTGCAAGAAAATGCAACGTTGTTCCATACAACCTTCTTTTAGAAGGTATAATGGAACAATATTTTGTTTAATGAAATTTAAATGAAATTATGTTGCAAAAAGTAAGAAAGCAGTTTCCCGGATCAGCGATACTTGCTGTATCTGTCCAGCAATCTGCATATCTTGTCTGCTTCCTCTTTCGTGAGATCCCCTTCCTCTATGAAGGTTTTAACGAAATCCTTGGCATCCTTCGAGGATATGCGCGTCGCCTTGGCTATTACGGATGCGGTAAACGATGATGCCTTGGAATCATCCATCTGGGTCGAGATCATTATCTCGTTCAGATCGTATTTGAAAGGAGTCACTCTGTGCGTGTTGAGCATGGCCTGTCTTTTCGAGTGCTCCTTGACTTTGGGCCTGGGCTTGCGTTTATTGAAATTGCCGTGGGGTTTGGCGCCCCCACCCGTGCTGTTGCTGGTACCGCCGCCCGTACCGCTTCTTGTGCCGCTTCCTGTTCCTACCAAGGTAAAACTCCTAGCTGATGACACAGGTTAATCTACTTAAAGGTAGCCCGAAGCAGAATATAGTAAAAAGGTAAGGGGTTTGGTTATTCCGTGAAGGCTCGATCAGAGCTTCTCTTTGGCCTTGGCCAAGGCCCTGGCAATCAATATCGTCATTAAGACCGCAAGAATGGTCACTATGATCGCATATATCGCCATGCCCATCAGATCATTGGCTGTGCCGAACACTTCTGCGACAGCCGCTTTGATCGCTTCGTTCCAAGACAGTGCTGCCACGAGACCGAAAGCAGACGTTATCAGCGCTGCGAACGTCTCGAGGACCTGTACATTGAATTTCTTCCTATCTTCTGCAGACATTAAAGTGCCTCCAGAGGTAATCTGAATTCGTAGATATAATCCAATCTTCTTCGGATTCCGAAAATGGTAGCTAGACGGGTTTTTTATACGCTCAAATCGTCGCAGTTTGGAGGTAATCAAGCATGGAAGAAGAATATCGTTCACTCCCCCTGATAGGGGATAAAGCACCAGAGTTCAAAGCTGTGACAACTCAGGGAGAGGTCAATTTCCCTTCAGACTACAAAGGGAAATGGGTCGTCCTGTTCTCGCACCCCGCCGACTTCACGCCGGTCTGCACCACAGAGTTCATGACCTTCGCACACGGTGCCGAGACCCTCAGAAAGCTCAACACCGAGCTTGTGGGCCTCTCCGTTGATGGCCTTACCTCCCATATCGCATGGCTGAGGAAGATCCAGGAGCTCGAATGGAAGGATATGAAGAACATAGAGGTCAAATTCCCCCTCATCGAAGACATAAAGATGGATGTGGCCAAGAAATACGGCATGATCCAGCCTAAAAGCTCCGATACGAAGGCCGTGAGGGCAATGTTCTTCATAGACCCCAACGGGATCATCCGATGCATACACTACTACCCTCTGTCCACCGGAAGGAACTTCGACGAGATGGTGAGGGTCATCAAGGCGCTGCAGAAAGCAGATTCCGACAAGGTCGCAACCCCTGCCAACTGGATGCCGGGCGATGACACCATCTCCCCCGCCCCCGGCACCTGCGCCGGCGCCAAGGAGAGGATGGAAGGCAAGAACAAGGACATGTACTGCCTTGACTGGTTCCTCTGCTTCAACAAAGAGAAGAAGAACTGATCGGCGTGCTGATCAAACCGCTTCCCTCAAACCTATTACCCCTTTCTCGATAATTTGAAATCAAGGCGGACTGTTAGCCGCATACATGCGCGAAGATATAGCATCAGGAATCTTCAAGGAAAAGGTTAAAGGACCTTGTCCCGGGAATCGCTTTGTGCATCGCCGTAGCGATCCCCTGCTGGTTCCTCGGCTCTGCGATCCCTGTTGTGGGAGGGCCGGTCTTCGGAATACTTCTGGGCATGCTTTTGGGATTCTTCATGAAGAGCCGTGAAGCCACACGCGGAGGTACCTCATTCTGTTCAAAGACCGTCCTGCAGGCAGCGGTCGTCTTCCTCGGTTTCGGATTGGACTTGGCACTAATCGCCAGAGTGGGCGCATTGTCCCTACCTATTATCATCGTGACCATATCCGTCGCATTGGCCGTGGCATATGCAATGCACAGGCTGCTGGGGATTCCCAAAAGACCTCCGCCCTGGTAGGAGTGGGCTCTGCCATATGCGGCGGGTCCGCAATAGCCGCCGCTGCTCCGGCCATACAGGCCAGTGATGAGGACATAGCTAGATCGATCTCCGTGATATTCCTGTTTAATGTGATAGCGGCATTGACCTTCCCGACCATAGGAATCATTTTGGGCCTCTCTGATCAGGGCTTCGCTCTCTTCGCCGGAACCGCGATAAACGATACTTCTTCGGTCACGGCCGCTGCTTCCTCATGGGATGATATTCACGGTACCGGGACGACTGTACTCGACCAGGCGACCATAGTAAAGCTCACCAGGACTTTGGCCATTATCCCGATCACACTGATCCTTGCCTACATCTACGCCAAGAGCGATTCCGACCGTTCCAGCAACAGAGTAAGCCTCAAGAAGATGTTCCCGATTTTCATAGCCTTCTTCGTGCTCGCATCGATCATAACCACCATTTGCACTGGCATGTTTGGCGTCTCTCCAGACGCTTTCTCGCCATTCAAGGTCCTCAGCAAATTCCTGATAATAATCGCCATGACAGCCATAGGTTTCAACACAGATGTGGTAAAACTGATCAAGAACGGAGGGAAACCTCTTGCTATGGGTTTCGCCTGCTGGATATCCATAGCTTTGGCAAGTTTAGGTATGCAGTATCTGCTCGGCATATGGTAAATGACCTGGTGCGGGGGAAGGGATTCGAACCCATGAACCGCTGACGGACAGGATCTTAAGTCCCGCGCCTTTGGCCGCTCGGCAACCCCCGCTTCGCCCTATGGGATGATTAGCCTGTTTAATAATCCACTCCTCAGGACAGCATAGACTTTGATGCTGCTGTTAAGGCCTTACTCCAAGAATATATACACAGGAGTGCTGTTTTATCATTGATGTCCTACAGCATACCCAGCGACGAACGGCTGTCCGAGGCCATCTTCATCGTCATGTACAGGAACCAGCAGGTCAGGTCCCAATCAGAGATGACAGAGCTCGTGCTGAGGGAGATCAACAAAGATGGCAGCGATTATCGCGTCAGTGGCGAGCGCATCAGGCGACTGGCAATAAACAGGGGGCTTTCGCAGGTATCCATAGATTACAACGATGCGGAGAACAGGGACCTGCCGGAGGATTGCCCCGTCTGCAGGAATCCCCTTATCGGCATAAGCAATACGACCTTGGACGGCAGAGAAACCGAGATCCTTAGGAAATGCTCTGTATGCACATATTCCGTCGGTACCAAAATGCGCATGCCCGGCAAGTACACATTCACGAAGGGGCGGAAGAGATGACACCGGACGAAGACAACAAAAAGGAGATCCCGAAGAAAACGTACCGCGAGGACGACGGCGATCCGTGTTGGACGCGCCCTCTCGTATCGGTTAAGAGTCAGGACAGAAAGGATATATGATTCCATTCAATTAGGTGGACTCGGAGACGGGGATGAAGAACTGGGAGTTCGACAAGGTAAAAGATAAGACTGTAAGGATCGAAAAGACCCTGGCGGATATGATGGGGCTCGTGGACGGCGGGTACATCTACAGCACTCTTTTTGAGTACGACAACGAAAGCCCGAAGAAATACGAGCTCATCCTGTCTACCTATCCCCAAGAGAACTACCGGACCCTTACCAATATAACGATGTACATCCAGGACGTGCCGGGCTCCAGCGCTCAAGCGGCCAGATTCCTGGGAGACAGGGACATCAACATACTGAACTCCATATCCTTGGAGGGCATATCCGATACCATCATCATCTGGAAGATGCTCGTGGACCTTAACTTCGCGGGAGAGGTCAATATCCTGGCAGAGAAGTTCGCCGAACTTAAGGAGAAGAACGACCCCTCTGTTTCCAAGATAGATCATATACAGATTAAACCAGCTGATATAGGCCGCGTCTTCAGGACCGAAGGGCGCTCCGACAAGATCGAGATAAGAAGAGGCGTTCCCATAACTCTGAAGGACAACGTCTACGACCTCTCGGTAGAATACGGTGATGTGTTCGAGGACTTCGAGGGCGAGTCCGTGATGATAGTGGCAGACTACGCTTCCTGGATCATTTCCATCTCTTTCTTCAAAGGAGAGACAAAGCTGGTTAAGATAGGTCTGGAGATCCCTGACTGCCCGGGATCCATAACCCAAGTACTGGATTGGATAGCTTCCAAAAACGTCAATCTCATCTCTGTTTTCAGCAAGATAAAGATATGCTATCAGACGATGACCTTGGACCTTGTGGCTGATTTCAGCGGTTGCAAGATGCCGATGGACGAATTCCGGATCAAACTCGAGAATGCCCTGGAAGGCATGAACGGGATATTCATTCTTACCCAGTACGAGGAATTGAAATGAGGGACCCGACAGCATTCAGCAAGATCGCTTCGAAGTACGGTATCGATTCCGCAGAAGAGATCCCGCTGTTGCTGGAGGCCGTCAGAGCGCACGACGTGCCTTCATTGCTGGCACTTGCAGCGGAAGGTTCCGATGCCCTGGTATCTTTAGCCAAGAAATCCGTGATGGAAGCCATCAGAGGACATGGGGGCAATACAGTTCTCGAATATCCTGAGACAGGATACGGTGTGCCCTCTGTATGCGCCTGGAAGGGCACGGATCGCCTGACACTGGAAGGAGCGTTTGAACTCCTGGAGTCCCTCGGCTCCGCAAAGAGATCTGCTCTGGAGGACGGCCTTGCGGCCGGAGAGAGCGCCATGTACGCTGCGGACATACTCGAGGCAATAACATACATAGGCGCAGAGGAGGCTGACAGGGACGGCTTCATACCCGACCGTGTAATAAGGGAGCTGGGACTCAGCCTGGTGGATGAGACGATCCCCGGTGCTGCTGTATTCTTGGGCGATACGGGAAACGAGAACGTAATACTGATGGCCAAGGACATACAGTCAAAAGGCATGCTGGGCCTTGTTACTTCTGGAACACAATCCCTCGGATACGCCGAGAGAATGAGAGATAATGACGTGGCCATGGGACTTGACAGGATGATGTATCCTCTGGGCGGCTTCGCAGGAGTGGTGCATGCGCTCAATTTCGATGTGAGGGCCGCACTGACTTTCGGCGGCGTCGCTCCCGGGGACAGAGAGAGATTGTCCGCATATCTGGCCAAGAGGCCCAAGGCCTTTGTGATCAAGACGGGGGAGCTTAACAGATTGGAGTCCGCTCTTGCGTTCGCGGCACTTATGCACAGCGCCCCGATAGTGACAGATTCTGACCTGCCGGACGTGCCTGGGGCCATAAGGAAAAGCAATGACCTGGGAAGAATGGTCCAGGTCGGGATCGAGGAGAGGGGGATAATCGTCACCCTTGAGCCTCTGGATCTGCCGGTCGGCTACGGACCCTCCTTCGAAGGAGAGGTTCTCAGAAAACCCGATACTTACTTTGAAGCGGGGGGAAGCAGGAGCACCGCCTTCGAACTGCTTGTCTCCAGAGACGAGAACGAGATCGAAGACGGCAAGATACTTTTGATAGGTAAGGACCTGGATGAGATACCGGAGGGCTCCGTCATGCCTTTGGCAATGATAGTCGAGGTTTACGGTAAGGATATGCAGAGCGACCTGGAGTCTGTCATGGAACGCAGATTCCACAGCGGGATAAACTTCGCAGAGGGCATCTGGCACACCGGGCAGAGGAATTCAGACTGGGTCAGGATCAGCAAAAAGGCGGTCGGGAAGGGCTTCCGTCTTGCCCATCTGGGAAAAATGCTCATGCACGCAACCCGAAAGGAATTCGGCAGCGTGGTTACCCGTGTTCAGGTTACGATAATCACAGATCTTGAAGAGATCGAGTGCCGCCTCCCTGCTGCCAAAGAGATTTATGATGCTAGGGATGAGAGAATGAAAGGACTCAAGGACGAGCTCGTGGACTGCTTCTATACATGTACAATGTGCCAGTCCTTTGCCCCGGGTCACATATGCATAATATCCCCTGAGAGGCTGGGACTATGCGGTGCCATAAACTGGCTGGATGCAAAGGCGGGTAACGAGTTGTCGCCTTCCGGTCCCAACAAGCCTGTGAGTATGGGCGATCTGCTGGATGGAATCAAAGGTGAATGGGCAGGCGTTAACGATTCCGTTTCCTCTGCATCATCCGGCACTGTCACGAGGATGTGCCTGTACAGCCTCATGGACGCTCCCATGACATCTTGTGGCTGCTTCGAAGTGATAATCGCAATGACTGTGGATATGCAGTCAGTTATCCTCGTAGACAGGGATTATCTGGGCATGACGCCGGTCGGCATGAAGTTCTCGACCCTGGCCGGGTCCATAGGGGGCGGAAGGCAGACCCCCGGATTCATGGGTGTGGGCAGGAAGTACATAATCAGCGATAAGTTCATAGCAGCGGAAGGAGGACTTCCCAGGATCTCCTGGATGCCGCGTCGGCTCAAGGATATGTTGGGAGAGGAGCTCCGTAAAAGATGCCGTGACTTGGGCATGCCCGATCTGATGGACAAGATCGCGGACGAGACGATAACTGATAACGCCGAGGGGCTGATGGCATGGATGGCGGAAGTTGACCACCCCGCACTCCGCATGGAGCCCCTCATTTAGGTGATTAAATGGCAGACATACCATCAGTAAAGGAGAAATACACAGGTAAAATAGAGGAGATCGCATTCGGCAATTGCATTGCTGGAGGTGCGGACGGGATGCCGTTCCTCTCCTTCGAGAACACTCTCAAGAAGCGCCCGATCATAGCAGGCGAGGTGGTCGACGATCTCACCGACTACCCCGAGATGGCTGCAGAGATGTTCGACGGCCGCCAGAAGGACCCTGTGGACTGGGCCAATATGTGGAAGGAGATCGGGGCGGACATGATCTGCATCAGATTCCCGGGTGCAGCACCAGACAAGAAGGGTACCTCTCCTGAGGATGCCGCCGAAATCGTGAAGAGGATCTCCGACAAAACAAGTCTGCCTGTCATGGTCATTGGGTGCGGCATCACCGACATAGACAACAGGATAGCGGAAGCCGTCGGGGGCACAATGAAAGGCACCAAGGCGATACTCGGAAGGACAGAGGAACACGAATACAAGAAGATCTCTGCCGTATCCATGTCCAACGGGCACGCCGTACTTGCATTCTCCAATCTTGACATAAACCTCGCCAAGCAGATGAATATCCTTCTCACAGATTTCGGCGTAGAGAGGAACAGCATAACGATGGATCCTCTCATGGCCGCCTTGGGCATGGGTCTGGACTACTCATACTCTGTGAATGAGAGGATAAGGCTCGCGGCCCTGTCCGGAGACAGGATGCTGCAGGTACCCATGGTGTGCGACTGCACGGGAGCCTGGGATGTAGCCGATGCCGTGAGCACTGACGATCCGTCACTAGGGGATGCGAAACACAGGGTCGCATGGTGGGAAGCCATGACCGCTCTGGCCGCGATGCTCTCCGGAGCCGATATCCTCATCGTAAGAGGGCCGGGCGCGGCGGATATGACAAGAGTATACGCCGAAGAATTGACGGGGGTGTCCTGATGGCTACCGCCATAGAATTCTTCAAACTCCTTCCGAAGACGAACTGCAAGGATTGCGGTCAGCCCACATGCCTTGCCTTCGCCATGCTCCTGGCCAACCAGAAGGCGAAGATAGATGACTGCCCGCATATCAGCGAGGAGTCCAAGACTGCTCTGAGCGAATCCGCCGCACCTCCGATGCGCACCGTCAGTGTGGGCACGGGCGAGACCGCGGTGGAAATGGGCGGAGAGACGGTGCTTTATCGCCACGAGCGCCGCTTCGTCAATCAGACGGCCTACGCTCTGACCGTATGCGATGACCTGGAAGGTGGAGCTCTTATCGACAGGATAAATGCGATATCCTCCCTCAGTTTCGAGCGCGTCGGAATGATCTTCGCTGCAGACATGATATCGATCAAGAACGTGAGCGGGGACCCGGCCAGATTCGCAGAGACCGCGAAGGCTGTATCCTCCTTGTGGAAGAAACCCCTGATCCTGGAATCCGATGATGTCACGGCCATGGGGAGGGCTCTTGATGAGATAGGGAAGATGAGACCCCTGATATACGGGGCAGATGCCGGGAATGTGGAGAAGATGGCGGCTCTGGCCAAGAAGCACGGGTGCCCCCTGGGGATAAGGGCTGACAGCCTTGAATCGGCGGCGGACCTCTCCGCAAGAGCGAAGGCCGCCGGCACGGATGACCTCGTTCTGGACCTTGGTTGCTCCAGCCTTAAAAGGTGCCTGGAGGATCAGACAGTAGCAAGACGTGCAGCGGTGAAGAAGAAATTCAAGCCCTTGGGATACCCTTTGATGAACAGGGTCGGATGCGGGGAGTACGCCGTGGCTATAGCGGCAGTTTCTACCATGAAATACGGCAGTCTCGTGATATTCGATAATCTAGAAAGCTACGAGGCCCTTCCCCTGATGACTCTGAGGCAGAACATATACACGGACCCACAGGTTCCTATACAGGTCAAACAGGCTCTTTATCCCATAGGGAACCCGGGAGAGCATTCGCCTATAATGTTCACGACCAATTTCTCCCTGACTTACTTCACAGTAAGGGCGGACATAGAGAAGAGCAGGATACCGGTATGGCTGCAGATAGTGAACACTGAGGGCCTTTCCGTTCTGACCGCATACGCTGCCGGGAAATTCGAACCGGAGAAGATCTCGGAGGTCTTCGAGGAATCGGGCGTCCTATCGAGAACAGACGGTCCGGTAATAGTGCCCGGATTGGTTGCGCGTATGTCCGGCAGACTGGAAGAGATGATCGGCAGAAAGGTGTTGGTAGGTACCAACGAATCGAAGCAGATACCTAAGCATCTGAAGGAACTCACTTCCCAGTGAGGATCTTTACCAGGCCGGAAAGGGCCTTCCCGAACTTGGTATCGGCTGGAACATCGAGAGCCTCGCTCTCCATTGCGGATCGGGATATGAATTCATCATGAGGCAGTACGAAAACCTCTTCAAAACCCAATTCTCCAGCGTATCGGATGAGATTTTCCGCATTCCCATTGACATTGTTTATCACCAGGACCCTGCGCCCGGCATCTATGCTCACCTCATCCACTATACCTGACAATCTCGAAGCTGTCTTGATCCCGGTTTTCGTGGGGTCCGATACGAAAATTATCGCATCAGCTTTTGGAAGGGTCTTCCGGGAAAGATGCTCCATCCCGGCTTCGTTATCTATCACTACATTCCCGTAAGCGGGTATCAGATTGGCTAAGCATTCTTTCATGACACCGTTCACGAAGCAGTAGCACCCCTGGCCCTGGGGCCGGCCCATAACAAGGAGGTCCACGTTCCCCTCCTCGGATATTATCTGACGGACATGATTGGCCACGTATTCCTGCTTGCTTATCCCCGCCGGAACTATATCTGGATCATCGACTATATCGTTCCTTAGCTCACCGACTGAGCCCAAAACCTCCATTCCCAGCTTATCGCAGAGATTGGAATTAGGGTCCGCATCCACCGCAAGAACCACCCCGTCACGGGAGAGCAGTCTGATCAGCTGAGACGATATCGTGCTCTTCCCAACCCCACCCTTTCCCGCCAGTGCGATTATCAAAAACCGTACCTCCCCTTCATCTCCCTGGACACGCCGCTGAGAAGTTCCAGCACTTTATCCACCGACTCCCGGGACAGCCCCTCGAGGCCGCACTGAGGGGTGAGCAGAGACCTTCTGGCTATCTGCCGCTTATCAAGGCCTTTGCTCTGGAGCTTGTCCATCGCTTTCTCCAGTTTCGCACAAAGGCTCCTAACCGTTTCCTTCTCCAGGTCCTCTTCCCTGTTGGGAACTATCCCCCAGGACAGCGCCCCTCCCCTATCCATGAACGCCTTCAGGTCATCTGTGTAAAGAGCCAGGTTGCCCGCGTAATTGTATGCATCAAAGCTCAGTATGTCCAATTTGGTCCTAAGCACCATGCCCCAATCAGTGTTACCGCAGCAGTGGACGGCGCGGAATCCTTCCACTCCCTCCATGGCCTCATTCAACCAATCTACCGCATCATTCTCGTTTATCTGAGCGAATGGCGATCCCAACAGGGACAGAGAGGGCTCATCGAAGAACATTATGACACAATCGTTCGCCTTCATGAGCCTGCGCGCCTGCCACCTTGCAGTCATACAGACTGATTTCCTGACTATCTCACCGTACATCTCGTCGTATATCACGGAACGTCCGTTGATATCCTGTATCTGCAGCCCCTCGCTTATTGGCCCGGTGACCTGCCCTTTGACCGCTCTGAATCTGGAAACATCATTCTTCAAAAGACCGTATAGTCCTGCATGGCATCTCTCCGGCGGCTTGAAGAAATCCTCATCCTCAGATATTATGGCCTCATACACCTCTGTGGGATCATAATCATTCAGGTCCACGAAGACCTTGTCCTCATTTACCCTGAGCCCGGGAAGATGCGCCCCGGTCTGCACATACATGCTCTCCTTCATACCTCTGGACAGCTGCGGCCAGGAAGGGCACTCGACCCTCCCGTCCAATATCTTCTTCAGCGCATCCTCGGGCTCCGAGAAGGGCATCGACCCTATCAGCGTGGTAGCGAACTTCCATTCCATCATGACATAGACTCCCTATCCTGATTAAAAATGCACCGAGGGGAACTGCCCCCTGTCCGTGTGCGGAAGGAACTGCGCCGAGGTGTATTCGTCATAGAACTTGTGCTCTGAGCTCAGATCCAGGTACGTCGCGCTGTATGATATGTCGTCGGTCCTGGATCTTGCGTTCTCGGACAGCAGATAGTTCACCGCCCCTCCGAGAGAGGCATTGCCCAGATAGACATACTTGGACCTGTCCACGTCCGGGAACAGACCGATCGTGATTGCTGAATCCAGATTGATGAAATTCCCGAAACCGCCCGCAACATATATCTTATCCAGATCCCCGAACTCCATCCCCACGCTCCTGACCAATGTCCTGGCCGCAGAGTATATCGCAGCCTTGGTGAGCACAATATCCATTATCTCTGACTGAGTTATGACGACATCCGGAGCAACTGTGAACACACCATCCTTGGCGTTCGCCTTCTCCGTCAGGTTCCCGCGCCTGTCGATCATGCCGGCAGAGAACATCTGTGCCACCAGGTCGATTATCCCGGAGCCGCATATTCCCTTCGGCCTCCCTCCCCCTATCACGGTGTATCTGATTACGCCGTCTTCTATCCTAACACCGTCTATGGCTCCCAACTGTGCCAGCATGCCGGATGTTGTCTTGGACCCCTCGAATGCGGGACCGGCCGAGGAAGAGCAGACGAGCATCATCTCGCTGTTGCCCAGGGCTATCTCCCCGTTCGTGCCTACGTCAATGAGCATGGAGGTCCCTTTTTCCAGATCCATTCCTGCCACGATGATATCGCTCACTATATCCCCCCCCACATACGAGGATATGGCCGGCATGGTATAGACTGCGGCGTTAGGATTGACGTCCAGCCCGCTCCCCTTCCCTGTGGTCTCGGCCTTGACGAATAGCGGCATGTATGGCGGCTCCCTTATGGGCGAGGGGTCCACGCCCAAAAAGAGATGCGTCATGGTTGTGTTGCCTGACACACATACCGCGTTTATTTCTTGGGTGCCTTCCGTGAATGTATGCAGTAGATCGTTTATCGTGCTGAGCACCAGGCCCCTGAGTTCCTGAGTTCCTCCGTCTGCAGAATACTGCATCCTCGCCAGAACGTCCTCTCCCCTGTCCCTTTGCCTGTTGACACCGGTCGCACGATACAGTGCCAGATGATTGTCCATATCTACGATTTCCACCGCCACTGTGGTGGTGCCTATATCTATAGCGAGACCATGCCCGCTCGCAACGGGGGTCTTGTCGCTGATCGGGACCCTCCTATGGTCCGTAACTCCCACGACCTTGTTCCTCTCCTCCACATTCTGGGTCGTGACATCGGTGTCCCCTTCGACCCGGGTCTGGCAGGCGAGAACTCTTTTCTTGATGTCCCTGCCGACGGTCACGGAGCATTTGCCGCATCTCCCCTGGCCCCCGCATGGCAGGTTGATGTTCACCCCTGCAGCGGCAGCCGCCTGTGCTATGGTGGTTCCGGGCTCCACTTCCACGGTCCTGCCCTCACTGAGAAATCTAACGCGAACGGTCATGACATCATATATCGCAAGGCCCGCAATAAAAGAATGCGCAGGAAACCGATATAACGCCGTACACTAATCCGAGCGGCATGAAGATATCGGGCTTCCTGAAGACCACCCTGCTTGATTGGGACGGGAAGGTGGC
>JAQVOB010000025.1:0-13888 GCA_028702835.1 Candidatus Methanomethylophilaceae archaeon
ATCGGTCGCAACGAACACGACAAAAAGTGCCAGCAACAGCACGGAAATCAAAATGGTCAGGTACCCGTCGGAGACGGCGGACCTCAGGGACAGCTTAGCCATGATTGCATAAAAGATAGGGTCTTAGATTAATCTTTCCCGAAGGTCTTCCAAAGCGCTATCTCGGAGGCCATGTCATCAAGACGATAGAGATAGCTTCCGGCCGCCAGGACCGTTGCCCCCGCCCCGGCGCATCTTCTTCCGGTTTCGCGGTTGATGCCGCCGTCAACGGAGATCTCCAGTTGAGGATTGCTCTCTTCTGCGTATCTGCTTGCCGCTGCTATCTTGGGCAGCCCCTCCTCTCTGAAGCTCTGTCCTCCGAATCCGGGCTGAACTGTCATCACTAGAAGGACATCCACTTCGTCGAGGTATCTCTCAACGGCAGAGAAAGGGGTACCGGGGTTTAGGGATATTCCCGCCCTTAGGCCCCTGTCCTTTATGGCTTTCAGAGCCTCCCTGATCTCGCCCTCCGCTTCCGTATGCACCGTGAGTATGTCCGCTCCGGCATCGGCGAAGGCACCAACATAGCGGACTGGCTTCTCTATCATCAGGTGCACATCGAATACGATCCTGCTAAGCGGCCTGAGCGCCTCCACCACCAGCGGACCCACGGTTATGTTCGGCACGAACATACCGTCCATGACATCTATGTGGATCCAGTCTGCCCCTGCACGCTCCACCCGGAGCAGTTCCTCTCCCAACCTGGAGAAATCCGCGGAGAGCATGGACGGAGAGACCTTTGTCATGAAGAGGCCGATTATCTTACTGGGATTTAACCTTTGGAGTTTCCCGTTCCCTGTTCAAATGGTTTTCTCAGACCCATCCCGGCCTTCAATACTCTGTGGAGAACCGGCAGGAAGCGATCATCATCAGTAAACAATAAATCCGTTCTCCGGGATTGGCGTACCATGAGCAGAGACTCCACAGAGCATACGTGCGACGTGCAGGGATGCACGGCACAGGCCGAGAGATCCGTATCCGGGAAGAAGGTGGAGATGACGGATCTTGCCCTCAAGAGCGAGGGAATCAGGCAGGTCCACCTCTGCAAGGCTCACTACAAGGAGCTGAAGAAGGAGACGAAGGGCATCATACCGGACTATATGGGCTGAGAGATGATCGAGATCCTTTTCCTGGGGACCGCTGCGAGCACCCCTTCCAGGAAGAAATCCCTTCCCTGCGTTGCTGCTAAGCACGGAGGCGATGTTCTGCTGTTCGATTGCGGAGAAGGGACCCAGAGGCAGCTGATGATCTCGCCGTTCTCTTTCATGAAGGTGAAGTCGATCTTCCTGACACATCTGCACGGAGACCATATAATGGGGGTCCCGGGACTATTGCAGACCATGGGCCTCTCAGGAAGGAAGGACCCGGTATTCGTTCATGGTCCGAAGGGGACCTCATCCTCGATAGATATGCTCATGGGCTCGTGCGAAGGCGAGATCCAGTATCCTATTGTAGTGGAAGAGGCTGAGCCCGGCTTCATTTACAAGGGCAAAGGGTACAGTGTGAAGGCTGTTGCCTCTGATCACGGCACCGCATCGTTGGCATATGTGATGGAAGAGGACAGTCTGCCGGGGAAGATAAACAGGAGGAAGGCAGAGGGCCTAGGCTTAGAACCGAAAGATCTGGCACTTATCAAGTGCGGTATCACTGTCAAAGGTGTGACACCGGAGACCGTAACAGGTCCTGCAAGGAGGGGTGCCAAAGTTGTAATATCTGGGGATACCCGCCCCAGCGACCACATCAAGGAGGCCGCCGCCGGAGCGGACATGCTGATACATGAGGCAACATTCATGGATGACAGCGCAGAGCTTGCGGACACCCACATGCATTCTACCGCTCTGCAGGCCGCCAAAATCGCCAAGGGGTCCGATGTCGGTATGCTGGTGCTTGTTCACATAAGCAACCGCTATGAGGACCTGTCTTTGCCAGAGGAAGAGGCGAGATCGGTATTCCCCAACACCGTTGCCGCCAGGGACATGGATATGTACCAGGTGTCTGCGACGGGCATCAGATCAGCTTGAGCATATCGGCGTTCGTTATTATTCCTATGACCGATCCCTTCCTGGAGACCAGGATGGCATCGCAACCGCTTATCATCGCAGTTATGGTAGCCAGCGGTGTCGTCTCAGAGACAAGCGGATAAGGGTCTGACATTACTTTGGAAATAGTGGTATTGGACAGTTCATCCATTGTCAGGCCCTGCCTGAGAAGACCCAGTATGGATTTCTCAGATATACTGCCTACTGGCAGCTCCCCTGTGAGGACCGGGACCTGCGAGAATCCGGTGGATTTCATGAGATCGGAAGCGGCTTTGACATGCTCCCCGGATTGAATGGAGACGACCCCTTTGGATGCTATCTCTGCTGCCGTGAGTCCCTTCCCGTCGTCATCCTTCATAGCTTCCATGGTCTCGAACAGCTTGACTATAGTGTCATATCCTGCGGAGATTGTATTTTTCTCTATTTTGGCTATGGTGCTCTGGCTGACGCCGGATGCGGCAGCCAGCTGAGTCTGTGTCAGATCCAGGGTCTTCCTCATCTTCCTGATCTCGGACGTTGGGGGGAATCTCATACAATTAGGATTGTAAAATTCATATAAGAATATTTGTCGCAATCTCCTTTATTTACTGGTAGAATCTGCCTTCTTTGATAACCTGCCCCGGAGGGTTGAATACATATGAGCAAGAACATTTACGTAGAGGGCATAAACGAGGTGCCCACGCCTAAAGGCAAGATCGAACTGGTTGAGAGGAAAGGAATAGGTCACCCTGACAGCGTCGCGGATGCCCTGGCAGAGGAAGTATCCAGGTCCTTGTGCAAAATGTACAAGAAGGAATTCGGGACCATACTGCACCACAACACCGATGAGACCCAGATAGTCGCCGGTATGTCCGCTCCCAAATTCGGCGGCGGGAACGTCATCTCTCCCACATACATACTTCTGGTGGGACGTGCCACAACATTCATCGCCGAGAACAACGGCCTCAGGGAGCTACCCTGTGCGGCCACTGCCCTCAAGGCCGCAAGGACGTACATGAGGAATACATTCCCCAATGTCGATATGGACTCCGACGTCATAATCGATGCGAAGCTGGGCCAGGGATCCGACGATCTCAGAGGCGTTTATCAGACATCCAAGATCCTGGCGAACGACACCTCCTTCGGAGTGGGTTATGCACCGTACTCCATAACGGACAAGGTCGTCTATGATACCGAGAAGTTCATCAACGGCAAGCTCAAGAACAGCCTCAAGGAGGCAGGCCAGGACGTCAAGGTCATGGCATCCAGGGTCGACAAGGACATCACCCTCACTGTGGCCTGCGCCATGGTAGACAAGTACATCGATGATGCGGATCACTACAAGTCCGCCATCGAGCAGCTCAACGACAAGGTGTACCAGAACGCATTGGACATCATCGACGGCGAGGACGTTACTCTGAAACTGGAGGTCAACACCGCCGACGATTACGACCGCGGCGTGTACTACCTCACCTGCACGGGACTTTCACAGGAGATGGGAGACGACGGGTCTGTGGGAAGAGGCAACAGGGCCAACGGGCTGATAACGCCTTACAGGCCCATGTCCATGGAGGCCACCTCCGGTAAGAACCCTGTCACTCACATCGGGAAGATCTACAACATAATGTCCCTCCGCATGGCAGAGGACATAGCGGAGAAGGTCAGCTCCGATGTCGAGGTCCGCGTCAGGATCCTGTCTCAGATAGGAAAGCCTGTGAGCCAGCCTCTGAACTGCAGCGTGCAGCTCGTTACGGACAGGAAGGAGCCCAAGATGAGATCCTGGGAAGCGGAAGCGAAGGAGATAGCCAACGATTGGCTCAGCAACGTGGACAAGATAACAGACCTTATAATATCCGGCAAAGCATGCACATTCTGATAGAATGAAGATCATGAGCATACCGGATTACGGTCCCATGTTCCGCTTCAACGACGCGGACGTCTACTGGGCGCTGCACGTTCTCTCCGACGGGAGAAGGATGGGCCGAAAGCGCCTGGCAGAACTGCTGGGCATCGGAGAGGGCAGTGTGCGAAAGATCGTGGAGACCCTGCGGGATTGGGATATGATCTCCATCCATCAGACGGGCATAACAATAACCCGTTCCGGCTTGGGTTTCCTGGCAGAGCTTCCTATAAAGGTGGTGGATATAGATCTCGGGGATGCCGTGGTAGGGAAGTATCAGCAGGCCATCCTGGTGTATGGGGTAGGTAACAAGATCGAGAACGGCATGCAGCAACGGGACGTCGGCATAAGGGTCGGCGCCTGTGGCTGCACCACCGTCGTGATGAGGGATGATGTCCTGTTGATACCTCCTGACTGGAACCTTGATACGGAGCGCCCCGACATAGCTGACAAGATACGGAGCACCACCGACATGGGACCCAATGACGCCATAATAGTCGGCAGCGGGCAGGACATACACACTGCAATAAACGCCGCCCTCATGGCAGCTTTCCAATTGTTCTGATATGAAGCATCTGCTGGGATACACGATATATGGCACCGTTGCCGACATACCCGGAAAGGGCCCCGTTGCAGAAAGACTCAGAGCGGCGGGAGCCGACGGGATAGAGCTTCTAACAGGATATCAGCCCATACCCGAAGACACGGTCCCCGTAACCGAGGCAGTCCATCTGCCATATGCCACCGACTGGTACGGCGTATGGTCCGGCAGGATAACCGTTGATGAGGATGTGCCAGATGATACGGTTCGTCACACTTTCTACGGCCGGTCGAAGGAAGGGATATGCGATACGATACTGGAATGCATATCAGGCGCTTCGCGCCTTGAGCCGGATTACGGCGTATTGCATGCGGGTAATGCCAACACGGACGATCTCCTTGTAAGGGAGCAGTCGGACAGCGATACGGACGTGCTCAAAGCATTGGCGGAAGCCGTCAACGATGCCGTCTCCCGCCTAGGAGGGGAGCCTCCCATGAGCATACTCTTCGAGAACCTGTGGTGGCCCGGCCTCAGGATGACGGACCCGTCCGGATACCGGATCCTGGAAAGGGAACTGGAATTCGAAGATTGGGGGATATGCCTGGACACAGGGCATCTTCTAGTTTCTCTGGGAGGGGTTCGCACGGAGGACGAGGCTATAGATCTGCTGCTGAGGACCATAGACTCCTATCCTGAGGATATGGTCGACAGGATAGGTGCAATGCATCTCCACCTCAACACCTCTGCAGATTTCATGAGGTCCTACCGCAAAGGCGGGGAGGCCCCTGCCAAAAGAGAGGACAGGATATTCGCCGCGTACGATCAGATCTACGGCTCGGACAGCCATGATCCCTTCACATCATCCAGGGTCAGGGAGCTGGTTGAGGCGGTTCGCCCGGAGACAGTGACCCACGAGATGAAGACCAGGGACCCGGGAAGGATGATGTCGGACTTCATATGCCAGAGGTCATTATTCGGCTGACATTACGTTTATATCCGCCGAATACGTGCTGTGGGTCAGGAGGATGGATGCATGGATAATAGGATAGAGGACGTGTTGGTTCTTATTCTGATGCTCATACTGGGCGTAGCTCTGATGCTGGCTCTCACCCTTCTGGTGGTCTTTGTCCTGGCTACGGCCTCGGACTTGATAACTGGAGGCGCAGGGGTCATCAATGCGGCGGCCCTTCTCATGAGCGCGATGATGATCTCAGTGACCGTGTACGTTGTCGCAAGGAAGAGATAAATGTACCGTTAAACACCTTAACCAAATTCTATAGCACCTTTTCCAGTGCCGATATCACGTCAAGGCACAGCCCGGGGCAGAATTCTGTATAGACTTTGTCCCTCTGTGCTATGAAGTTGTCCTCTTCCTTCCTTATGTCCAGGCCCATGATCTCCGGGCACGAGATCCCTTTACCGTATTTCTTCCTGATCTCAGCCATGAACTGCTCCTTCTTTATCAGGGCAAGTCCTTTGGCGGAGAAGTCCGGTTTGTCATTCCCGTACTTTAGCCCGATTATCACATATGCGGCAAGTACCGCTCCGCAGGCGCTGCCCTCGAACAGTCCCATTCCCAGGCACGACACGGATCGCATGAGCTCGTCGAAGTTGCTGACCTCTATCCTGTCCTTCATTGCGAAAACAACGCATTGGGCGCAGTCGTAGCCCTCATCGTACAGTTTGTTGAGGTAAGCGATGTCCATGATGCATGAATCGGCAGAGCGGGTTATTACCTCTTTGCCTCCTCACGGATTCCGTCAGTGAACGTCTGTCTGAATCCGTTTGATGCATATCCAGGCCTGAAAAGGTATTGCTTAGCATCTTTCATTGTTCGCCCCTGTCGAATCATATTTATAATAGGTCATTATTGGACACCCCAGAGGAACAGGAATGGCACGCTTCAAAGAGGCAGAGAGCAGACTTCTCGATAAATCGGTTTGTATGAGCTGCTACGCCACGAACCCAAAGAACGCCAGCAGGTGCCGCAAATGCGGGTACAGCAACCTCAGGCCCAAGGCGAGGGAAAGCAGGAAGCAGTAAGCTAGCCTATTTCCCGCTCCTAGCTTTGTTTGGTCCGTGGCACAGCTAAGCGGTTTTATACTTCGAAGGCGTGGACGGATTAGACATCCTGAGGAGAGATAGGATGAAGGTTCTGGTAATCGACGATAACGAGGCGATACAGGAGATAATCGCCGAGATATTGGGCGTAGATGGTTACACAACAGAGATAGCAGGGTCCCTTGAGGAGGCCCGGTCGAAACTTTCATCATTCAAGCCCAGCGGGATACTTTTGGACTCCGTCGTCAACGGCGAGAGCTCCCTACCCTTTCTGGATGAGCTGGATCCCAAATCCGGCATGAAGGTGCTGATACTCACCAGCGGCAAGGAGAAGCTCCCTAAGGATTCGCCCCTGATATACGGCCACATACAGAAGCCGTTCAGGAGTGTGGACATAATCGACAACGTCCGAGGAATGACCTTGGGCGAGGCTGCCGCAGCTAAGAAGAAGAAGGCCAAATTCAAGCTGTTCGGGCATAAGAAACCGGAGACTGAGGACACCCATGAGGCAGAGATACATTTCGGAAGGTCCTATGTTGTCTTCGAGAACGAGCCGTCCCGGGTCTACGCAATGGCGCACACCCTGCAGGCCAGAGGATGTGACGTGATGGTCGTCACGGCGGAGAGCGTCAAGTATGTCAACGATAAGATAGGCGGTGAGACCATGAGGATCCTGGGGCTGTCCTCAAGGTTGAAAGCAGGCTATGTTGAGATGTCCAAGCTGGGGACGCTCATGGCAAGCATGGTCGAATTCATAGAACAGAACGCAAAGCCCGTGGTGATCCTTGACAATCTTCAGCCTCTTATAGAGGCCAACAGTCTCAACGGTGT
The DNA here is from genome assembly GCA_028702835.1 of Candidatus Methanomethylophilaceae archaeon. Classification (GTDB taxonomy): domain Archaea; phylum Thermoplasmatota; class Thermoplasmata; order Methanomassiliicoccales; family Methanomethylophilaceae; genus RumEn-M2. The sequence continues at coordinate 7,391 of JAQVOB010000025.1, forward strand.
GCTGACGATGATATACCAATTGATAAACGGAGGTGCCAAGAAGATGTCCTCCGTCATAATATCTGCACCAGAGTCCAGTTTCACGGATAAGGATAAGGACCTTCTGCTGATGAACATGGAGCTTTACAAAGAGGTCCGAGCGTGATACGATGAAAATAGAGAGAGTATGGGCTAGAGAGGTTCTGGATTCCAGGGGCAATCCTACCGTAGAGGCAGAGGTGACCGTAAGAGGCCACAGCATAACCGCCATAGCGCCGTCCGGAGCTTCCACCGGTACATGGGAGGCCCACGAGATGAGGGACGGCGGCAGCAGGTACGGCGGTAAAGGCGTCATGAAGGCGGTCTCCAATGTACGCGGGGAGATAGCGTCCTGCATAACCGGTATGGACGTATCCGACCAGGAATCCGTCGACAGGGCCATGATCGAGCTGGACGGCACGCCGAACAAGAGCAGGCTCGGGGCCAATGCCATAATCGCTGTGTCTCTGGCAGTGGCCAGGGCAGGCGCCGGTGCGGAGATGGTGCCTTTGTACAAGCACATCGGAAGCGACGGAAGGACGCTCCCTGTGCCCATGTTGAACATAATCAACGGCGGGAAGCATGCAGGCAGCAACCTGAAGATACAGGAGTTCATGATCATACCCGCAGGGGCCAAGACCTTCTCCGACTGCCTTCGTATGTCCTCCGAGGTCTATATGTCCCTGAAGTCCATGCTCGGTAAGAGATACGGCACATCCTCCGTGAATCTGGGAGATGAAGGCGGCTTCGCTCCGCCTCTCAATACATCCGCAGAGGCGATGAGCGTGATATCGGATGCGATATCCGCCGCAGGCTACGTTCCCGGTAAGGATATTTTCATGGCCTTGGATGCAGCTTCCAGCGAATTCTTCTCCAACGGCATCTATGAGGTTGACGGCCTGAAGCTCTCCCCGGGAGAGCTGGCAGATCACTATGTAGGATTGACCAGGGATTTCCCGCTCATCAGTCTGGAGGACCCGTTCTCCGAGGACGATTTCGAGACCACGGCCGCTCTGACGAAGAAGATCGGTTCCAAGGTGCAGATTGTAGGCGATGACCTGTTCGTTACCAATACCGAGCGTCTTAGCAAAGGCATAGCTCAGGGGTCGGCGAACTCATTGCTTCTCAAGGTCAACCAGATAGGTACGGTCACGGAGGCCGGGAAAGCCGCGGAGATGAGCTTCAGTAACGGTTATTCTGTGGTGGTCTCCCACCGTTCCGGCGAGTCCGAGGATTCCAGCATAGCAGACCTCTCTGTAGGGTGGGGTACCGGGCAGATAAAGACCGGGGCACCTGCAAGGGGAGAGCGCACTGCGAAATACAACAGGCTCCTCAGGATAGAGGAGGAGCTGGGCTCCGAAGCGGTATTCAAGGGAAGAAAGGCGTTCAGATGATGAAAGAAAGGCTCTTCTCAGCCTCTGAGGAGGAGATACGCAGCGGGTACACAACAGATGTGTACTTCGACAGGACCAAAAGGATCCTGGAGGCCCGCGGCAACGGGGAGACTGAGGTATGGGCCGAAGTCACAGGCAGCTCTCTGCCGAAGGATTGGAGCTGGGCTGTCTATTGCGGCCTGGAAGAGGTCCTCAGGCTCGCCGAGGGATATCCGATAGACATGTACTCGGTGCCCGAGGGCACAGTCTTCAGAGCCAGGTCCTCCAACAGTGTAAGGATACCTCTGATGAACATACACGGGGTGTATTCCAGATTCGGTATCATAGAGACGTCTCTTCTCGGGATGCTATGCCAGCCCTCAGGTGTTGCTACGTGCGCCGCAAGGACCAAGATGGCCGCCGGCGGGAAATCGGTGACCGCTTTCGGTAACCGCAGGATGCATCCTGCCATATCCGGCGTCCTTGATCGCTCCGCTTTCATAGGAGGATGTGATGCGGTCTCGTCCCGCATGGGAGGGAACATAACCGGAACGGAGCCTCTGGGAACAACCCCTCACGCACTGATGCTTGTGATGGGGAGTAATGAGGAGGCCTTCAGGTCCTTCGATGAGATAATCGAACCAGAGGTCCCCCGTATCATGCTCATCGATACTTTCTCGGATGAGAGGACAGGAGCCATGGACGCATGCAGGTCCGTGAAGGATTTGGCCGGCGTAAGGCTGGACACTCCCGGGTCCAGGAGAGGGAACTTCAAAGAGATAATCGACGAGGTCCGTTGGGAGCTGGATATGAACGGTTACGATAAGGTCGGCATAATGGTCTCCGGAGGACTCGACGAGAGGTCTGTGGCTGCTCTGTCCGGTACATGCGTGACCGGGTTCGGAGTCGGCACCTCAATAAGCAACGCGCCGACTCTCGACCTCTCCATGGATATTGTGGAGAGGAAGGGGGAGCCCGTTTCCAAAAGAGGGAAGTTCGGAGGCCGCAAGTATGCCTACCGTTGTCCCGACTGCCTTTGCATGGACGCATCCCTGTCGCCCAGCGACACCATAAAATGCTCCTGCGGGCGCGGGATGGATATGATCGAGGAGAAGGTCTTGGAGGGCGGGAAGAGGACCTTAAAGCCCCGCAGCGCTAAGGAGATACGCAAGAGCGTGCTAAGGCAGCTGAGGCAAATATCCGAGCTCTGACACATCTTCATTGCTGATCTTTCCGATTGCGTTCGCAGACCCCTATGTTTCCACTGGAAGATGAATCTCCGTTAAGTTAACACCCCTCCTAAACGGGTGTTGCTGGCTAACGTTGTTTAAATCCAGAAAAGGAGTAGGTGCAGATCAGGTCCCGGAGTGTTTTTCGCATTATGAAAACAAGCTTCGACGTTTATTTTTCTTTGATTCTCAAATCGTTTTTATGCGCTTCGGAGATAGGCTTATATGCCTACTTAGGTTAAGCAATCAGTACGGCGCGGAGGATTGGGGACGTTCGCATTTTGCGAATGCTACTGCGTGACGGCTCCTTGGGGGCCTAGGAAGGAACAGCGAACATGATAACGATAGCGGTAGCTATGGACCACAGATCCTGCGGGACGATAGATTACGTCGATCCCCGAAATATGATGAAGGTCTATTGCAACTGCGGAAGGATAATCGGTCTTGACGCTGCCCAGATGAATCTCAAATTGAGTCTGCGTAAAGAGCTTCAATGCACGCATTGCAGGAACTCCAGGATATCCAGGGACATAGAGGAGCTGAATGCTCTCTTCGAAGTTACCCCGGAAGAAGGGATTTGATATCACTTTTATAGTTGCAGAATGGTAGCCGCCTCAGATGCACGTTCTAGTAGTCGCAGGAATGCTCGGTGCCGGCAAGACATCAACCATAATCCAGCTCCTGGGCCCGTTATCGGCCGGGGGACGCAAGGTGGCCATAATCGAGAACGAGATAGGCTCCGTGGGTATCGACGGGGAAGTATTGAACAAGAATGGCCTTCAGATCAAGGAGCTGGCAGGAGGATGCGTTTGCTGCACCCTCAAGTCCGGGATGATAGACACGCTGAAGCTCCTCCAGAAGGAAGTGGGTCCCGATATAGTTGTTATAGAGCCCACAGGGATAGCCGATCCGGAGTACATACTCGTCTCGATAAAGGATGTTGTAGGGCTAGACATAGATTCCGTAAACGTTGTCGTCGTCATAGACGGGGAGAGGTTCCTTAGGCTGAAGGCGATGTTCGAAAGGCCTCTGAGGAATCAGTTGGAGATGGCGGGACTGGTGCTCATAAACAAAGTGGATGCTATATCCCCCCAGGATCTCAGGTCCATAGAGGATCAGATAAGATCCTTCTTCAAGTACGCCGGAAAGATCCTTCATGTGAGGGGGGACACAGGAGAAGGCATGTCCGTCGTTCCCAAGGAGATAGGTCTTTGACTCAGGACGCGCCCTTCATACCGACGGTCCTGGTCATGGAGCTGTCGGGGAACATGGGCGGGACATCCCCTGAGGAGGCAGTCTCTTTGTTCTCCCGTGCCGTCTCGGATACGGCATCAGGTTGCGCAAGGGCCGGCGGTACGATAGGGCATATAAAGGCCAATATGCGGTCCTCAGAGGAGATGGTGTCAGCCAGCTCCACTACGGAGGACGGAAACGTAAGGCTTAGATACGGTCTTGAGTCGGCTGTGGATGATTACAGCATAGTCATGAACGCTATAGTCTACTGTCTTGAGTACAGGGACATGAAGGTGATCGCGGAGAAGGCCTTCTCTGTTCTTCCGGTGAATACCTCTGTGTGGCACAAAGGCGGTCTTTGCAACGATCCGGAATGCGGCGATCCAGATTGCAAGGATTCATCCCACAGGAAGATAATCGATCTATTCTGAGCGCTTCTTCTTACCGGGGCAGTCCATGCTTATGCAGCTGCTTCCTTTGCTGAACTCCAGCATCGGAGCGCCGCAGTGAGGGCACGGTTCGGATGCTGGAACAAGGGTCCCCCTCGGCCTGAGGGGATATGTCTGCTTGCATTCCGGCCATTCCGTGCATCCTGCGAAGCGCTTACCTGCCTTGGAATACATGACCTGCATGCGGCCCCTGCCGCAAGCGGGGCACGGCCCCAGGTCGTTCTTCCTGATGTTGCTGCCGCATTTTGGATCTATGCACTGCACGCTCGGCGGTGACCCCCGCCTTATGACCTTGAGCATCGGAAGCCCGCATGCATCGCAGACGGATTCCGTGGTCTGTATCATCGCCCCCCTGGGGAGAGGATAGGACTCTTTGCATTCAGGATAGCCGTCGCAGCCGATGAAGTTCCCGTTGCGGGATCTCTTTATCGTAAGGTTATCGCCACATTTCACGCAGGTTCCCAGATGCTGTTGGGACCTGAGGGCGGAACGGATCTCGTCCCCTATGGCGGTCTTCTCGCTCTCTATGGCCTTGACCGCGCCGTGCAGCATGGCCTGGGATTCTCCCACGACCTCTTGAAGGGTCTTGTTGCCGCCGCCTATCTCAAGCATATCGCTTTCGAGCATGGCGGTCATCTCCGGCTCGGTGATACCGCCGCCGTGCTTCTCCAGGGAGCGGGTAAGGGCGATCCCTCCTGCGGTGGGGATCATCTGAGCTCCTTGGATGTAATTCCTCGAATAGAGCTTGCCTATGATGTCGTGCCTGGTGCTCTTTGTGCCCAGGTTGAGCTTGTCCATCTCCTGTATCAGGGATCCCTGGTTGTACCTGTAAGGGGGCTTCGTAGCATCCTCCTCCAGGCTTACGGACCTGACATCCACTATGTCTCCGACTTTCAGCTTGTCAATGTGGGAATCTGTTTTTCGGAGATACTGGCCGTAATATCTTTTCCAACCTTCCTTCTTCAGGATATACCCTTCCGCCTTGAATGTCTCGCCGCCAACATCGATCATGCACTCTGTGACCTCCGCTTCGGCGTTGGGTGCCAGGGTTGCCAGGAATCTCCTGACTATCAGTTCGTAAAGTTTCCATTTGTCCCCCTTCATCGAGGAAGACTTGGCACCGGATGTGGGATGGATAGGCGGGTGGTCCGTCGTTCTCCTCTTTCCTCTGGACGGAGAGATCTTCTCCTGGGACAGTATCTCTGCCGCCTCCTTCGAGAAATCCGAATCCTTCAACCTTTCCAATATGCTCCTGAGGCCGAGGCTGATGGGGTATTCCGTATTCTCGGTCCTCGGGTATGATATGTAACCTGCCGTGTAGAGGTCTTCCGCCAGCTTCATGGCCACGGCGGGAGGTATGCCTATCTTGTTGGCCTCCACCTGCATCTGCGTGGTATCGAAGGGGGGAGGTCTGTATTCCTCTTTCATCTTCACTTCGTAGCTCTTGACGGTCCCCTTCTTCACGCCTTCGCATCTGCTCATCACGGCATCAGCGTTCTCCTTCTCCCAGAAGGGATTAGACTCGTGGCTCCCTCTGAATGCGAGCATACCGAATTTACCGCCCACAGTCCAGAAAGGAACCGGCTCGAAGGCGGTTATCTCAGCATCCCGGTCAACCAGCAGTTTGAGGGTCGGGCTCTGGACTCTGCCTACTGACATGAAGTTCTTGCCGACCTGTCCTGAGGAGAGCGATATGAGCCTGGTCAGGACAGCGCCCCAGGAGAGATCTATGATCTGCCTGGCCTCCGCTGCGTCCGCCAGCTTCTCGTCCGGCTCCACAAGGTTGGAGAATGCCTGCTCGACCTCGGCTTTGGTAAGGGCGCTGAACTTAGCCCTTCTGACTTTGGCCAAGTCGATCCCGGCGTACTTGACGGTCTCCATGCCGATGAGCTCTCCCTCTCTGTCGTAGTCAGTGGCAATTATGACCATGTCCGATTCGTCGGCCACGCTCTTTATGGCATCCACTATGCTCTTGATCTTGACCTTCTTCTCCTGCGGTGCGTAGACCAGGTCCGCAGGGGGGAATTTGCTCCAATCGCTATATTCTGAAGGATAATCCAGCTCAATTATGTGCCCCCTCAGGCTGACGACGGAGTATTCGTCATCCCCGGAAGTGAATGTCAGCACGCTCACGCTCCCGTGCTTCTTCGTGCTGGTCTTTCCGCCTGACAAGATGGCGGATATCCTGCGGGCCGC
>JAQVOB010000026.1:0-13452 GCA_028702835.1 Candidatus Methanomethylophilaceae archaeon
CGAATCATCCGCGATTATGACCGAAGCCACCAGTATCAGAAATGAGACAGCCAGCCCGGCGAGCAGTGATTTAGTATACCCAGATTTACGTCCTTTCAAAAACATGATTAAATATTAATTTTTTTAATATATAATGATTTAGTTAATAATAAATAAGATGCCATGAAGATCCGGAGAGACCTGAAAGAATCACACAGATTGCAGATGAACAGTCCTGCCGACTTGCCCAGAGCCCGACAGTTTCGTATATGCGAAGCGGCAAGGGACCAGAAACGGCAAATACTAGTGCGACAAACTAAGGCGCATGTCAAAGGAGAGAGGATATCTGCTGAGGCGTTTGATCACCACCGCTGCAGGTTTGATCATAATGGCCTTCGCTGTGGTCGTCTCGTCCAAGGCGGTCCTGGGGACATCCCCCATAACCTCGGTACCCTTCGTTCTGAGCCTTGCCACCCCGCTCTCCCTGGGGACGGCCAATCTGCTGTTCTCCGTCATTCTGATATCTGCGGGAGTGCTGATAATGAGGAGGCTCTACCGCCCGATCTATCTGATGCAGATCGTGACCGTCGCTGTGTTCAGTGCCTTATGCGATCTCTTCTCGCTGCTGCTCTCCGATCTCCAGATCACAGGATACGTCTATCAGTGGGGAGCCATAATCGTAAGCTGCCTGATATTGGGCCTCGGCGTCAGCCTTCTGATAGCCTCGAACCTGACCATGATGCCTCCCGAGTACCTGGTGCTCTTCATATCTTTCCGTACCAAGATCGATTTCGGCAGGACGAAGGTGATGGTCGATCTGACTCTTGTGCTCGCGGCAGCTGTGATATCCCTGTTGAATTTCGGTACCTTCGTAGGTGTCCGGGAGGGAACGCTTTTCGCGGCCCTGACCTTAGGCCACATAATCCGCGCATTCACGGAGCAGCTCAAGAAGACAGGATTCTACGAGACCATCGGCCGCAGCGATACAGGCGCGAAGCGGGAACCGGCGCCCGGTCCATCCTGATCCGCTTTCTTGGATTTCTCCTGAGATATCCTGGAAACCTTTTTGCTTCTCCGGGGCTCTTTTCTGAAGGAGCACACGGGAGATCGGATCATATGACGACCAAAGTGAGAATCAGGATGTTCCCCTGCGGGAACGTATCGGAGATCAGGGTGAGCGGCACAATAGACGAGAGGTACATGGTTATGGCGGACAGCAGCACCTGCGATAAGGCAAGAAGATTCGTTGAGGGGCTGGATCTTCTGACCCTCGAGGATCTTACAGATAAGAAGAAGAGCCGGATATTCAGGGATTTCATCGATTCGGATATGAGCGCCAACTGCCTCATGCTCCCGGGCGTCATTACGGCTGCCTGGGCCGAGGCAGGCATGATAGCGGCGTCGGCGAAGAGGAGAGGAGAGCCGCTCTCCATAGAGTTCATCGATTGATGCGGGCGTATCAGATCCACCTGTGTATGACCGGTGGCTTCTTCTCCTTCGGCACGGTTTCGCGGATCTCGGGATATCCCACGGTTATGGTGGCTCTAAGGGTCCTGTCCTCCGGGATATTCAGTTCCCTGCGGAAATCCGGGTCGCCGTTCAGGCCCTGGGCCAATCCTATCCAGCAGGTCCCCAGGCCCATGTCCTCCGCGGCCGTCATGATGTTGCCAGCAACAAGGGACGCGTCCTCCACAGGGGAGTAGCATTCCGGCGAAGTGAAGAGGAATATTAGCGCAGGGGCACGATGGAATATCACGGACCTTTCGCTTGTGAGTATGCGCTCTATGTGGGGGTTCATCTTTCCCGCGGCCCTTCTCTCTTCCAAAGTTCTTCTCTTGCCCCTTTCCCCGTATTCTGATACTTTGTCCCTGTCGGTAACGACTGCGAAGGACACATCCTGGGTGTTAAGGGCGGAGGCTGCGCGGCAACCCGCCTCGATCAGCGTTCTCATCTTCTCGGGAGGAACAGGTTCGGACAGGTACTTCCTGACCGACCTTCTCCCGTATAGGGCATCCATGGTCTCCATGTCCCGTTATGGACGTGCTTGATGAAAATCATATGTAATATCTTTCGGTGCCCCGGTTCAGCCTTCCGTTTATCGCGTTCATGACATTGGGGCTCATGCTCCTGTCCCCTCTGAGTATCCTGTGGGCGGAGGCCGGTATGCCTGAGTATATTATGTTATCCAGGATATCCCTGTTCATCCTTACCCGGGGGCGTATCCTGGAATAAGCGCTTTGGATGTCCCCTATGCATTTCCCCATCGTCTCGCCGAAAAGGTAGATGTTGCTCTCCACGTAGGTTTTGGACCTCGTATATCCTTGGGCACTAACCAGGAACGGATTGTAGTTACCTTCGGAGAAGTCCTCGTCAAGGTCCTCGATAGCATCCATTACATAGACCCAGATCCCGAGATTAAGGAAAAGGTCTTTTAGGTCGTCATCGAATCCTTCTCCCAGGATATCGCCCAGAACACCCATCATGGAGGCTGCTGAAAGCCGTCCCATGACCAGGGCATCCGAGCATCTGTCCCTCTCGGCATCCAGGAGAGCGGAGTATCCCTTTTCGATATGTGCCTGGAAGGAGGGGTAGTCTCCCTTTGCCTTCTCGATTGCCTTGTTAAGTGCCAGCAGACCGAATTTGGATCTGAGGTCCGGTCCGTCGGTCTCATCATCGACCAGGCTGTTATTGGTAACCAGTACCGTGTACGCTGCCAGAGCCGACATCAGTTCCGATCCTGATACTCCGTGCCTCAGGACGCAGAAGCTCTTGTTGGGGGCTCCTTTCATCTCGATTCCCGATTCAGAGACGGAGTTCAGCAGTATGTTGGCGAAGGTCATCTCATAGTTCACGGCGACGGTGGACAGCACTCCGTACCCGTCTCTCAGCTGATGGCATGTCTCACAGTAGTAGTTCCTGTAGGTCATCGCATCCTTGGATGAGAGGGTCGATTCCACCGGCAGAGTATACCCGAACATACGCTTCCGGTAGAGCGCTGAATGATTTATATATGTCTAAAAGTATCCCACGCCGACAGGTCTGGCAGGATGTATACTGTATGGTCAAGGACAAGTCTATCGATTTGAAAGCCGAATCCGGGGTAAAAAAGGACCCCGGCCTGAGGAGATCTGCCTCGGCGGAAAGGAAAGCGAAGATCGAATCTGCCAAGAGAGAGGAGAGGGCAAAGTTGCACGCGGAAAAACAAGCCGAGAACGAGAAGAAGGCCAAGATGGCGGCGAAGGAAGAGAATAAGAAGGCCAAGATGGCGGCGAAGGAAGAGAGGAAAGCCGGAAAAGAGTCAAAGGCCGACGCATCCAACGAAGACCTCAAGAAGACCTATGCAGAGCAGTCCCTTCCCGCATTCGCCACAGCTCAGTACAAGCCTCCCACCGGAGAGGATGACGAGAATAACTATCATACCGGCCTTGCAGGCTGCTACTCCTGCTGCGGCCCCAAGTGCGCATGGTCCTGCGTGGGCATCGTCGCGGTGCTGCTGGTCTGCTGCGCCTACGTTTCCGACGGCTCCTGCTGCTCGTACTGCTACTGGCCGTTCTGAGCGCTGACAGAGGCCGGAAATGGGTCAGTTCATATCCGTGATAATGAAGCCGACCCTAGGCTGCAATCTTCAGTGCAGGCATTGCTATCACCGCCCCTCTGAGGTCGAGCCCTCGATAATGAGCAGGGAGGTCCTTGAGAGGACGATATCCCTGGTTGCAAAGGAATATGATTCCGCATGGTTCATATGGCACGGCGGGGAACCCCTGGCCGCAGGCGAGTCCTTCTTCAAGACAGTTGCCGCTTTGGAGAAGAAGCATTATGGCAAGAGAATAGCCAGATGCGGAAATACGATACAGACGAACGGTACCCTTCTGAAACCGAGATTCATAGAGTTCTGCAAAGGTAGCAGATTCAACATCGGCGTATCCTACGAGGCCGGTTTGGACAAGGGGCTGCGTCCCGGAGCCGACGGCGATCATATAGAGAAGATGCTGTCGTATATGAGGGAAAAGAAGCACATGTTCTCCGCCAGCGCCACCATTCACGGCGGGAACGTGGGGGATATGGCGGAGATATACGAAAGATTCAGCGGATCATCGGTCCCATTCACCTACAATCCTGTGATCCCCATAGGATGCGCCGCCGACAATCCGGATCTGATATTGAACGAGGAAGATTACATCAAAGGGTGCATAGAGGTTTTCGACAGGTGGATGAGCGATCCCGATACGAGGATCCCTCTGATGCCGTTCTATCAGTACGTAATGACCGTGGTAAATGATAATCCGAACATCTCCGACTGCGCCCATGCATCATGCCTGATGTCATGGATATGCGTGCATCCCAACGGGGACGTGTATCCCTGCGGTAAGGCCTGCCCTGAGGACCTGAGGATGGGCAACATCCTTGAGATGGACAGCATCTCAGATGCCTTTGATTCAGAGGGATTCGCAAGGATCTTGGAAGGGTCGATATCCCGCAGGAAGAAGTGCCAGGGATGCGAGATATACAGATGGTGCAACGGCGGATGCAGTGTTGACGCCATGGCCGAGAACGGCATAGGGGAGAACGGCGGCTTCTCCTGCGTAACCTATAAAGCCGTATTCTCCCACATAAAGTCTGAGATAGAGCGCATACTCAGAGACAAGCCGGACCTTTCCGGTTACAACAGATTCGTCAGGGATGCCATAGTGGGTAAGATGATCAATCCGAGAGCCTATGATTCCGTGGTTCGCATCCAGTGACCGCAATTTAAAAATCCGACTGACGGGGATACGGAGCCTTATGGCCGAATGCAAAATAACCGCAGATGCAGGGGTATGCCGTTTCAGGACCGTTGTGGAGGCGGTCGGCGATGATGAGATGAACGTGACCTTCAGGATAAAGAGCGAATGCCCTGCCATCAGGGAGATGGCCAAGGAGCTCAAGGATCCGATGGAGGTTTTCGATGTTCTCCGCCTGCCGTTCTCCGAGAACCCCATCTATTGCGCCGCCAGCAGGAATATAAATCACAGTGCCTGCCCTGTTCCGTCGGCGATAATAAAAGCCGGAGAGGTGGCTGCGGACCTGGGGCTCAAAAGGGATGTCTGCTTCAAGATAGAGTGATCAGCGGATCTCAACCGGCCCGTGTCCAGCCAGTATCATGGTGCCTTCACCTATCTCTTCTATCAATCTCTTGACTGATTCCCTCATCCTTTTCGCTTTTGCGGGATCAACGTCAACGCTCTTCATGAGATACGGAGCTATGGAAGTGAATCCCTTCCTCTCGTCGGACATCCCCTTAAGATTGACATAGATGTCTCCCGTGAATATGATCCTCGGATCTCTGCATACGAAGACCATCTCTCCGTAAAGATGGCCGCCCGCTCCTTCATAGATCTCGAAATCCATTCCTCCGAAGGAGAATCCGCCTATATGTGTCAGATCCTCATGTTCCTCGGGGCCGTCGGCTATGACCCTGACTCTTGAGGGGTCTGGTGGAACGTAATTGGTGACGATCCTGCTCAGATGGCTGTAGCCCGCACAGGTCATGCTCTCCTCTCTGTGGTCGTCCACCATACGACTCTGTCTCTCCAGGCCGTCGGCGCTCTTAGCGTTCATGAATATGTCCGCATCCTGTATGACAGACAGAAGACCGCAATGATCAACGTCCGCATGCGTTATCGTCATCGATTTATTCCTGCTTTGGAATCCTGGGAACATGCCGTTCAAAAGTGCCAGCATCTCGTCTGCATAGACCGAGAAACCGGAATCGATGAACAGGAGGTCCTTTCCGTGCTCTAGTATGAACGTGTTGCTGCCGCACGGCGGCTCCACTATGTGCAGAACGGTACCATTCCCCAGATCCACGGAGGAGACGTCGGGAATGAAGGCATCGCCTCTGTATCTCGCCACATATTCGGCCAGCCTCTCCACGCTGCCGAAGACCGTCTTCGGATCCTCTCCCCCGTCCTGCAGTATCTGATAGATCCTGTTGGATTCCTGTATGAACTCCATCGTCCTTTCCGGCCCCAGGTCGAAAAGCCTTTGTATCCTGTTGCCGAGACGTATATAGAAGACCGTGTTGTCCAGATCGGATTCTCTTCCGTTGTAGTCGATGATATCTATCGGGTACAGTTCGCTGATATCCTCCAGTATCATCCTGATCATCTTCGGGTTCTCTATCAGAAGCCCCATCTTGAAGTCCTGGTAATCGCTGTTGTCCGCATTGGAGCTTATGTAGGATATGTTCACGTCGTAGCGGTCCAGTATCTTGAGAACAGGGTAAAGTCCTCCCGGCTCGTCCCTGATCTTTATGCTCACCACCACGACCCTCGCATCGGTTATGGTATCCTCCAGGAAACCTATCGCTGAGAGTTCTTCCGCAATGGAGTCCAATTCCCCGTGCTCTGCCCTTACCTCGACGAACAGGGTGTTAAGGTCCAGGGCCTTGTTGTAGCTGACCCGGGTTATGTTGCCGTCATGCTTCTTTATGATCCTTGTCACCAGCATGAAGGCCCCTGGCTTGTCGGGGACCCTGATCGTGAAAGTCCGGTTTATCCTCTCGGTCATTTTCTTCCTTTGCCTAGGCGCTGTCGGAAGCGTCCTTGTCACGTATGACGTGCCTTCTTATCTTGCCGCTTATGGATTTGGGCAGCTCGGGCACGAATTCGACGATCCTCGGGTATTTGTACGGTGCCGTGCTCTTCTTCACGAATTTCTGGATCTCCTTCTTGAGCTCCTCGTCCGGCTCATAGCCTTTCTTAAGAACTATGGTTGCCTTGACGACCTGTCCGCGCACGGGGTCCGGAACGCCGGTAATGGCACATTCTAACACAGAAGGATGCTCGACGAGAACGCTCTCCACCTCGAAGGGGCTGATCCTGTAACCTGAGGATTTGATCACATCATCGTTACGGCCTATGTACCAGAAGTAACCGTCCTCATCCTTCCATGCGATGTCTCCGGTGTGGTGGTACCCTCCGTAGTGGGTCTTAGCCGTTTTCTCCGGGTCCCTATAATACCCTATCATCATCCCCGGAGGTCTGGGCTCTATGCCGACGACGATCTCCCCGTTGACACCGGGTGCGCAGGGCTTGCCGTTCTCGTCGACGATATCAGCAACGTACTGGGGTGTCGGTCTCCCCATGGACCCGGGTTTCGGGGTCATTCCCCTTAGATTAGCGATAAGGACGGTTGTCTCCGTCTGACCGAAACCCTCCATCAGCATTATGCCGGTGGATTTGTGCCAGGTTTTGAAAACATCGGGGTTCAGAGCCTCTCCGGCTATGGTGCAGCTTTTCAAAGAGGAGAGGTCGTGGCCTTCGAGCCCGGCATTGATGTACATCCTGAACATCGTGGGGGGGCTGCACAGGCTAGTGACCTTGTGCTTCTCCACTATCCTCAAAATATCCGAAGGATCGAACTTATCGTACTCGTAGACCATCACGGCGCATTCCATTATCCACTGGCCGTATATCTTGCCCCAGGCGGATTTCGCCCAACCCGTGTCGGATACCGTGAAATGGAGCCCTCCGGGAATGACGTTCTGCCAGTGCTTCGCCGTTTGTATGTGTCCCAGCGGGTACGTGTAATCGTGCATCACCATTTTTGGGTTCCCTGCGGTGCCGGATGTGAAGTAGATGAGCATTATGTCGTCCGCTTTTGTCCGTATCCTCTCCAATTCATCGGAAGCCTCATCCACGCCTTCTGCGAAGCTGAGCCACCCTTCTTTGGGGGCCCCTACGATGATCTTCCTCTTCAGGGACGGTATGTTCTCCGCGGCATCAACGGAGTCCGTTATCTGGGTCTGTGATGTGCATATCACAGTCTCCACCTCTGCGGCGTTGATGCGATACTCTACATCATGCTTCGTCAGCATGTAGGTGGCCTGTATCATGATGGCGCCGATCTTATGCAGCGCAACCGAGAGATACCAGAATTCGTAGCGCTGCTTCATCATGATCATGACCCTGTCGCCCTTCTTTATGCCCAGGGACATCAGGTAGTTGGCGGTCTTGTCGGAAAGCCTCTTAAGATCACCGAAGGTGAATGTCCTTTCTTCCCCGGTGTCGCTGGCCCAGACCACGGCTCTCAGGTCCGGGTCGTGCTCGGCTATATCATCCACGATATCATAGCCGAAATTGAAATTCTCGGGCCAGTGGAATCTGATAGTCTTCAGAAGACCCTCTTCGTCATAGGTCTCCTCGACATATCTTTGGTTTATGTTCCTCAACAGGATTCCTCCTCTTTCATGATTATCGCTAAGAACACACAACCATCCTTGTCGGATGCCACCATGCCGTGGGGCCTTCCCGAATCATAGTATATGGAATCCCCGGGCCCCAGCTCTGTACGGTGGTCCTCGAGGACGAAGGTCATCTTCCCGCTGATGACGTAATCGAACTCCTGTCCCTGATGGGAGGACAGCGTTATGGGCCTGTCCCGATCCTCCTCCCTGTAAGGTGCCTCGACAAGGAAAGGCTCGGCGGTCTTGTTCTTGAATGTGGCAGCCAGAAGGTAATAGTTGAACCCCTCGCGTCTTTTCATCGGGAGTCCTCCGCCAGCGCGCACAACAGCGTACTCTGAAAGGTGGGGACTGCCGCCGGTAAGAAGGTCCACTATGTCCACGCCGCATTTCTCGGCGCATCTGTAAAGGAAAGTGAATGTGAAGTCCCGGGTCCCGGACTCATATTCGATGTACCTGCTCTCTTCAACACCGGTCGCCTCAGCCATCTCCTCTGTGGTGAATCCGCATGCTTCCCTTATCGCTCTGACTCTCTCGGCTATCTCCGCGATATTCGGCTCCATGTCCGCATGAGATGCGGAATGCGGTTAAAAATATACTTGCCATTGATATTGAAAGGATCGGAGAATGCAGAACTGTTCGAAGGTCTTGTTCTTCCAAGGGCCGGTTCGTCGTCCTTTTGAATGAGCGCATCATCCAGTCTATGGCTGCCAGTATGATCTTCTCGGGATGAGGGCGCCATGCCTCCTGACATGCCAGCCTGACAGGGGACGGTATATGCATGGCCTTTTTAGACTGCATGCGCATCGCCGTCCATGTTCGGAAAGGCCATAACTGTCGTGTGCGGCCATTACGGGGCCGGAAAGACCAACCTCTCGATGAACCTAGCCTTCGATTCGTCCGAGAGCACCGAGACCACGCTGATAGATCTGGATATCGTGAATCCGTACTTCAGGTCATCCGATTACCGTGCAGCCCTGGAAGCGCGCGGAATTCGCGTGATAGGGCCGAACTTCGCTAACACCAATGCGGATACGCCGTCATTGCCGCCGTCAGTGGATGTGGCACTTGCGAGATCCGACAGGGTGATAATAGATGCCGGAGGGGACGATGTTGGAGCCACGGTTCTGGGCAGGTATTCTGAGGCGATAAGGAGCAGAGGCTACGATATGATCTACGTGATCAACATGTACCGCTCAATGACCCAGACGCCGGAAGAGGCCGTGGATATCCTTCGCAGCATAGAGGCAGCCTCCAAATTGAAAGCGACCGGGATAGTGAACAATTCCCATCTGAAGGACAGTACCGACGCTGATACGGTGAAGGCTTCCCTGGATTTCGCTGCCGAGGTGTCACGTATGACATCGCTTCCGCTTCTCTTTACCACCGCTCCCCGGGTGGTCGCGGACTCTTTAAATAAAATCACCAACGTCTATCCGCTCGATATTCACGTCAGGACCCCTTGGGAATGACGCATTTGGAGAAAGATGATAGAATGCCCACAATACATGTCGACGATACCGTATGCAAAGGCTGCGGGATGTGCGTTATCGCGTGCCCCAAGCAGATAATAGAGCTGGATGTTTCCAAGATCAATCTCAAGGGATATCATCCGGCGAGGCTTACAGATCAGTCGAAATGCATCGGATGCGGATCTTGCAGGACCATGTGCCCGGATGTGGCTATAACGGTGGAGGCCTGAATATGTCGGAAAGGGTTTTGATGAAGGGCAACGAGGCTCTTGCGGAGGCGGCGATAGCCGCAGGCTGCAGGCATTTCTTCGGATATCCGATCACCCCTCAGACGGAGGTCGCGGCCTATATGGCCAAGAGGATGCCGAAGGTGAACGGTGTGTATCTTCAGGCGGAATCAGAGGTCGCATCGATAAACATGGTGTTGGGTGCGGCAGCGGCCGGTGTCAGGGTGATGACATCCACGTCCTCTCCCGGCGTCAGCCTCATGGCTGAGGGCATATCATACATCGCAGGGTCTGACCTGCCGATGCTCATAGTGAATGTTCAGCGCGGAGGTCCGGGTCTCGGGGGCATACAGCCGTCCCAGGCGGACTATTTCCAGGCGACCAAATCCACAGGCCATGGGGACTTCCATATGATCGTTCTGGCGCCGTCCACCGTCCAGGAGATGGTGGATCTCGTTGCCGGAGCATTCGAGCTCGGTGACAGGTACCGCATTCCAACGATGGTGCTCTCGGACGGTATGCTGGGCCAGATGATGGAGCCCGTAGTTCTGCCGGAACCAACCGGGGACGAGCTCCCGGAGAAGCCATGGGCGGCATGCGGTCACGGAGGGAACAGGGAGCACAACGTGGTAAATTCCCTTTATATACAGCCTCATGACCTGGAGAAACTGGTCGTCGAGCGCTACAAGAGATACGACGAGATCAAGAGGAAGGAGCAGCGTGCGGAGGAGTACCTTACGGACGATGCCGAGATAGTTGTTGTTGCATACGGAGCATCCTCCCGTGTATCCCGGTCCGCAGTGAATAAGGCAAGGGAGGAAGGAATAAAGGTCGGGCTCATAAGGCCTATAACCCTCTGGCCGTTCCCGGATAACGCGATAGGGAAGGCCGCAGACTCGAAGAAGACGAAGAGGTTCCTGACCGTGGAGATGTCAATGGGCCAGATGGTGGAGGATGTCCGCCTGGCCGTCAACGGCAGGAAGCCCGTGGAGTTCTACGGCCGTACGGGCGGCGTCATACCGACGCCCAAAGAGGTCTATGATCAGATCGTGAAGCTCAGCGGAGGTGCATGATATGGCTAAGATCACATCGAAACCCCACACATTGACAGATAAGCCGTTCCACTACTGCCCCGGCTGCACCCACGGGATAGCCCACAGGCTGGTGGCCGAAGTGATAGACGAGCTTGGCATGGAGGACAGGACAGTGGGGATAGCATCTGTCGGCTGCTCTGTTTTCACATATGAGTACTTCTCCTGCGACATGGTGCAGGCACCCCACGGAAGGGCACCCGCCGTAGGGACGGGAGTGAAACGTGCCAGACCCAACAATATCGTCTTTACGTATCAGGGAGACGGGGATCTTGCGGCAATAGGTACGGCGGAGACTGTTCACGCTGCCGCTCGCGGTGAGAACATAACGTCGATATTCATCAACAACACGATATACGGGATGACCGGAGGCCAGATGGCCCCCACGACCCTTCCGGGCCAGGTAACCCAGACGACACCTTACGGAAGGGATGTCAGCGAAGCGGGCCACCCTCTGAGGGTATGTGAGATGCTCGCTACCCTGGACGGTGTGGCTCTGGCACAGCGTGCCGCGCTTGACAGTGTGAAGCACGTCAACGAAGCCAAGAAAGCGATCAAGAAGGCCTTCGAGTATCAGGACGAGAGGCTTGGATACACAATAGTCGAGCTTCTGTCGACATGCCCCACCAACTGGGGTCTCTCCACTGAGGATTCTCTTCAATGGCTGCGTGAGAAGATGATACCATACTATCCGCTGGGTGTCTACAAGGACATCAAGGAGGTCAGGAAATGACGGATATCAACATACTTCTGGCGGGGTTCGGCGGTCAGGGAGTGCTATTCACGGGCAAGGTAATGGCATACGCAGGCCTGATGGAGGGCAAGGAGATATCCTGGCTACCTTCTTACGGCCCAGAGATGCGCGGAGGGACCGCTAACTGCAGCGTCTGCATATCCGACAGATCCATAGGTTCCCCTCTTGTAGTGACCCCTGATGTTCTCATAGCCATGAATCTGCCGTCCCTGGAGAAGTTCGAGGACTCTGTCGTACCCGGAGGTCTGATAATAGTGGACAGCTCCCTCATCGATAAGAAGGTAGAGAGAACGGATGTCAGGACAGTTTACATCCCCGCATCGGAGCTGGCGGACAAGAACGATCTGAAAGGATCATCCAATATGATAATCCTGGGCAAGATGTTCAAGGAGACCGGCTTCTGCACTGAGGAGAATCTGTTGAAAGGCATCAGGAAGAGCGTACCGGCCAGGAAGGCCGAGCTGTACGACACCAATGTCCGGGCCGTCCGTATAGGCATGAGCAACTGATATCCCCTCATAGCAAGCTTAAAATCGGGCTTGGGCAGTTGACGTAGCTATGAGCCATGCAGAGAATCAGCACTCGGTCGCTGAGGACAGCTATCGCTTCAGCAGATGGATACTAATCCTGGGCATAACTCTGCTGGCGATCAAGATATCAGCATGGTACATCACCTCTTCCGTGGCGATAATGACTGATGCTCTGGAGAGCATAGTCAATGTCACGGCGGGCGCAGTCGGGCTCTATGCCCTGTATCTGTCATCCAGGCCCCCGGATAAAACGCACCCGTTCGGCCACGGCGGTGCTGAAGCAATATCATCTTCGATAGAAGGCCTGATGATGTGCGTCGCAGGCGCCATAATGGTGATGGAAGCCATCCGCAACATCGTCTCACCTTCACCCCTGAACGATCTAGATATCGGTCTGGCACTTGTGGTCGTGGCCGCAGTGGCCAATTATGTCGCAGGCAGGATGGCCATAGCGAAAGGGAGGAGGAATCGTTCCCAGGCCCTCGTAGCAAGCGGCTATCACCTATGTACTGACACATACACATCCGTGGGGATCATTGCGGGGCTCTCGATGATCCTGGCAGCGAATTATCTGGGATACAGCGTCCCGTGGATGGATGGTGCAGTGGCGGCTATCTTCGCGTTGATCGTGCTCTATACGGGCATCAGAGTTGTAAAGGCATCCATGGATACGATAATGTCCAAAGCGGACATGGAGGTCCTGGAGAAGGTCGTGGAAACTCTCAGCGAGCACAGGCACGACGATTGGATAGACGTTCATGACATACGGGTTATGAAGAACGGCAGCACCTTCCACATAGATATGCACGTCACCTTCCCCCGGGATATGACCATCGAGGCACAGAGCAGAGAGATAGATGAGGTGGTCGATGCTATCAATAAGAAGTTCAACAACACGGTGGATCTCATGCTCATGGGGGACCCGTGCACCTGTGAGTTCTGCGTGATATGCAACAGGGACTGTGACTTCAGGGAACACGAATTCAAGGGGTATGTGAAGTGGAAGGTGGAGAATCAGATACCCAAATGCGCGAGTAACGGCAAGTAGGCTCGCAGAACAACCTTTAATCAGAGGTTCCGCATTGCGGTTAGCATGCTCTTCAGGAAGAAGGACGAAGGCCTCGCGGGGATATCCCGTGCCGGGCTTTCCAAATGGTATGAGGCACTTTCGGACA
>JAQVOB010000027.1:0-13187 GCA_028702835.1 Candidatus Methanomethylophilaceae archaeon
AGGGGCACTCGTCAACGCATGCACCGCAGTCCACGCATTTGTCGTCATCAATGACTGCGACGTCATCGACGACAATAGCGTCCTGGGGGCAAACGTCTACGCAGGCGCCGCATCCGACACACTCATCTACGTTCACTTTCGGCATTTCTATACCTCGGAGTCACGTATCGTAGCGCAATATAATATCCTTTGCACTTCGGAATTGAAGAAATGTTGTAGGCAGGTGAATCTTTTAACCATGCAGGACGTGGAGATGGCATGGACTACATATCCGGGGACATCTGGACACCGAACGGCATCTTCGCCGGGTACGTGGCCATAGACCGCGGCAGGATCGCGGAGATCGGTGAGGGCAGATGCCCGGAGCCTTCGCTGTTCTCAGGTCTTGTGATCCCTGCGCCCGTGAATGCGCACACGCACGTAGGGGATGCGGGACTATGCCTGGACCGCAGATATTCACTGGAGGAGCTGGTCGCCCCTCCGAACGGGATGAAGCACAGATTCCTTTCAGAAACCTCAAGGGAAGAGCTTGTGAGCAGCATGAAAGCCTTCTCAGACCGCATGCAAGCAGGCGGTTTCTCTGGGTTCATCGATTTCAGAGAGGGTGGGGCAGAGGGCTGCAGGATGCTCAGAGAAGCATCCGAGAGCGCGGTTATACTCGGACGCCCCGTTTCCGAGACTTTCGATCAGAACGAAGCGGAAGACATCCTGAGAATAGCGGACGGCATCGGCATCTCCGGAATGCGGGACATTAGCTACCGTTATGTGGAGAGCCTAGCCGAAGCTGCCCGCAGGTCGAAGAAGATATTCGCTGTGCACGCATCCGAGAACAGAAGGGACGATATAGAATCCATCCTGGCTCTGGAACCTGATTTCCTTGTGCATATGTGCGCTTCCGAGAAGGAGGACCTGAGGAAGTGCGCAGATTCGGACATCCCGATAGTCGTATGCGCCCGATCCAACATGTACTTCGGCCTTGTGCCGCCCATAAAAGAGATGTTGGATGCAGGAGTGCGGGTGGCCGTGGGCACAGACAATGCAATGCTCTGCAATGCCGACTCCGCCGCGGAGCTCGATGCCTTCACGAATGTGCTTACCTCTCAGGGGGGAGACCGTCTGGATGCAGTCAGATGCTTGGCCGAGGGCGGGAAGAAGATATTAAATGATGGTGCGAATATCGGTCTGAAGGCTGGAGCGGAAGCGGATATAGCCGTTTACCGCATCAGAGACTGCGGCACCGAGGTCGTACGCTTCGCTCCTGGTCTGCAAAGGAGAGCTGACAATGGCATTCAAGAGTATACTCGTACCCACTGACGGAAGTGAGTACACCAAGTTCGCAGTAAAGGAGGCCATAGATCTGGCGGCTGCGATAGATGCGAAGATAACAGCGGTCTACGTGCTTGACCGCGCACTTTTCTCGAACATGCCCATGGATACGGCTGTTCTCAATGTTTACACAGTCCTGGAGAAGGAAGGCAAGGAGGCCGTGGAATACGTGAAGGCAGAAGGTAAGAAGAAGGGTGTCGAGGTCGAGACCAAGGTCGTCGAGGGAACACCCGTGAAAACTATAGTGGAAATGTCCGGCGATTACGACCTGGTTGTCATGGGGACCCTCGGCAGGACAGGTTTCTCGAAGCTGATGCTTGGAAGCGTTGCCGAGAAGGTAGTAAGATTCTCCAGTAGCCCCGTCCTTGTAGTGGGGAAGCCTGTGGAGGGTCGTCAATGAAGACGATAGCGGAGGTCATGATGCACCTCCCCATAGTCGTAGAGGTCCCGGGCAGCCGCAACGACGCGATAAATCTGATGGTCCGTGAGAAGCTGACCGGATTGCCCGTCGTCAGGGCCTCAGACGGTAAGCTCGTGGGCATAGTTTCCAGAAGGGATGTTTTCAAGAACTTCAAGGAGAACCAGCTCTCCCTCATAATGAAGAAGGATATAATCTCAATAACTCCGGACAAGACCATCGCGGAAGCCGCTGAGATATTCACTTCCAAGAGGATACACCGCCTTCCTGTGGTGGATGACGGTAAGCTCGTTGGAATAATCACCCCCACTGACCTTCTTGACGAGATAATCGCAATGAAGACTCCGATGAAGGCAGAGGACGTTCTGAACGTTAAGTGCGTCACTGCCTATGAGAAGGACCCGCTTTCATACACCGTCCCCGCCATGAGGATCAGCGATGTCCCCGCGATGCCGGTGCTTAACGACGACGGTGAGCTCGTCGGCATACTGACGGACCGTGACCTATTCCTGGATCAGGGCAAGGACTCCGAAGCACTCTCTAAGCTGGGCCTTGACGAAGGCTACGAGAAACTGGCGGGATACCGCAACGTGATGCCCCTTTTCTATGTGGCCACCCAGAAGGAGATACCGAAAGAGTATCTCGTCGAGGACGCCATGGTAAGGGACCCGGCGACCGTCTACAAGAAGACGTCCCTGTCGGATGCGGCCAAGATCATGAAGGTCAACGACTTCGGCCAGCTACCGGTTCACGGGAACAATGACGAACTGATCGGCATGATATACGATATCGATGTCCTCTACGCCCTAGTTGGTAAGCTAGATGGCTGATGCTTCTGATATCCTGACCCTCTGCAGGCGCAGGGGATTCATCTGGCCCTCCTTCGAGATATATGGCGGAGTGGCCGGTATGTTCGACTACGGCCCCCTGGGCTGTGTTCTAAGGAACAATATAGTCGAGAAATGGCGTGCCCTGTACAAAGGCAGAGAGGGTTTTGTGGAGATTGATTCTGAAACGGTCAGCCCAAGAGAAGTCTTCAAGGCCTCGGGTCATGTGGACGAGTTCTCTGATTTCATGACCTTCTGCACCAAATGCGAGTCCCCTTTCAGAGCCGACCATCTTGTGAAGGACTTTTGCGAGAATCCTGACGTTCTTTCCGCTGAAGAGCTGGAGAGCAAGTTCAAAGAGCACGGCATAAAATGCCCGGAGTGCGAAGGGGATCTGGGGAAGGTTGAGGAATTCAATCTCATGTTCAAAACGTACATAGGTCCCGGTTCTAACAGAGTAGGCTATCTGAGGCCGGAAACAGCCCAGGGCATCTTCGTGAACTACCCGAACCTTTACAGATACAACCGTGAGAAACTGCCATTGGGAGTCATACAGACCGGACGCGGGTACCGCAACGAGATTGCGCCGCGCCAGGGGATGATCCGCATGAGGGAGTTCAATATGATGGAGGTTGAGCTTTTCGTCGACCCTGAGGACAAGAGCTGGAGCAGATTCGATGATGTCAGAGACTGCGAATTCACCCTCATACCTCAGGACGGCAAGCAGATCACCGTCACCGTCGGAGAGGCAGTCAGAAAGAACATAATCGTCAACGAGGTGCTGGCATACTTCGTGTACGCCACGAAGCAGCTGCTGGTGTCCATCGGAGTGAAAGAGGATAAGATACGTTTCAGGCAGCATCTTAAGGATGAGATGGCCCACTACGCTGCGGATTGCTGGGATGCCGAAGTGGAACTGTCATACGGATGGACCGAGGTCACCGGAGTTGCCGACAGAGGATGCTGGGACCTTTCCCGGCATGCCAAATTCTCCGGGCAGGAGCTAACCCACTTCAAGAGGTTCGACGAGCCTAGGGAAGTAGAGGAAGAGAGGATCAAGGCCAAGCACAAAGCTCTCGGTCCCATGTTCAAGAACCGCGCCAAGGATATAGCGGCGGCGATAGAAGCATTGGGTCCCTCGGACATCAAGGATAATGGCATAACTGTTACCGTCGGCGGCGAGACGGTGCATCTTACCGACGAGTTCTTCGAGATCGTTCTCGTCAAAGAGAAGGTGTCCGGCGTAAGAGTGATACCTCATGTCATAGAGCCATCCTACGGATTGGACAGGCTTTTCTACTCGATATTGGAACATGCTTATGATCATGACGACGAAGAAGACTACACCGTACTACGTCTGAGGCCTAGCATGGCCCCGGTCAAGGTCGGCGTGTTCCCTCTGATGGAGAAGGACGGCTTGGATTCGATCGCCCTCCGGATTTCCGAGGAACTTCGCATGTCCGGCATAGAGGCCGTATATGACGGAGCCGGCACCATAGGCAAAAGATACGCCCGCATGGACGAGATCGGAACGCCCTGGTGCATAACCGTGGACTATGAGACGATCGAGGAAGGGAAGGACAATGGAACGGTCACTCTCAGATACAGAGACACGAAGGAACAGGTTCGCCTCAGCATAGAGGATGTGGAGAACCGCATACGCGACATGCTGCGGGATGATGCGTGAGGCCATCTTATTTAATACCTTTCCAAATTTACCCAGCCAGCATCTGGACGGGGCCTCCGGGCGGTGCTGATCGGAGCTTCCGACCGCCCTTACGAACGGTACTTCGCTATCCTTTATCTACCTTCTAAACAATTGGAAACTAGAGGTGTGAAATTGGGAGTTGAAGACCTACAGGATCTGAAAAAGCTCTCCATGCTTAGATCTATGATCAACAGCAAGGGGATCGAAGACATTATGAGCACCGAATTCCCGAATGCAAGCCCCGAGGACCGCATATCCGATGTGACCTCGCTGATGCGGAAAACAAAGTATTACGATGTGCCAGTCATAGATGATGGCGAATACGTCGGGATGCTGAGTTACGGCACGATACTGAAGAAGGGAAGCGTTGCGCTTGACACTAAGATCCAAAAACTCGTAGGGAGACCTCCTACGGTTTCGAAGGGAATGAGCATCACCGACGTTGCGGAGATGATGATCGCCGGAAACAGCCGCCAGTTGGCGGTTCTCAATTCCGGAGGCAAGAAGGTGATAGGCACGATATCCAGGTCCGCTCTCCTGGAAGCTGCAGCGGAAGTGAAATCCTTCAGAGAGATCAAGGTCTGGGAGCTGATGAGCAACCCCGTCGAGTCAGTGAAGAGCACGGATATGCTGGATGATGCCCTGGAGATCATGACCGGTCTTGACATAAGAACCGTGCCGGTCGTGGACAGCGCAGGCAGGGTCGTGGGGATTGTCGGCATGAACGAGGTCACGGAGCACTTCCGGAGAGGAGATGCGAAGACCGTCGGTGATGCTTCCGGATCCAAGAAGGAGAGGGCGTCCGTGCCCATCGACACGATATGTGCCACAGCACCGAAGACCGTGAACTGGGACGATGATATCGGTACCGCTGCGAGGATCATGATCGATAACGACATATCCACGCTGCCCGTGCTCGAGGGCGAAGAGCTAGTAGGAATACTGACCCAGTATGACATAGTGGAGCTCATCTCCGCATGCAAGGAAAGGGAGGTCCTCTATGTGCAGATAAGCGGTCTGGACGACAACGATAAGTCGTACCACGATTCGATCTACGATGTAATCGGTAAAGAGGTCGAGAAGATCGCCAAGATCAGCAAGCCGTCCTCTCTGACCATGCATGTGGCCAAGTACAAGGACAAGGGAGAGAACAACAAGTACAGCATAACCGCCAGGCTCGCAACGGACAACTACAGTCTGAGTCTCAAGGAGGTCGGCTGGGACTTGACAAAGACGGTCAACGACCTGATGAAGCGCATGACCTCCGAAGTGGCGGCCGCCAAGGATGCCCGCCGCACATATCGCAGAAGAAAGCGCTGAAACCTCTCACAAACCTTTTTCAACACCTTTTCTATAAGAGTCCCCAATGGCCCAATACGATTCCGCATCTATAGAGGAACGCTGGCAGAGGATGTGGAAAGAAGAGTCCGTATACAGATTCGATCCCGAGTCCGAGAAGCCCGTATACAGCATAGACAATCCCCCCAGATACACTTCTGGCTCCCTTCATCTGGGTCATGCGACCGGTTATTCTCTGATTGATTTCGCTGCCCGCTACAGGAGAATGAGAGGATGCAATGTGTTTTTCCCCCTTTGCTTCGATGTGAACGGGACACCGATTGAGGTAAGGGTGGAGAAGAAGCACGGCATAACCAAACTGGACCTCCCCCGCAGCGAATACAGGAAGCTCTGCTCCGATTTTGCCAACAGCTTCATAGAGGAGATGAAGCACCACTTCGAGATACTCGGAGAGAGTATGGACCCCAGCATATACTATCAGACCGACGCCCCTTATTACAGGAGGATAACCCAGATCTCCTTCGTGAAGCTCTTCAAGATGGGGCTGGTCTACAAAGGTAACTTCCCGGTCAACTGGTGCCCCAGATGCATGACGGCTCTGGCCGATGCAGAGGTGGAGTACAGGGACAACCTGGGCAAGCTCAACTACATAAAATTCAACATAGAGGGGGAGGAGGGATACGTCCTCATAGCCACTACGAGGCCCGAGCTTCTGTGCACATGCAAAATGGTCGCCGTGCACCCTGATGATAAGAGCAAAGCGGACCTGATAGGCAAGAATCTTATCACCCCCATCTACGGAAGGAGGGTTCCAGTCATATCGGACCCCAAAGTCGATCCCGAGTACGGGACCGGCAACGTTATGATATGCACAATCGGCGACAAGGATGACCTGGAGTGGGTCATGAAATACCGCCTGGAAATGGAGAAGGGAATTGACGAGCTGGGAAAGATGACCGCTCTGGCCGGAAAGTACGCCGGTATGACAGTACCTGAGGCGAGGAAAGCAGTCATAGAGGATATGAGGAAGAGCGGGGAGCTCGTCAGGCAGGAGGACAACCAGCAGAACGTCTCGATATGCTGGAGATGTCACTCCCCCGTGGAGTTCCTGCAGGTACCTCAGTGGTTCCTGAAAACACTGGACTTCAGAGACAGGGTACTGGAGGAGGCCGATAAGATAAACTGGTATCCGGCCTTCATGAAGACGAGATTGCAGGACTGGGTCAATTCACTCGAATGGGATTGGGTCCTGAGCAGGCAGCGCATATTCGCCACCCCCATACCTGTATGGGAATGTGAGAGATGCGACTACGCCGTGCCGGCAACCGAGGAGATGTGCTATTGCGATCCGACGGAGGATGCTCCTCCTGCGGAGAAATGCCCAGAATGCGGCGGGAAGCTCGTAGGGAGCACCGACGTATTCGACACGTGGATGGACTCCTCGGGCTCCGCACTGTACAACACATTCTGGGAGAGAGATGCGGAACTTCACAAGAAGCTGTTCCCCATGTCCATGAGGCCCCAGTCCCACGACATAATACGCACATGGGCCTTCTACTCCATCCTCAGAAGCGAGCAGCTCAAGGAATCGAGGCCTTGGGACGACATAATGATCCACGGGTTCATCATGGCCCCGGACGGCACTCCAATGCACTCGTCCATAGGGAATGTCATAGATCCAATTCCGATACTGAAGGAATACGGAGCGGATGCTCTGAGGTATTATGCCGCCACATGCTCACTTGGGATAGACCATTCTTTCAGGGAGAAGGATGTCATCCGCGGAAGGAGGCTCTGCAACAAGATCTTCAATCTGGGTCAGTTCGTGTCCCGCTTCTTCGATTCAAAACCCGAGAGGTCGGGAGCCCTGAGGTTACCGGACAGGTGGATACTCGGAAGATACTCTGATACTGTCGCAAAAGCCACTGCGTTCTTCGACGAGTATCAGTTCGATAAGGCAATGAAGGAGATCGAGAACTTCATATGGCACGAGTTCGCCGATCACTATGTGGAGATGGTGAAATCCAGGAAGGATGACTCAGTCAGATATACCCTCTACACCGTATTCCTCGGGTCTCTCAAAATGATCGCGCCCTTCCTTCCCCACGTCACAGAGGATGTGTATCAGTCCTGCTTCGCGAAGCACGAGGGCTCCGTCAGCCTGCATCTGACATCCTGGCCGGAACCGGTCCTGAGGGATGTGGAAGCCGAGGCCGCGGGAGATGTTCTGAAGGACGTCATCGCTGCGATACGCGGCTGGAAATCCGACAAGAAGATGCCCCTTAATGCGGAGATAGACACCGTAGAGATAATAGGCGGCGGGGCCGCAGCTCTCTCTGCAGCGGAAGCCGATATAATGGAAACGGTGAAGGCACAGAAGATCATCATAGCTGAGGAGGCTGATCTTACCGAGGAAGCTGTCGGTGTCAAGCCTGTCTACGCTAAGCTGGGGCCGGCTTTCAAAGCAGATGCGAAAGAGATAACCGCAGCAGTATCCCGCATGGACGCCAAGTGTGTTATGGAAGCGCTGAAAGACGGTAAACTTGAGATCTCCACCGGCAGCGGGACCCACACTCTGGGGCCTGAGTTCTTCGATATCGAGAAGAGGCTGATGCTTGACGGAAGAGCGGTGGATACTATCCAGGTCGGGGATCTGCTCATAGCCATAAGCCTCTGATCTCCGCCGGAACGGAGGCCTGGCGACTAACGTCGTCATGGTTAAATACGCACCCCGTATTGGTATCCTTATGGACCAGGTGACCATCGCCCTCCTGCTGATAATAATAGGTGCGCTTCTGATAATAATCGAGGCGTTCAGCCCGGGCATATTCATGCTCATACCTGGCACCATAATGGTGTTGCTCGGAGTTGTGGGCATATTCGCCCCCGACTTCCTCTTCAGCTGGTACTCTCCTGTGGTGGGGCTTCTGCTGGCCATACCTGTGACGATAATCACCTTGAAGGTCTATCAGCGCCTCGGGGAGCCGGAACCTCCCACCACGACGGTCGCTGAGTCCCTGATCGGAAAGGAAGGTGTTGTCACAGTGGACACTGAACCTGGTACTCTGAAAGGGAAGGTGAAGATAGACAGCGAGATATGGAGTGCCACATCGAAGAATCCCATATCTGCAGGCAAAAAGGTCATAGTCATTCACAGCGAAGGCGTTCACGTGCGCGTGGAAGAGTGCGTATAATCCTTTTTTAAGAGATGAGCCGTATACACTCATCATGGCATTGGACCTCCTTATCCCAATAATCGCCTTCCTCGCTATATTCGGCACTGTCATAGTGCTCGTAAGCGGTGTGAAGATCGTTCAGCCTTATGAACAGGCAATATACATGAGGCTCGGAAAATATGTCCGCGTCCTCAATCAGGGACTGAACATTGTATTCCCCCTCATCAATACCGTTGTGAAGCTGGATCTGCGTACGCAGGTCCTGGATGTTCCCAGGCAGGAGGTCATAACGAAGGACAACTCCCCTGTGAACGTTGATGCTATCATCTACGTCAAGGTCATCGATCCTAAGAAAGCGTACTTCGAGGTCACTAACTATAGGATCGCCACCATTAACCTGGCTCAGACCACTCTCAGATCCGTGATCGGAGAGATGGAGCTGGACCAGATCCTCTCGAGCAGAGAGAAGATCAACCTCCAGCTCAGGGACACCCTGGATGAGGCCACCGACAAGTGGGGTGTCAAGGTCGAGGCTGTTGAGATAAGGGAGGTTGACCCTGCTGCGAAGGTCAAGGACTCCATGGAGGAGCAGACCTCCGCCGAGAGGAGAAGACGTGCAGCCATCCTTCAGGCGGACGGTATGAAGAGAGCCGCCATCCTGGAAGCGGAGGGAAAGAAGAGGGCCCGCATACTGGAGGCCGAGGGTCTCAGGCAATCCAAGATACTGGAGGCCGAAGGCCAAAGATTGGCCACCATCTTGGAAGGCCAGGGTCAGGCCCAGAAGCTGCGCATACTGTCCGTCGGAGCGGCAAGCATGGACTCCAAAGCCCTGACTGTGCTCTCGATGGAAACTCTGCAGAAGGTCGGCGAAGGAGAATCGTCCAAGATATTCTTCCCAATAGAGCTGACACATCTTGTGGACGGCATATCCCAGTACATGGGAAGCGCCGCGAACATACCTGACAGGGCGGTCTCTGACCTAAAGGATGTCAAGACCAACATAGGCGATCCCGACGAGATACTCGGACCGATACCCCGGCCCGAGGACATAAAGGCCGAGACCGACAATGTCCAGAGCATGATAGAAGAGGACATCTCGGAAGCCGAGGAGATATTGAAGAAAAGGTAAGATATAAGAGGTCAGTGCAGGACCTCTACGGCTATGCGCTTCCCCTTGTGCTTGCTCTTGGGAAGGTCCATAGTCATCCTGTTGCCGAAGTCCCTGTGGACTTCAACGACGGATGAGTCCGCACCGACCTCTATCTTACCTATAGCAGCATCGCGTATCCTCGCGTTGCGTATTATGAAGTCAGCAAGCATAACTTTCCCATAGCCGTCATTCTTACCAAGATTGATCTCGAACTTGACCATGCCGAAGGGGTCGGACAACTGGTCGTAGTCCACGACCTTCCTTACTGTGTCCCTCTCTCCCTCATCCTTATCTGGCACATCCCTCTTGGTTATCTCCATGGCCGTACGGGCCTCGAACTCCCTTATGAGGTACTCCTCATCGGACGTGACGAAGGAGACCGCGACACCTTCTCTGCCGGCCCGGCCGGTCCTGCCTATGCGGTGTATGTAGGTGTCCACGTCATCCGGCATATCGTAATTTATCACGTATTCAATGTCATCGATGTCAAGGCCCCTCGCCGCCACATCCGTGGCTATTAGCAGATCTATCCTGCCTTCCTTGAGATCCCTGATGACCTTCTCCCTGCGTGACTGGGGAAGATCTCCGTGTATCGCCTCAACCTTGTACTTCAGACTGGTCAATCTCTCCTCGAGGATATCGACCATCTTCTTGGTCTGGCAGAAAATTATCGCCTTCGGCTTATCGATATCCAATATCCTGCAGAGGGCCCAGGTCTTGTTCCTCCTGCCCACGCTTATGTAATACTGCTTGGTCAGATCCAGAACCACCTCGTCCTTGGATACCAATATCTCCTTGGGCTTCGGCATATAGTCATAGGCGAGCCTCTTGACGCCTTCGGGCATCGTCGCCGAGAACAGAAGCATCTGCCTCTCTGCGGGCATGGTCTTCATTATATACTCGATATCCTCGATGAAGCCCATGTCCAGCATCCTGTCCGCCTCGTCCAGGACCAATATCCTTATGTCTGCGAGATTCAGAGCTCTGCGGTCGATCATGTCCCTGACTCTTCCGGGAGTTCCGGCCACTATGTCGGTGCCCTTCTCCAACCTGGAGATCTGACCTTCGATGGACGCTCCTCCGTATATGGCAACGACCTCGTGCCCGGAATATTTGGCCATCTTGCCCATTTCCTCAGAGACCTGATTGGCCAGCTCTCTGGTGGGCGTGAGTATTATCGCCCTCGGGATCCTGCCTCCGGCCTCTATCCTTCCCAGGATTATGGAGCCGAAGGCCCCGGTCTTGCCCGTTCCTGTCTGAGCCTGGGCGAACATATCCATTCCCTCTATGCCAGCAGGTATCGACTCTCTCTGTATGGGGGTCGGACTGTCCCAACCCATCTCTGCTATCGCCTTTGCAACGTCTTCTTTGACGCCTATCTCGATGAAATCGCTGATCATGATAAATCTCCTGCCTGGGACTGACCCAGACATCGCTCTTATGCGGCCAATGATAGATGAACATCTTTTAAATATCTATCTGACACGGCTGCCAGTCACCTAGAGTTAGATAAAGTTTATATGAGACGATATTATCCCCGTCTCTACTGCGGACGTAGTGTAGCTGGTTATCACTTGACCTTGCCAAGGTTAGAACTCGGGTTCGAATCCCGGCGTCCGCACTCATATCCTCCCTCGTCACATTCTGAAAATTCGTCTGCATCATCATATTTTCCTGACAGAGTTCGAGATAATTGTGCTCCGGAAAAGAGCACACGAATCGCGATTACAAAACGATAGATGATTTTTTTCTCAACCTTACATCATCTCAATTGCACCATCACAAACGAACAACAATGACAATATCTCCTTTGTGCTTCCCGAACCATGCCCATCGAAAACATAGATCATTCAGATAACATGTCTACATCCGAACAAATTTAATGAGAATTGTGACAAAGAATTCTAGAAAGTATTATAACACAAGCATTGGATGTATCATCCAGCTGAGGTTACGAGAAATGAACACCAAATATCTTGCTGTACTGTCTGTACTGGTAATCGCAGCAGCAACTATCGGCGGTGCCTTACTTTTCATGGATCAGAATGACTCCGACGAATCTTACGCCATAGTCGTCACAGATGATGCCGGAAAAGAGATAAAACTCAAAGAGCCACTGGAAAGAGTCGCTGTCGTGAATTCGAACATACCTATTTTCTTACAAATACTTGGCCTGAAAGACAAAGTCATAGGCATGGATTCCCTGGTGTTGACCAAGGACATAGCCGGATACTACCCCGGAATGATCGATTTTGGAAAGAATGATGCAATGAATGGGGAGAAGATGCTGGAAGCGAACGTCAAGTACATCTTATCTCCAACTAGCATGGGAGTCAAAAACACAGAGGCTCTGGAGGCTCTCGGTATAACCACGATAACGGTGGAATGTTTCGGAGAGACCATGCTGAATGACGTGGATCTTCTGGTAAAACTGTTCGGATCCAAAAACGAACAAGTGGTTGCCGCAGAGAGATATAAAAACATGTACTATGAAACAGTGAATACGGTTCTGGAGAAAGCTGCCGAGAAAAAAGTCACGGATCCTTCTTGGGACCCGTCCTTTCTTTTCCAGATGGCCAGCAGCAGAGGCGACCCTTTCTACACCGAAACAGCCCAGCTCAGCATGATCGTGGAGCAGATAGGGGGACATAACATGATTCGGGATCTGGGAGGATTCAAGCCAGCAACCAAGCAGACTGCCCGCATATCATATGATGTGATAGTGGATTATGACATGGACGAAGGGCTTGACTATGTGTTCATCAGAACCTTGGACGCCGGCGCCGAAGCTTCGTATGCAAAATTCCTAAGCCTCAGTAGCCTAGGATCATGGAATACGCTGAATCCCATATTGGACCGTAACGTCTACACACTGGACACAAGAATAGCATCGGGTGCAATGATATTCGTAGGGTACGTCTGCATAGGAGAAGCATACGGACTCGACCTAACCGAAGACCCATCTGCACTGGTGGAGAGGTTCAATACCGAATTTGGATTCAATTTCTCCTCTGAGGGTTTGATGCAACAGTTCCCTGCAGTGGAATGAACTAAACCCTTTCTCAAATATTTTTTTCGGAGATGAACGGATGGGGAACGCCGCTGAGGATTTGAAAATAATATTGAAGGAGACGCACGACAAAGAACGCCTACGAATGGTATTCTTTGCTAACACGCGAAAGAAGATCCTTTTCATATCCGCCCTGGCAATCAGTTTGTTGGCGCTTTCTGTCATTTCCCTAAGCATAGGGTCCGTCCACATTTCCACAGCAGATACATTGAA
>JAQVOB010000073.1:0-3166 GCA_028702835.1 Candidatus Methanomethylophilaceae archaeon
TCGAATCCATCTGATATGATGTTCAGATCTTCCTCGGAGAAGTATCTGACCGCGAATCCGTTGTATTCCCAAACGTCCTCGTGCAGATTCTCGCCCAGACCGTAGCATTTGTCATATTTCGTGCGAACCGAGAACATTATCATGCCGTCGCCTCTTATGATCCGTGAAAGCTCCTTCGCGACCTTCCTGAGCTCCTCCTCTCTGAAGTCCATGGTGAAGAGCATATGGGAATAGCACAGATCGAAGGAATCCTTCAGGAGGTCCAGTCCTTCCCTAATGTCCCTGCGGAGAACGGTCAGATCGGGGAATCTCTCTTCAAGCTGGCTGCAGGACACCTTACTGTAATCAACTGCCGTCACTTTGAACCCCTCGGCAGAAAGGAAGCAACTGTCCCTCCCCTGTCCGGCCCCGAGCTCCAGAAGGTCTGAGTATCCCGCTGTTTTCGCTATCTCGCAGCAGAAGCGGCAGAATTCGCTCGGCTTGTCTCCGAACCGGCTCCTGTCCTTCTTGAACACAGAGTTCCAATGGGATCTTTGGTCCATGGCAGTATATCGCAAAGAGAACATAAAAGTACATTACGTCAGCGTTCCGACCTCTCGATTTCTGTGTCTGCATTCTTATTCCAAATTAGATTTAGGTATAACTGAATAAGGATATCCTAAATTATTTATACTGCAGCAATATTAGTCTTCTACGAGGATTAGGTATTCCTAAATATCGTCCTCTCAAGGAGCATGATGGAAATGGAGCTGATTTTTGCCCTACCCGGAGAAGAGAAACGAATATCGAAGATAGTCGGGAACGATAAGCGCAGGAAATGTCTCATGGACCTAGGTTTCGTTGAGGGGGCCCACGTAAAGGTGCTCTCGTTGGTCAACGGATCATTCATCGTGAGCATAATGGGAGCGAGGGTAGCCTTGGACAGGTCCCTGGTGGCCAATGTGCACGTGGAGGAGGTGGGGGCATGAGGACTCTTAAGGATGTTGAGGAAGGCGAAAGGGTCAAAGTCATCTCCGTCTCCGGTGACAGGATCCTGAAGAGGAGGCTCATGGATATGGGCATTCTGAAAGGATGTGAGATAGAGGTCTTGAAAGCGGCCCCTCTGGGTGATCCAGTGGAGTTCCTAGTGAGAGGATACAGGCTGACCCTCAGGAAGAAGGATGCGGAATCGGTTGGCGTAGAGTCATTATGACCTTCCGTGAAGAGGTTTTGAGATGAAGAAGAACATAGCATTGATAGGAAATCCCAACAGCGGTAAGACGACGCTGTTCAACGCTCTTACAGGCGGTTCTCAGCGTGTCGGGAACTGGCCAGGTGTTACTGTTGAGAAGAAGGAAGGCAAACTGAGGCAAGCCAGGGACGTCACGGTAACGGATCTCCCCGGCGTGTACTCATTATCCCCTTATTCTCCGGAAGAGGAGGTATCGAGGAGATTCCTGGCGGAGGGCAGTGCAGATGCAGTGATCAACGTGGTTGACGCGACGAATCTGGAGCGGAACCTGATTCTCACACTTCAGCTTCTCGAGATGGGGATTCCGGTGACGGTGGCCCTCAACATGAGTGATGTCGTCGAGAGGAGGGGAGACACCGTTGACGAGAAGAAGCTGTCCGAGAGGCTCGGCTGTCCGGTAATAAGGGTGTCAGCACTCAAAAGGGAAGGGTTGGAGAATCTGGCCGCAACGGTTTTGGAACAGGCTTCTTACGGAACGAGGATCCCAAAGAAATTTTTCAAATGTGAGCTCTCAAAGGCGATTTCCGAGATCTCCGGCATATTGGAAGGGCACATAGATGATGATCTTCTGTATTGGTACTCGATCAAGGTGATGGAGCATGACCCCCATGTGCCGGAAGCGCTACCGTCCCCGGTACTGGAAAGAGCTTTGGAAACGGTCAGACGCACAGAGGACTCCTTGGGCGACGACGGGGAAGCGATCATTGCGTCCGCAAGGTATGAGGTCGTGGATTCCTTGGTCAGAGGCATATATCAAAAATCTGAGAAGGGCGGGAAGAGCGTCACCGACCGTATAGATGAGGTTGTAACCAACCGCTGGCTCGCTATACCCATATTCGCAGCCGTAATGTTCCTTGTCTACTATCTTTCTATAACCTCCGTAGGCGGATATATGACCGATTGGGTCAACGAGACGGTGTTCGAAGAGAACGTGCTGCCACGCACGGCGGATTGGCTTGCGGGAATGGGTGTGGAGGATTGGCTTGTCTCGCTTATTGTGAACGGTATAATAACTGGTGTGGGAGCTGTACTTGGCTTTCTGCCCCAGCTCTTAGTACTGTTCCTATTGCTGGCTCTTCTTGAGGACAGCGGATACATGGCAAGGATAGCTTTTGTCATGGACCGCATACTGAGAAGGTTCGGTCTTTCCGGGAAGTCCTTCATACCCATAATCGTCGGGACCGGCTGTGCTGTCCCCGGTATAATGGCATCCCGTACGATAGAGGATGAGAGAGACAGGAAGATAACGGCCATGACGACATCGTTCATGCCCTGCTCGGCGAAGCTCCCGGTGATAGCTCTGATCTCCGGAGCGCTCTTCGGAGGATCCGCGTGGATAGCAGTTTCCGTTTACTTCATCGGAGTGTTCTCCATACTGGTGTCCGGAGTGATACTGAAGAAGATCAGAGGTGCCTTCGGAAAGGCATCCCCTTTCGTCATGGAGCTTCCGGATTACCATGTGCCAAGTGCGAGGAATGTTGTCCTGAGCATGGGGGACAGGTCCTGGCACTTCGTGAAGAAGGCAGGAACGATAATAGTCTTGGCAAGCGGACTGATATGGCTTCTGACATCGTATGACTGGAGTCTCAACCCGGTTGGGGCCGAATCCTCGATGCTGGCATCCATAGGCAATGCCCTGAGTCCGGCATTCTCGCCTTTGGGGTGGGGGGACTGGAGAGCAGTAGTGGGAACCCTGTCGGGTCTTGTAGCCAAAGAGAACATCCTCTCCACCTTCGGCATACTCTTCGGAATGGAGGCTGTGGCTGAGGACGGAGCGGAGATATGGACATACATGGCAACGATAATGTCTCCTCTGGCGGGCTTCTCCTTCCTGCTCTTCAACATGTTGTGTGCCCCGTGCTTCGCGGCCATAGGCGCCATGCGCAGAGAGCTTGGATCCTGGAAGGAGACAGCGCTCGCGGTGGGGTACCAGTG
>JAQVOB010000074.1:0-3144 GCA_028702835.1 Candidatus Methanomethylophilaceae archaeon
GCCC
This sequence comes from Candidatus Methanomethylophilaceae archaeon, assembly GCA_028702835.1. Taxonomy (GTDB): domain Archaea; phylum Thermoplasmatota; class Thermoplasmata; order Methanomassiliicoccales; family Methanomethylophilaceae; genus RumEn-M2. Next base: position 5 of record JAQVOB010000074.1, read on the forward strand.
ATAGCATGGGCGCCAATATTCCTCTTCACCGTCGGATATGTATGGGGGCCGATACTCGTCGTATTCGTCGGTATATTCTTCCCTATGCTCACAAACACGATATTCGGAGTGAAGAAGATCGAGCCCAGCTGGGTCGACGCGTCCAAAACCCTCGGAGCGAACAAGATGCAGGTCTTCACCAAGGTGATGCTGCCTGCATCCGTGCCGTATGTGATGAACGGCCTAAGGATCGGTATGGGCGTAGGGTGGATGTGCATAGTCGCATCGGAGCTGTACGCCTCATTCGGCGGGGGCGTAGGTTACTTCATAAGCATACAGGCGCAGTTCGGATATTGGCCCAACGTGTTCGTGGGCATAGTATTGATCGCCATACTGGGTCTTTTGACCACGGGTGTATCTGACTACGCTTACAGGACCATAGTGAAAAGGATGGGGATGGAATGAGCGGTGACATATCGATAGTGAATCTCAGCAAGACCTACAAGACTGATGAGAAGGAGACGGTAGCTCTAGAGGATTTCTCCCTTGACATAAAGAAAGGGGAGCTGGTGACCATCGTCGGCCCGTCCGGATGCGGGAAGACGACGATACTGCGCATGATAGCAGGTCTTATGGATCCCACATCGGGAACGGTCACCTTGGGAGGGAAATGCTGCCAGGGCCCCGGGCCCGACAGGGGGATGGTCTTCCAGGACTTCGCTCTGTTCCCGTGGCGGTCCGTCAGGAAAAATGTGGAATTCGGACTGGAGGTCGCCGGTGTTCCCAAGGCAGAGCGCAGGGAAAGGGCGGAAAGGTACATCAAGTCCGTCGGCCTTGCAGGATTCGAGAACGCAATGGTCCATGAGCTCTCTGGAGGCATGAAGCAACGCGTGGGGATCGCCCGGGCCTTGGTGACGAAGCCCGATGTGATACTCATGGACGAGCCCTTCGGGGCCTTGGACGCTCAGACCCGTAACATAATGCAGACCGAGCTGCTCAGGATAACGGATAAGACCGATACGACGGTGATATTCGTGACGCATTCGGTGGATGAGGCCGTCTACATATCAGACCGCATAGTGGTCCTGACCAAACGCCCGGCCAAGATAAAAGAGGTAATCGATATCCCGTGGCCACACCCCAGGGACAGGTCGTCCCCGGAGTTCACAGCCCTGAGAAGGAAGATACTCAAGATGCTGGAGAGCGAGAACATCCAGCCTGATGGGAGCACAGGGGCCGTTGCGTAAGGCTATATGAGGGAATACGAGGCATACATCTTCGATTTCGATATGACCCTGTTCAATTCCTTGAAAGGGGTGGAACTAGCCTATGCTAAAGCATTCCGGACCATAGGCGCACCATTCAATGCTGCCGAATGCAGGAAATACGTACAGGAGCCACTGGATGCCACGGCGGACAGGTTCGCTCGTTCGGAGGCAGAGAAGAGAAGGTTCATAGATTCATTCGTAGCCGAATCCAGAGCCTCCATGGCATCCAGGACGGATCCGTATCCCGAGACCGAGGAGGTCATAAGCACTCTGCACAGCAGGGGGAAAGGCCTTTCGATAGCATCCGGCAAGATGAGGGAGCGCATAGTCGCCATACTTCTCAAGCACGGGCTCCTGGAAAGATTCGACAGCATCGTCGGGTACGACGATGTGAAGAACCACAAGCCGGCACCTGACGGGATACTCAAGTCCATAAAGGAGTATCCGTGGCTCGAGAAGAAGGATATGTGCTATGTGGGGGACAGCCCGGGCGATATGTTTGCCGCGAAAGCAGCGGGCATAGACGGCATATACATCCCTCGTGGGAACGCGGTCGAATGCCCGTACACCTTCATGATCCAGGATCTGCGGGCATTGATGTAATGGGTCGCGCCAATCCCTATTTAATCCGAGGTCCCGATGGCCCCGGCATGATAGTCTACATCCTCGGAGGTTTCCTGGGAAGCGGTAAGACGACGTTCCTCAAGACATTAACGAAGCATTATCTGGATTCGGGGAAGAAGGTTGCCATACTCGTGAATGAGATGGGGGACATAGGTGTTGACGGCAGCACTTTGAGATCTGAAGGATTCAAAGCCGTGGAGCTTCCGGACGGATGCATATGCTGCACCCTTACCCAATCCCTTTTCGAGGCGGTCGCAGGCATCAAGGAGGAGATCGATCCGGACGTGTTCATTGTAGAGCCTACAGGTCTGGCACTTCCGCAGAAGGTCAGGGACACAATAGTGAGCACCGGGACAGACGCCGAGAACATAGGCATAATCGGCATAGTAGACGTACCGCGCTTCGATCTATTCATGGAACGGAAGAAAGGATTCTTCCTGGAGCAGATCTCCGAATCCGATCTCATCCTGGTGAATAAGGCGGACGGTCAGCCTGCGGAGAAGGTCGAAGGCGTCCTCGCGGTCCTGAAGGATTTATATGACGTGCCTGCGTTAGTTGTCTCCGGGAAGACCCTGGAAGGGGTCGACAGGTTCTTGGAGGCTCTGAGATGAAGACGTCAGCGGAGATGGCAGGGGGCACGGCAGTCGGTTTCAAAGGCAGGATAAGAGGATTCAACGCGGATGCCGAGAGGCGCCTGGGGGATATGCTCATGGCCATAGGCAGATGGGCCGAGTCCGAGTCCGGCGTCATGATGGGGCATATAAAGATGTCCGTCTCCACTGATACGGGCGGGATAACCCTCAATCTGACGGATATCTCCGAGGGAGTTCTTCACCATGGTGCTCTGCGCCCTACCCGGGAGGCAGAGTTCCATATAATGGCTGCCCTGACCGATGTGGACAGGAGCGAGCTGGAGCATGAGATGATGCATGCGATGGACGACTCCGGTGTTTTTCTGGAGTTCGATCACCGCGGCCACAGCCATGACCACAGCCATGATCATGAGCATGTTCACGGTGACGATTGCGGATGCCGGATCGGCGTCAAGGATGATGAGCCCGAACAGGACTCAGAAGAGGATGAGGAAGAGCCACGCGGCAAATGCTGCAGGCGCAAGTACGATTTCAGATAGAATGCAAGATATGGTGCGGGGGAAGGGATTTGAACCCTCGAACCGCTGAAGACAGGATCCTAAGTCCTGCGCCTTTGGCCAGGCTTGGCTACCCCCGCACGTGTCTCCCGTATATCGGTTATAGTTATAAATCCGCC
>JAQVOB010000028.1:0-12633 GCA_028702835.1 Candidatus Methanomethylophilaceae archaeon
GGATATCATCTATGACCACCTCCAGCTTCACCTTCTCTATCTCGTCGACACAGAATTCACCTACCCTTGTGGTGAACTTGATACCCGATTGTTCGCCGCGACCTCTGACATTGGTTATCGTCATGCCGTGGACGCCTTCTGCCTTCAGTGCATCCTTGACGCATTGAAGCTTTTCAGGACGGATTATCGCAACTATCATCTTCATTTCTCACTCACCTCGTATAGGCGGGTTCACCGTGTTCGACGATGTCCGCACCGATTACCTCCTCATCCTCGACCATACGTACATCGGTGATCCTCGACAGCAGCCAGATCACAGCATACGATACCGCGAAGCAGAATACGATCGTTATCGTCACTGCCACGATCTCTCCGATGAACAGGTCTATGTTGCCGTATATCAGGCCCTCGTATCCGCTCTCCGCCATGGCCGGTACCGCGAATATGCCCGTCGCGATAGCGCCCCAGATACCGCCGATCCCGTGGACGCCGAACACATCCAACGCATCATCCAGGCCCGACTTCTTACGCATGAACAATACGCCGCGATAGCACAAGATGCTGCCAATGGCGCCTATCAGGATCGCCTCGCTCGGGCCCACGTATCCTGCGGCCGGGGTTATGGCAACCAATCCTGCCACTGCACCGGCGATCATCCCCAATATGCCGATACGTCCTACAGAGAAGTACTGCATCAGGCCCCATACGATCATGGCAACCGCGGAAGAGATCATCGTGACCACGACGGCATTGATCGCTACGCCGTCCGCTGCAAGCCCGGAACCGCCGTTGAATCCGAGCCATCCGAGCCACAACAGCGAGAATCCTATGAATGTCATAGGAATGTTGTGCGGTCTGTCCTTCATCGTACGCTCACTGCGCTTTCCGGCGAACAGTACCAGTGCAAGACCGGTCGTTGCTGCGCAGATATGGACGACTGTTCCTCCGGCGAAATCGAGCACCGTGAGATATTGATCGAAGAACCCGCCACCCCAGACCCAATGTGCCATCGGTGCATAGACGACGATCGACCAGATGGCTATGAATGCCGCAATGGCGTTGAATCTTATCCTCTCGATGGCAGCACCGAGAACGATGCCTGCGGTGATCAGTGCGAACATCATCTGGAACAGCATGAATTCCATCTGCGGTATCGTGTTCCCTTCGGCGATGGTGTCAACGCTCACGTTGTGGAGCAGTATGTGCTCCAGATTGCCGATGATACCGCCGACATCAGAGCCGAAAGCAAGTGTATACCCTATGACTGCCCAGGAGACCGTCATGATCCCCATGATGATACATGTTTGTGCCAGAATGGATGTTATGCTTTGCTTCCTGAGCATACCGCCGTAGAAAAGGGCGACACCGGGCGTCATTATGAAGACAAGTGCGCTGCAGACCAATATCCACGTTATGTTGCCGGCGTCCTCGGTTGTCACAGCGGTTTCAGCAGAAACACTCGGCACCAATAGGATCGCGGCCATCAACAAGGCGATCGCAGCAAATCCGATCTTTACAATTATGTTCATTTCGTTCATTCTCCGATCATATGCATATCTTATGCAGGCTTAATTAGACAAATGTCTAATAATATATTAACATTACTGAACAAATAAACAATTATAATGTGAAAAATATAAAATATGCGTTAAAAATCAATTGATATTCATATCATTTGTCTAGTTATAGATCGCAAGCGTGTATCAGAAGAATGCCGATCGTTGAATCTGAGATCGAATGCATGGCATTCTGGAAGGGCCGCTTCTCCTGCTTCATGATGAGGAGAGCGCATCCGGCATCCGGATGCGCGGCGGGCGGAGCGTGCTTCGCGGGACCGTGCGTGTCGATGACGGGCTCATCTCGATCCGATGCCACATAATGAGCCTCGAGCGATCGGCCTTCCGAATGGACCGGTTACCGTTGGGCTCAACCGGGCATCAAGGCATCTGCTATTCTCACGGATAAAAAGTAAAGAAAAAGGTTTGGTTCTTAGCGTTTCTCAGACCATTGTCCCGGCGAAGACCTGCCAGGCCAAAGCAGTCTTGGCCACCAGGCTCAGGATGATGTAGAATCTCTCCCCGTAAAGGTAATCCTTCCACTTCCCGACCTTCTTGTACTGCAGGACCATGTTCACCGCGAAGATGTTGAAGAAGAACGCTATCGAGATCATGATCCCGTAGACGAATGTCGGAGGGGACCCGCCGCTCACCCCCAGGAAGTACATGAACAGGGCGACCCAGGGGATCAGTCCCGCGAAGCACCCGAATATGAAGGCAGTCCAATCGGTCTTCTGGGTGTTCTGGTTGTGAAGCTCCATCATGTAGCCGAACAGGTTCATGCATGCGTTCAGGGAGAACAGCAGCATAACGGACACGAAGTCGAACATGCCGCAGAGCCATGCTATCACAACGAGCATGAACGAGGATGATACCGCATACTCAAGCCAGCGGGCCTTGTTGATGTTCATCTTCAGGTTATCGACATACCACTTGTATCCGATGGTCGCTACGAAGAGGTGGGCTATGGCCGACATCAGCAGGAATATGGCGACCATGGGTCCCAACGATACACTGAAGAACTCCACGGGAGTGCCTGCCCCTACCGGAGGGAAACCTCCGGTGGCGTCTATATACGATGTGGTGAACATCATCTTCACATCGTAATTGGCGATCACAAGCATTATGACGGCCTGTATGAGGTGGAAGAACCCCATTATCAGGTTGAACCGCCTGAGCTTCTCATACTTCATATCATCTGATTCAGAATTTGACATATTAATCTGAATAAATAGGAATTAACGGCGTATATATTCCTTTTCTATCCGGTTTCCCCTCTTGGCTCAGAAGCATATCGGGGCCCTGAAAAGATCATTCTTCCTCCCTCTCTAAAAGGCGCCGGGATAGGCCCGTCATCACCTTTTGGGCAGTAACGATCCTTATCAGCCCAAATCTTTATAATCTGGGATATTCCGCATCCCCGGGATCAGCCCGCTGCAGGAGGTACCGCCTTCCTCCTTCTCCTTTCATATCGTATCTTCAAGACCACCATTCCGGAATTGAGTATAACGGACACTGCATTCCAGAGGATTATCGGAATGTCCCCGAGGATTATCCCGTATATCAGCCACAGGCTCATTCCGACAATGAGCACCAGGGGCATCAGAATGGATACGTCCTCCATTCTCCCGCTGCGGTATCCCTTGATTACCTGGGGCACGTAGCCCATGGTGGTGATCAGACCTGCCACTAGTCCGATGACGATGAACTGGTCCATAGGCCCGCAATACTGTTCCCGATATTGACGCTTTTCGCTTATCGCTGTCCCGGTGCCGTGCACTCCTCAAAGCGGGAGGAGAAATCCAGGCCTGTCATGGTCTCTGAGAGCTCCCATACCCTGGACGCAAGACCCGAATCCCTTCCCTTCCCGTGAGGTTTCACAATGACGGCCCGGCCCTTGAACTCCATCCAGCCTTTGGGGCCGTACATCTGACCCCCTTCAGCATCCGGATCCAGAGCGGCACGCAGTGCGGGCATGGCACCCGCCTCGAGATCGTGCATGAAGGGCCTGAGCCACCTCCTCATCCTCTCCCTGTTACGGTAAAGCTGGGTATTGACCAATCCGGGATGGCTCGCTACACTGATGGGGGACTCCATACCCAGGGACCTCAGGCGGGCATCGATCTCTCGTGAGAATAGAAGGGTTGCCAGCTTGCTCTGCTTGTATGCCTTCCACGGGCTATAGGATTCCCGGGAGTTTATGTCCCTGAAATTTATCTTCCCTCCCCTATGCACGATGGAGGTCTGGGTCACGAGACGCGACCCCTGTGTTGAGCACAACAGGGGAAGAAGGTGGTACGTAAGAGCGAAATGACCCAGATGATTTACTCCCCATTGCATCTCGAACCCTTTGACGGTAAGGCTGTAAGGAGGGGTCATTATGCCTGCGTTGTTTATGAGGAGATCAAGAGAATCATGCTTCGATCCGTACCAATCCGCGAACTCCCGTATCGACTCCGGATCGGACAGATCAAGCCTGCGGACAGATATCTTTGCGTTCGGCACAGATGAGCGTATCCCTGCCCCCACCGATTCTGCGCCTTTGACATCTATGTCGGCTATGACGATTGATGCCCCCTTGATGCACAGGGCTTCCGCGATATATGCTCCCAGCCCGGATGCGGCACCGGTTACAACGGCAATCTTGCCGTCAATTCTGGGTACATCATCATCCCGCCAGTTCCATTCATCTGCCATCTTTGACAGAGCGGCGGGAGGATAGATAATGATTTTCTGTTGAGCTTTGAAGGACTTTCAATTAAGAATCGGGATCGAGTTTCTTAACAAGATCCAACAGACCGGCGTACTTCTCGTGTATCACCAGACTCCCATATTCTATCGGGCGGCCCATGGGGTTCATCATTATCAGATAATCCAGATCCGAGCATCCCGGGAACATCCCCGTGCAGAAATACCCTAAGCTCTTGGCGATGTCGTATGCAACAGGAGCGTTCGGGTCGCAAAGGTTCAGGAGAAGCCGGGATACTTTGCAGCCGCGGGACACCTGGCCTTCATATTCCGATGTGAGCCTCTCTTCGATATCCTCCCCTATCCGCCTTACCGCTGTGTCTGCGAACCGCAGGCTCTCGTCCGTCTCCCCCGAGATCTCGGACATTCCTTCCCTGAATACCTCATGAGAGACGGCGAATTCCCGGTCCAATCCCATATCTGAGACTATATTTCTAACAAGATCCAGAACCTCTCCGGGAACATGGATCGCTCTCCGCTCATTCTTCAGCATCTTGATCACAATTGCTATGCTACCTCTGTGATCCGTGCCCAGGGATTCGAACAGACCCTCATTCGCGATATTGAAGACAAATCCGCAGCAGCGGTAATCCTGGGCAGCACAGACCTTCTGCGCATATACATGATGAGTGACGGGCTGCGAGTTCACAGAAGTCAGATCTAGATTCTTGATCGCGTGATCGAGCATCTTCCTTGATATCCTGTTCATCAGCGAACGATTACGGTATCTTTTGCAAACGATGCCCATGCACAACTCCATGGTGCCCGGCATCAAGGCTGAGGGGGCAAGTGCCACATGGGCAGCTATGTTGTTCTCGCCATCAACCGCGACCATTGATATGGCATCGCCTTTCCTGCATGATTCGTAGAATAGGTCCGCATCGTAGATTATCTTGTAAGGATATCTGTCGCCGTACTCATCCTTTACGCATCGGACGACACCTGCCGCTTCCCCACACCTCATAAGATGGAAATCGAATTCCGTATCTTCAACGCTCATTGGATACCACTCTTACTGAATGAATGTGTCAGCGTTCGCGAACGCCGACCGGTTCCATCAGAATGGAATTACGTTCTGGTTCTTTAAGCGTTAGACCTGTGACTCTCTTTTATATTGCCCGCTCAGGTACAGAGCAACCTCTGCTTATTCCCGGGATATATAGAGATGTGCCCCCGCAGGGGCCTGACTCTCTCTATGAGCGGGTCGGCCGCACGGCCTTCGGAATGATGGTCCTTGACCCTGATCAGACGGTAAGCCTCCCGAGCGAATGGGGCTTGAACAGCACACAGGTCCGATTCCTTCAGATCTCCTCTCCGTCCTCGAACTGGCTGTTATAGAGGTCCTTGTAAGCTCCGCCGCGTGCAAGAAGCTCATCATGGGTACCCTGCTCGACTATATTGCCGTCCTTCATCAGCAGTATCAGGTCCGAGTTCCTGATCGTGGAGAGACGATGGGCGATGACGAATGATGTGCGTCCTTCCGTCATCGAATCCATTGCTTTCTGAATTATTCTCTCCGTCCTTGTATCTACGGAGCTGGTAGCCTCATCCAGAATCAGCATCGGAGCATTCTCCACCATCGCCCGCGCGATGGTTATCTGCTGTCTCTGCCCCACTGAGAGCGACGACGTATTGTCCAGCATCGTGTCGTAACCGTCCGGCAACGTTCTTATGAAATGGTCCACCCCGACGGCCGTGCAGGCTTTGATTATCTCTTCCTCAGTCGCATCCTTCTTCGAATAGACGATATTCTCCCTGACGGTACCTTCGAATATCCAGGTATCCTGCAGCACCATGCAGAACATATCATGCACATCGCTGCGCTTCATGTCCTTTATCGAGACGCCGTCTACGAGGATGTCACCTCTGTCGGTCTCGTAGAACCTCATTAACAGATTCACCATGGTCGTCTTCCCCGCCCCCGTGGGCCCGACTATGGCTATCTTCTGGCCGGGTTTGACTTCGGCCGAGAATCCGCGGATGACCTCTTTGCCCGGGACGTAGCTGAAATGCACATCCCTGAATTCCACATGGCCCCTGACCTTCTCGATCCTGCGGGTAACATCCCTTTCCTCGGGAAGCTCCTCCTCCTCGATGAATTCGAAGACCCTTTCCGCCGCAGCGGCCACTGACTGCATTCCCGTGAAGGCCTGAGCCAATTGCGAAAGCGGTTGAGTGAACAGACGAACATAGATCATGAACGCGACTATCACGCCGATCGAGATCTCCCCGTTTATGACCATGGTCGCACCGACTATGCACACCATCACATAACCGAAGTTGCCGATGAAATTCATCAGCGGCATCATAAGGCCGGACAGGAACTGGGACTTGAAGGCGCTGCCAGCCAGTCCCTCGTTTATGGAGTCGAACTTCCTGGCGGCCTCCTTCTGCCCGTTGTACACTTTAACGACGTCATGGGAGGAGTAGATCTCGGCCACATGGCCGTTCATCTTACCAAGATACACCTGTTGGGTGCTGAAATGCTTCTGGGAAAGATTGACGATGAAGAACATCAGAGCGAATCCGGCAACACATGAGAGAACGGTGACGACCATCATCACTACGTTCGTATAGGCCATCATCACCAGGGAGCCCAAGAGCATCGTCACTGATGTTATCAGGGTTCCCACGCTCTGATTCATCGATTGACCCAACGTATCCACGTCGTTGGTGGCGCGGCTCAGGATGTCTCCCTTGCTGGATCTGTCGAAGTACCTCAGCGGCAGACGGTTTATCTTCTTCGAGATATCCGTACGGAGCCTCGATGCCGTCCTCTGAGATACTGTGGCAAGGATGTAGTTCTGAAGGAAGGACAGGACTGCGCTGGCGGCGTATATCGCGATCAGGAAGTAACCTATCTCCCAGACGGCGGCCATGTCCACGTTGCCTGACATCAGGCCGGCGCTTATCAGATCGGTTATGTCCCTGAGCTTATTCGGCCCTATCAGTATGAATACCGTGCCGACGAATGCGAACACTACTGCTATCCATACCGCGATCCTGTATCCTCCCATGTAGGAGAACAGCTTCTTCCATGCGTCGCCGAAGGCCCTGGGCTTCTCTGCCGGTGCCTTACTGCTGCCCGGTGGGCCTCCGGGTCTCATCTCGCCAGCTCCTCTTCCGACAGCTGGGAAAGTGCGATGTTCTTGTACACTTCGCAGCTCCTCAGCAGATCGTCGTGCCTTCCCACTCCCGCTACGCGCCCTTCGTCCAGGACGACTATCTTATCAGCTTCCATTATGGTGCCTATCCTCTGTGCCACGATCAGACTGGTGACTCCCGAGGTTTCCTTCCTCAGAGCGTCCCTAAGTACCCGGTCGGTTTTGTAATCCAAGGCGGAGAATGAATCGTCGAAGATGTAGAACTCCGGCCTCCTGCATATCGCCCGTGCGATGGAGAGGCGTTGCTTCTGTCCTCCCGAGAGATTCGTACCGCTTTCGGATATCATGCCTTCGTATCCGCCCTCCATCCTCTCCACGAAATCGGTGCCCTGTGCGATGGCGACGGCTTTCTTCACATCCTCTGCCGTGCGATCGTCGCTGGTATCCCCGTAATTGACATTGCTGTACACGGTACCGGAGAACACGGTCGCCTTCTGCGGCACATACCCTATCTTCCCGTGAAGCGCTTCCAGCTCGTAATCACGTACGTCAACGCCGTCGACAAGTATCTGACCGTCCGTCACGTCATAGAAGCGAGGAACGAGGTTTATCAGCGTGCTCTTGCCGCTGCCCGTGGAACCGATGAAGGCCACTGTCTCCCCTTTCCCGGCCTTGAAACTTATATTCTCAAGCACGCTCTCCGCTGCTCCAGGGTATCTGAAGGAGACATTCCTGAACTCGATCTCCCCCTCCTTCCCCTTTGGGGATTCCTTCACGGTGCCGCTCTTGATCGAGGGCTCTGTATCTATGACCTCCTCTATGCGCTTGGCGGCCACGCCCGCACGTGGGATGATCATGAGAATGAAAACCATCATCATGAACGCCATGACCACCTGCATAGCATAGGACGAGAAGACGATCATGTCAGAGAACATCTCCAACCTTAGACCCAGACCGGAAGTGGCGGATATCAGTATCGCGCCGATGATGTATATCGACAGCGAGAGCAGGCTCATTACCGTCGTCACCACCGGCGGCATGACCGCCATGACACGGCTGGTGAAGAGGTTGGTAGAGGTCAGCTCCTCGTTGGCCTTCTCGAATTTGGCCTCCTGGTAGCTCTCGGCATTGTATGCCCTGACCACTCTAACTCCGGTGAGACCTTCCCCCGTTATGCGGTTGACGTTATCCGTAAGCCGCTGTATCATCTTGAAGCGCGGTACGACAAGGTACAGCACTATCGTTATCGAGAACATCAGAACGGCGACTGCCACAGCCGTTGCCAGGGTCCAATGCATATCCTTGTCGGCGATCTTCACGATCGCCCATATGGCCATAACCGGCGCCCTTATGACGACCTGCATGCCCATGGCGAAGGCCATCTGGACCTGGGTGACGTCATTCGTGGAGCGCGTGATGAGGCTAGCCAGGGAGAATCTGCCGGTCTCCGCTCTGGAGAAGGCACCCACCCTGTCGAACTGCATCTTGCGGAGACGCTGCGAAAGCGAAGCGGCGATATATGCCGCCACGGCACCCACCAGGATCGCGGCCAGGAGACTGCCGAATGCTGCGGCGATCATGGGCCATCCCTGGTCCATTACCTGCTCCACGGTCCCGCCCGTAGTCAGCAGCATTGTGATCTGGGACATATATCCCGGGATCTCCAGCTCCAGATAGACCTGCAGACATATCAGCACGAAGCATATCCCGACAAGGGACCACTCCTTCCGGTTCACATACTTGAATATCAATTCCCGGCCCCCTCGTTCAATCTCGCTTTTATCTTGGCGCATGCCGACTCGAAGACCCTCTGCTCCTCTTCCGTCAGATCGCAAAGGAGGCTGCCCCATATCTCGCTGAACGTCTCCTCGATCTTCTCCACGGCATTCTTCCCTTCCTCTGTGAGCATCAGACTGTAACGCCTTGTATCCCCGCTCTCATTCCTTACCAATCCCATATCGATCAGAGTACCGACTGTACGGGTGGTGATGGACTTGTCCACCATCAGGTGTGCTGCTATCTCCTTCATGGATGCCCCGGGGTCCCGGGCGATGGCCAACAGATAGGGTCCCTGGGAGCCCTGCAGTCCCAAAGACTCCAGACGGATCGTCATCCTGCTGTCCAGGTACTGCTTTATGACCCTCGGTGCGATATGCTGATCGGTTATCTGTCTCACAATGGTTGACAAGTCAACCTTGTATTTAAGATGAACGTCTTGCCCCGTTTTTCCGAAGAGCGCGGTTGTCATCTATTTATGGTTTGGATATATATTCCATCCATCAGGGTATGCGGAATGACGGTTTCGACCCGGCGCATACCCGCAAAGGAAGTGCGGTTTTGATTCAGGTAGCCATTTACGGAAAGGGCGGGATAGGGAAATCCACCGTATCCGCCAACATCTCATATCTCTTGGCGGGACTGGGGGAGAAGGTCCTGCAGATAGGATGTGACCCTAAGCACGATTCCACGCGACTTCTCCTTGACGGCAAGGAACAGACCACCGTACTCGATTACATACGGAGAACGCCGCCTTACGACAGGCATCTGGAGGATATCGTTCTGGACGGCGTCAGAGGCATCAAATGCGTAGAGGCGGGAGGGCCCGAACCGGGCATAGGATGCGCCGGAAGAGGCATCCTGAGCACCTTCGACACCCTGAAGAACCTCGGGATGGACGAGATGGACCTGAGCGTGAAGCTCTACGATGTGCTGGGTGACGTTGTCTGCGGCGGGTTCGCCGTTCCTCTTAGGAACGAGTATGCCGACGGCGTGTATCTCGTCACATCGGGAGAATTCATGTCAGTATATGCAGCGAACAACATACTGAAAGGGATAAGGAACTTCGATAAGGGCATCCCCAGGGTGGCAGGCATCATACTCAACTGCCGGGGGATGGAGAACGAGTATGATATCGTGGAGAGGTTCGCAGATGCTGTCGGACTGCCGATAGTCGCCCGCGTACCGAGGAGCGAGCTCTTCGCCCGGGCCGAGTCCGCAGGGCGGACGATAGCGGAGCTGTATCCTGAATCGGATGCGGCGAGGGAGTTCGAGAAGGTTGCGGCCCATATCCTGAGCATCAAGAATGACAGGGCAAAGCTTCTGGAATCAAAACCGCTGAACGACGCACAGATGGGCATGATCGCCAAAGGGGAACGGATAACCGGTGAGCCAGAAGAAGATGGGCCTGAGCATGGAACATGCCGAATGTGCATGAGGAAGCCCCTCGGGAAGAAGGCGACAGCCGAGAACAGGATACTTTCATCATGCGCCACGGCCGGGGCCGTCTACGGATGCCTGTCTGTTTCCGATGCGGTCACCATACTGCACGGGCCCAGAAGCTGTGCTCACATAATGTCCGCATTGAAGGGCATAGCCGAAGTGAAAAAAGGATGCGGCTCTGGTTTGCAATCGATAAGGATCCATTCCACGGAGATGGATGACACCGTATCCGTCTTCGGAGGCGCGGGAACCCTGGAACACAGGATCCGCGACCTGATACTGGAAGGCCGCAGGAATTTCTTCATTGTGACGTCATGCGTCTCCGGAATAATCGGCGATAACGCCATAGATGTGGTCAACGCGATAAGCAACGAGCACCCCGAGATCTATTTCAGAGTCATCGAAGCGGACGGGAATATAACAGGGGATATGGGAACGGGATATATCGCCTCGGCGGATGCCATGCTCGATGCTGTCGATCGGTCTGTATCTCCCGAAGACATGACGGTCAACACAATTGCGGAAAGATATCTCTTCAGACGGGGCCGGGATCCCGACGGGGGCACCAAGGCTCTCTTCTCCGCATTAGGAATACGCATGAACTGCAGATTCATGTACGAAACAACCCTGGATTCCATAAAGAACATGAGGCTCGGGAAGATGACCTTCGCAGCCGGCGATGATACGGAATCAAAAAGGATATCGCGATTGGTGGAATCCAAAGCGGATATACAGGTTGAGGGGGGAGCGCTCCCTGTGGGGCTCAGCAGCTACAAGGCATTTCATAAGAAGATGGGCGAGGCCTTCGGGATCAGGGACATCGCCGAGGATGTCTGCATGCGCGGAGAGAGGAGATATCTCTCCGAGATAGAAAGACTAAGGAAGAGATCGGAAGGGAAACGCGCCATCATCGAGGACAGATTCACCGCGGACATTGACTGGCTCTTAGAGCTGCTGTCCGATCTTGGCATCGAGGTGATCAAGATAGGGATGGGGCCCCGACACGAATGGAAGGAGCATCCCGAATCCCGCTACGGCAAGATGGGCATACCTTTTGCTGAGAACTATAGCATCAGCGACCTGAAATCAGACATCAAAGGATTGGAACCCGATCTCGTTCTGACGGACAGCGGACTCACGTCCCTTGATGTTAGAACCATGGGCTACATAAGGCCGGACGTGGGCATCGAGGGCGTATTGGAATTCGGACGAAGACTCGCCAACCTTCTGTCCGTACCCGTGATAGAGGGATGGAGGCGGTACGCATGACAGTATACCCTGACGGTTTCACAGGAGCCCTGATGGCAGTGGAGAGCTTCGAGGACGGCCGGGCCGTGCTCCATGGTCCCGGCGGCTGCAGAGGCTATCACTCCTATGCGATATCCAGATGCTATTCAAAAGCCCGGCGGGGAGATTACGAGAGGTACTCAGTGCCTTATTTCTTCGGCCAGCCGAGAATCCCGTGCACCTATATGGACGAAGACGATTACATCCACGGGTCTGAGCATAAGATCGGGGAATGCCTGCCTGTTCTGTGCTCTGACGAGGGCATTTTCAACGTGTTCATAAGGTCTCCGGGCGCCGCGCTGATCGGGGACAATATAACGGATGCCATAGAACGTGCCGGATTCTCTGAGAAAGCGATGGCTGTAGAAGAATCACTGATATCCCAGCCATTCTCGTCGGGATACGATCATACGGTTAGGACGATAATACGGTGGATAAGCCCGGAGAAGAAGGAAACACTGCCCGGGACAGTGAACATACTGGGCCTTCCGATCTCCAGCAACGATTGGGAAAGTGCTTTGGAGGACCTGAAGCATATGCTGAATCTTATCGGCCTGAGGGTCCTGTCCTCCCCCGGGGCCGGATGCAGCCGCAAGGATGTCAGGGAATCCGTCGCCGCAGAGTTCAACGTGATAGTAAGCAGCGAGTACTGCATCAGAACCGCCGAGTTTTACGAAGAGGAGTACGGCATACCTGCGATATGCTGCGGTGGCGGTGCC
>JAQVOB010000075.1:0-3018 GCA_028702835.1 Candidatus Methanomethylophilaceae archaeon
GCCACAGGCACAAGGAGAACAGGAGGATAACCAACGTTTACGAGCCTCACGAGGTAATGAACGTTGACCACGACCTCTGTCTCCTGGACCAGGGCATACTGTGCCTCGGAGCCGGCACCATTGCCGGCTGCGGCGCACCTTGCACCAAGGCGGACCAGCCGTGCCGCGGATGCTACGGGCCCACACAGCCTGTCTCCGAACAGGGCGCCTCTATATTCACAGCAATCGCATCTCTGTTCCCCGTACAGGCGAACGATGCGACGATGGACGAAGACGATATGGACGAGATCATGAGCGTCATAAACGACCCCCTGGGGTACTTCTATGCGTTCTCGATGTCCAAGTCTCTGATCAAGAGAGCAGTTAAGGAAGGAGGTCAATAAGATGACTGGACCCATAATTTGGGATGAGAAGAAGAAGGTCGACACCAAGAGGATAACGATCGACCCCATAACCCGTTTGGAGGGCCATGGGAAGATCGAGATCTTCCTAGACGACAAAGGAGATGTGCAGAAGGCGTACTATCAGACTCCTGAGGTAAGGGGCTTCGAGAGATTCTGCATAGGCAGGAAGGTCACAGAGCTGAACCAGATAACGGCAAGGCTTTGCGGCGTCTGCCCCGGCGCTCACCACCTGGCATCAACGAAGGCCATTGATGGCTGCTACAACACGAAGCCCACTGAGGCGGCGTTCCGCATAAGGGACCTGTTCTACAATGCGCACTTCGTACACAGCCACATAGCGCACTTCTATGCCCTGGCATCCGCTGACTTCGTGATGGGCCCCGCGGCCCCGGCGGCTGAGAGGAACGTCCTGGGTGTCATAGGTAAAGTAGGTCTCGAGCTCGGTGGCGCAGTCCTCAGGACCCGCTCCAAGGCTCAGAGGATCCAGGCGATGATCGGAGGCAAGGCCACGCACCCCGTGATGGGTGTGCCCGGCGGAGTATCCATCGCTCTCAACAAAGAGGATCAGCGTGAGATACTGAGCTACGCGGAGGACATGGTGGAGTTCGCGAAGACCACGATGAGCGTCTTCAAGAGCGTCGTCCTTGGGAACAAGGAATACGTGGACATAATCGCCAACCCCGACCTGTACTACCAGGAGAGCTACTACATGGGCCTTGCCGGCAAGGACAACGCCCTTGAGTTCCATGACGGACCCGTCAGGGTCGTAGATCAGAGCAGGAAGGAGAAGTACAAGTTCGACCCGTACGACTATCTCGACTATGTCGCGGAAGCGTCCGAGCCCTGGTCATACCAGAAGTTCCCCTATCTCAGGAAGATAGGGTACAAGGGGCAATACTCCGGTCCGGACTCCGGTCTGTACAGGGCGACCCCTCTGTCAAGGATCAACGTCTGCGAGTCCATCTCCACTCCGGAAGCCCAGAGC
Source organism: Candidatus Methanomethylophilaceae archaeon (assembly GCA_028702835.1). GTDB lineage: Archaea > Thermoplasmatota > Thermoplasmata > Methanomassiliicoccales > Methanomethylophilaceae > RumEn-M2. The sequence continues at coordinate 1,390 of JAQVOB010000075.1, forward strand.
GAACTGGATGAATTCCGCGGGTTCTTCAAGGGCCTCGGAATAGACGGACCTGTAAACTTCACCCTGGCCACCCACTGGGCAAGGATCATAGAGATGATCCATGCTGCAGAGAGGGCCGTTGTGAATGCCAGCGACAAGGATCTGACGAACAGCGACATAAAGCAGCCCGACATAGTGCCCGGCGGACGCGGAGTAGGAATAGTGGAGGCTCCCAGAGGAACCCTCTTCCATGACTACGTCTGCGACGAGAACGGCATCGTGACCGCATGCAACCTTATCGTGGGGACCACCAACAACAACGGTCCCATAAACGTGGATGTTGCAAGGGCCGCGAAGGGATTGATCCACAACTTCGAGGTCTCTCCCGGTCTGCTGAACATGGTCGAGATGGCATTCAGGGCCTATGACCCGTGCAACTCCTGTGCGACCCACAGCCTGCCGGGACAGATGCCTCTGACGGCCAAGATCAGATACAGCGACGGATCTCTCTTCGAGACGATCACCCGCGAGTGAAACAAAATGGGGGCATAGCCCCCTTTCTTACTTTTTTCTACTTCTCAGAAGGCCATGCATATCGCGTTCGAATCGATGGCAGCACAGGTTCTCCGTCTGCATCTGCTATTCATGCATCGCCGCAATAATGGATCTCATCTCTTCCAGCGGGTTGTATCCCGTTCCTGTACCATGAGGTCGGAACGTTTCCCGAGGAATATGCCGTCCAGAAGGTAGATCTCAGATGAATCCAAATCTGTCATGCCGCTGTTGATTATGGGTGAGAGGAATCTCCCGTCGATCACGTTGACAGGGGATCCTCCCAGAAGACGGTTGAAGGCAGGTACGATGACGAATCGTTCAGGATGCTCCGGGTATCTGGCCCCTCCCGATACGATACTTCCTCTTACCCAGCAGGGCTCCGTCATGTGCCTTCCGACGCCGTCCTTGAACATCACCGCCGGGTGCTCATGGGCCATCACCAGAGTTCCGCATCTCATGACCTCCTCAGAAGGCCACGTGTGGCCATGAACCAGGCCAACATCCCCCATGACCATCCCAGAGGCCTGATGTATACGTATCCCGAAGGGTATGAATTCCTCGAGGTCCGTGTCGTGGTTCCCTTTGACGATATCGATCCGATCATACCTTTCCCTGAGCTTCTCGAAGAAAGCAGGGATCTCTTGGTATTCCTGTCTGGATCTTCCGGGCACAGTGTCCTTCACATCCCCCAGTATCACAAGCCTGCGGCATTCCTCTGGACAGGACATCAGGGCCGAGATCATATCCCCTGTTCTGGAGGCTATGTGGAAGCCCTTCCTCTTGAGCTTGGTCTCCATGCCTATGTGCAGATCGGATATGACCACCGCGCCATCTATCTGGAGCGCAGGCAGGTCCGGCAGGGGCTGGAGATTCACTTCTTCAAGCATCTCTTGAGGACCCTCGGTATGCTCTCTACTACGTCCGGTGCGGTCATCCCATAGGAGAGCTTATTGAAGGCACGCTCCCCAGCCAGGCCGCAAATGTATGCTGCGAGGCATGCGGCATCGAAGGCCCCCATGCCCTTTGATATCAATCCTGCAACGGAACCGGCCAAAGCGTCCCCGGTACCGCCCACTGTCATCGCTGCGCACCCTG
>JAQVOB010000076.1:0-2999 GCA_028702835.1 Candidatus Methanomethylophilaceae archaeon
CCCTGGAGCAGGAACTTGACCTTAACGCCATCGAGGATGCCCTCGACGGGGCGGAATACAACCCTCAGCAGTTCCCCGGGCTCGTCTACAGGCTCAAAGAACCCAAGACCGCGACTCTGCTTTTCAGAAGCGGCAAGGTCGTCTGCACCGGCGCCAAGAGCTATCTGGAAGTCAAAGCAGCGATAAAGAAGGTCAAAGAGGACCTCAAGAAAGCTAACATCTTCATCACTGTCGACCCCAAGATCGAGGTGCAGAACATCGTCGCATCTGCGGACCTTGGGCAGGAGATCAACCTCAACACCGTGGCCATCACCCTCGGTCTCGAGAAAGTCGAGTACGAGCCTGAGCAGTTCCCGGGCCTGGTCTACAGGCTGGATGACCCCAAGGTGGTCGTTCTGCTCTTCGGATCCGGAAAGATGGTCTGCACAGGGGCGAAGATACCCCCAGACGTTGTACGCGCCGTTGACAAGATAGCCGAGGAACTCAGGGCAGTCGGTCTGATGTCCTGATCCTGCTCCTTACGGAGGGAAGCGCATGATCGGGGACGGCATAGCGGGCCTCGTGGGCAACACACCGGTAGTTGAACTGAGAAAGCTGGCGGCCGGTCTGCCTTCCAAGGTCCTTGTAAAAATAGAGGGCACCAACCCGAGCGGTTCCGTGAAGGACCGGGCCGCCCTGTCGATGCTCAGGGACGCAGAGGCCAAAGGCCTGCTGCGACCGGGAGGGACGATAATCGAACCTACCTCCGGCAACATGGGAATAAGTCTTTCCATGATGGCTGCGGCCGAAGGATATCGGGCGGTCATCGTTATGCCAGATACCATGAGTGTCGAGCGCATAAGTATGATGAGGGCTTACGGGGCAGAGGTCATTCTTACCCCGGGAGCGAACGGCATGTCCGGGTCCGTTGAGAAGGCGAGGGAGATCGCCGGGAAGGAGAACGGCCTTATACTGGAGCAGTTCAGGAATCCGGCCAACGCAAAGGCTCATGTGACCGGCACTGCGAAGGAGATACTTGAGCAGGTACCAGACGTCTACGCGGTAATCGCAGGCATAGGTACCGGAGGCACCGCATCCGGCATAGGCGAGGGTTTGAGGCTCTACGGATCCAAAGCCTTCGTGATCGGCGTGGAACCTGCCGAGAGCCCGATGATAACCCAGGGCGTGCACGGGACGCACGGCATACAGGGAATAGGGGCGAACTTCGTTCCCGAGAACTATCATCACGAATATGTCAAAGCTATCGTGACCGTCTCAACGGAGGATGCCGTGGATACGGCAGTGAGGCTGGCGAAGAACGAGGGCATATTCGCCGGGATATCATCAGGTGCCGCCGTGCATGCAGCACTTGATCTGGCTGCAGAGGTCAAAGGTAAGAGGATATTGGCCATCCTGCCGGACCGCGGAGACAGGTATATAAGTACGGGGATGTTCGAATGAATGATATGAAAATACTCCCTGAGGACCTGGCCGCAGTGATGGAACACGATCCCGCCATCATCGACGAAGAGGATGCCGTCAATTTCCACACCGGGCTGCACGCTGTAGCGATGTACAGGGAGAGCCACGAGCTTTGGCTGCAGGGCAAGCAAAAGGAGGCTCGGGCCATAAACTACAAGGCGCACATGCTTACGGGAGCGGACATACACCCCGGAGCAACAATAGGCAAATCCTTCTTCATAGACCATGCGACCGGCGTGGTCGTAGGCGAGACCGCCGTGATCGGAGATCATGTCATGATATACCAGGGTGTGACACTGGGCGGCGTCTCCACCAGCAAGGGCAAGAGGCATCCCACCATAGGGAATAACGTAGTCATAGGCGCCAACGCCACGGTATTGGGCAACATAAGAATAGGGAACAACGTCCGCATAGGGGCAGGTTCCGTAGTTGTCAAGGATGTGCCAGATGACTGCACTGTCGTAGGCGTACCGGGAAAGATAACGAAGCGCAAGGGCGTCTGCGTGGACACGGAGCTGAGGCACGACGATCTTCCAGACCCTGTTAAGGAGAAGTTCTCCGAGCTTGAGAAGGAGATCAGAGAGCTCAAGAAACGGCTAGAGCACCTTGAGAGATAACCTCTGAGTATGGTCTCCGAGCACAGTTTATAAACCGATAGTGAATGTCCGAATGCGACCATGTCTCTGAAGATACATAACACGCTGACCGGTAAGAAAGAAGATTTCGTCCCTATAGAGAAGGGGAAGGTCAAGATCTACGTGTGCGGCGTCACCGTCTACGATGACATACACATGGGCCACGCCCGCAGCATGATCGTCTTCGACATGGTGGTCAAGTACCTCAGATATTCCGGGTACGAGGTCACGCACATAACTAACTTCACAGATGTCGATGATAAGATAATCAACAGAGCCAGCGAATCTGGAATACCTCCTCTGGAGCTTTCCGCCAGATACATCGAGGAGTACTTCAGGGACTCTGAGTCCCTGGGAATCGGCAAAGCTGATATGTATCCGAAGGCAAGCGAGAGCATGGACGACATAATCTCAATGGTCAGGGAAATAATGGACAACGGCTTCGCATACAAGGCGAATGATGGCAGCGTCTACTTCTCCGTCAGGAAAGTGAAGGACTACGGCCGCCTTACCCACAGGAACCTTGATGATATGGAATCGTCCGGCAGGATAGCCGAGGACCCCATGAAAAAGGACCAGATGGATTTCGCCATATGGAAGAGCGCTAAGCCCGGAGAGATCTCCTGGGACTCTCCCTGGGGGAAGGGGAGGCCTGGCTGGCACATTGAGTGCTCGGCCATGATAAGAAGCCATCTGGGGGACAAGATCGACATACACGGCGGCGGTAACGACCTCATTTTCCCGCATCACGAGAATGAGATACTCCAGACCGAGGCCTGCACCGGGGAGCCTCTGGCGAATTACTGGATGCACAACGGCATGCTGCAGGTGAAGGGAGAGAAGATGTCCAAATCCTTGGGGAACTTCTTCAGGGTCAAGGAGGTCGCCTCGAAATACGACCCC
>JAQVOB010000077.1:0-2916 GCA_028702835.1 Candidatus Methanomethylophilaceae archaeon
CCCTTACGGTCAAGATACTCTGTCTCGGAGTATTTCAGAGGTGAACCGCAGTATCTTATCTCGCTTCTGCCGACCTTCTGCGGTCTGTGTATATGACCCAGTGCAACGTAATCGAAATCGGAGAACAGATCGTATGAGATGCAATCGACGCCGCCGACGGAGGGCTTGTACTCCTCTGAGCCGCCGAGATCCAATTCGATTCCCTTACCGATGACGAACTGATGGGCCACCAGGACGTTCCTCTCTGACGTGTTGATGTCCGTTGCCTTCAGGACCTCCCTCATGGCGTCATCGGCATTGTTCACCTCAGCTTTCGGATTGAGAGAGCGCACAATCGAGGGTTTAAAGAAGGGAAGCAGATACAAATTTACCGTTCCGTGAGAATCTTTCAGCATATGCTTCTCCATGCCGCCTTTGAACTCGTCGGCTATGTGCACCCCCTGCTTCGCCAGGAGAGCGTTCCCGAAGGACATCCTCGTCGCCGAATCATGATTGCCGGGGATGATGTAAACGGGGCAGCCTATCTCGTGCAGCCTGGTCAGGAAATCGTCGAGTGTTGATACAGCACCCTCGATCGGGACGGTCTTATCATAAACGTCGCCGGCGATGACGAGAGCATCCACTTCTTCGCTCTCTATCATAGTGACCATCTGCTCAAGGATGAATTTCTGATCCTCAAGCATCGATAATCCGTGAACGCTCTTGCCGATATGCAGATCGGAGGTGTGCATTATCCTCATATCAGATTTCCCATCGCCCCGTGTCAGTCTGCGGTTCGACGGTGTTAAAGGAGTCACATATCTATTTGATTGTTCCCAGGTTATTCTTGGTCCAGTTTTAAATAAAGGAATGACATGAAACCGTTAAGCGGAGATAGCTAAGCCTGGCCCACGGCGCCGGTCTTGAAAACCGGTGGCATCTGCCTCGGGAGTTCGAATCTCCCTCTCCGCGCCATACTTTCATCATTCTTTAGTGTAATTACTTTTGTCGCATCCGATGCTTCGAACCTTCGGTTTTTTATTGCACCTGTTCCTGCCCATTACATGGACGTAATATCACTGGTAGTCATGCTATTCGTGCTGTTCTTCCTGTCCAACCTCGGTTCATTCATCTTCAAGAGGATCCACCTCCCGGGGATGATGGGGGAGATCGTCTTCGGGATAATCGCCGCGAACCTGGTCTTAGTAAGTCTGGGCGGATGGAATCTCCTCGATCAGATCGGGATAGAGGTCCAAACTCCCACTACGGAAGGTAGCGAGGGATACAATGTCCTCATGTTGTTCTCCGAACTTGGGATAATATTCCTTCTTTTCACAGTAGGTCTTGAGACAAAGGTATCGGATCTTCTCAAGGTCGGTAAAACCGCGACTTTGGTGGCGGTGCTCGGCATAATAATCCCGTTCATCCTGGGGCTCCTCCTGGCGTTCTATCTGGGGAGTACCATGATCACCGCCCTTTTCATCGCCACTGTGTTGATCACTACAAGCGCGGGGGTGGCGGCCCACGTGCTGAAGCATCTGAATGTGTCAACCACTGCCGAAGGCAAGATAATAACGAGCGCCGCCATAATATCGGAAATACTGGCTCTGATCGTCCTGGCGGTGATCTCCGGATTGGCAGTAGGGGATACGTCTACTGCGGGAATCGCTTTCACCATCACGAAAGCGTTGGTCTTCGTAGCATTGGCGCTTATCTCTGCCATATTCGTGATGCCGAAGATACACGATTTCATCAATCATAACCGCAGAAGCGACAGCCCGAATTGGAACATACTTTTCATAGGAATCGGACTGTGCTTCGGACTTGCCATATTGGCCGAGGCCATCGGTCTTTCCGTGATAATCGGCGCATACTTCGCGGGCATGATGTTCGCTGACTATGCGGAGGAATGGAATCTCCTTGAGGAGGTGGATCCCTTGAAGCAGTTCTTCATGACCTTCTTCTTCATAAGCGTCGGCATACGTGTGATACTGAGCGATCTGATGTCCCTAGAGGTGCTAGCTTTCGCACTGGCCATATCCGCCATAGCGATATTGGCGAAGTATTTCGCCTGCTCCCTCGGTGCGAAGCTGGGAGACGGATCCCTTCACCGTGAGTCGCTGAATCTCATAGGCTGGGGGATGGTGCCGAAGGCTGAGGTGGTAATGGTCATAGCTACTATCGGAGTTTTATCCGGTGCTCTGGACCCTGTCGTCTTCTCCTGCGTGGTCATAATGGCAATCGCCGCCACCGCTGTCTCCCATCTGATGCTGGAGATCGGATTCCATAAGAAATACGGACGTGAAGGATTCGGTTCAAAGGAGAACGTCTGACTGCCTTTCGCAGCTATAATCAGCAACAGTCAGCGATGTGATGCGATCAGGCCCGGGCTCCTGCGACCGCATACAGGAATCGAACTCCCTATGGCCGCATCCCGGATCGGACATGTGAGATGCACATATGGCGAAGAGGGAATGGAGAGTGGAGGACTCTCCGAAAGAGCGCCCCGATCATGCTCTTCCCTCTATGGTCCCCGGTGAGGGGGTTTTGGACTCACCGGGAACCGGGAGTGCAGGCTGCATCAGCTTTCGGTTTGAGCATATAGGCGGATATTCCGCCTATGATGCAGAAGAGCATTCCCGCCACCCAGGTCCAAACGTATCCTTCGAATCCGTAGTATCTGAGCCCGAACATCTCGAAGACCACGAAACCGGAGAGTATCGCTGTGCCCAGCACCGGGCCTATGGAACCTCCGATCAGACGGAACATCTTGTTCATGCCCGAGGCTATGCCGAAGTCCTCTGCAGGGCTCGTTTCCACTACGACGTTGATCATGGACACCAGGGCCAAAGCGTTACCGATTCCTGCTACTGCCATCGACACTACGACTGTCCAAAGCTCAGTCGGGAAAGCCTTCAGCAGGATTATCAGCATCAG
>JAQVOB010000078.1:0-2912 GCA_028702835.1 Candidatus Methanomethylophilaceae archaeon
CCAGTTTCGTGGCCGTCAGATCCTCTGCGACAGCTGAGGACCTCCCGGACGCCAGCTTTGCTGGCCAGCAGGAGACCTTCCTTAACGTGATCGGAGAGAAGGATCTATTCGACAAGGTCAGGAAGTGCTGGTCCTCACTTTTCACCGCGAGAGCCATCTCCTACCGCGAGAGACAGGGGTTCGCCCACGAGGACGTGAAACTTGCCGTCGTAGTGCAGAAAATGGTTAACTCCGACGTCTCCGGTATAATGTTCACCGTGGACCCGAGCAGCGGCTCCAAAGAAATAATCGTCGAGGCCGGCTACGGTCTCGGAGAAGCCATCGTGGGAGGCGAGGTTACCCCTGACACATATAAAGTGGACAGGTCCACCATGGAGATCAAGCAGAAGAGACTGTCCGTTCAGAAATGGAAATACACCCGGGGGACGGACGGCAGCACCGTCAAAGTTGATATTAAGCCGGAGCTGGAGAACGCCCAGAAGATCTCTGACCGCAGGATCATAGAGGTGGCCGAGATCGGCCGCCAGATAGAGATTCACTACGAGAAGCCCATGGACATAGAGTGGTGTGTCGAGAAGGACAAAGTATACATCGTTCAGGCCAGGCCCATCACAGCCATAGGCGGCGGGAACGGAGAGAAGATCGACGCCGGCAATGAGGTGATCGTCACGGGCCTCGGAGCGAGCCCGGGGATCGCGTCCGGACGCGTCGTGATATATGATGATTCGATGAGCCTCGACATAGTGAAGGAGGGTGATATCCTCGTTACTTCCATGACCATGCCCGACATGGTACCCGCGATGAACAGAGCTGCGGGCATCGTCACCGACGAGGGAGGCATGACCTGCCACGCCGCCATCATATCCAGAGAGCTGGAGACGCCTTGCGTTGTAGGCACTGTCAGCGCTACCTCCCTTCTCACGGACGGGATGGTGATCACTGTGGACGGCACCACCGGCACCGTGTACAGAGGGAACGCCATCGCAACGAGCAAACCAGAGGTCGCGGCAGCCGTTACCGTGGCATCGGAGTTCGTACCGATAACAGGCACCAAGGTCATGGTCAATATGAGCATGCCCGCCAAAGCTGAGAGGTCCGCCGCACTGCCCTGCGACGGAGTGGGTCTGATGAGATCCGAATTCCTGTTCACCAATTACGTAGGCGAGCATCCCGTCTCCCTCATAGCGGACGGGAGGAAGGAGGAGCTCATAGAGAAGCTGACCGAGGGGATATCCAAGGTCTGCAGGGTATTCTATCCCAGAAAGGTCATCCTCAGAACATCCGATTTCAAGACGAATGAGTACCGCGACATGAAAGGAGGTGCTGATTTCGAACCCCTGGAATCCAACCCGATGATAGGGTGGAGGGGTTGCTCCAGATACGTGTCCCCCGATTACAGGGAGGCATTCATGTGCGAGCTCGCGGCCATAAAGAAGGTCAGAGAGGAGATGGGACTCAGGAACCTGAACATCATGCTCCCCTTCGTCAGGACCGTGGACGAGGTCAGGGAGATAACCGCCATGATGGAGAGCATAGGCCTGAAGAGGAACAGGGACTTCAGCCTGTACCTGATGGCGGAGATACCCGCCAACATCCTGATGGCAGAGGAATTCTCCGAATACTGCGACGGATTCTCCATAGGGTCCAACGACCTGACCCAGCTTGTAATGGGCGCGGACAGGGACTCGGACATACTTGGCCGCATGGGCTACTTCGATGAGAGGAATGAGGCCGTGAAGAGGGCCATAAGCATGCTCATAAAGACCGCTCACGCAAAAGGCAAGAGCGTAGGCATCTGCGGACAGGGACCCTCCGTCTATCCTGAGTTCGCCGAATTCCTGGTGGAGGAGGGCATAGACTACATATCCCTCAACCCGGACACATTCGTTAAGACGAAGAGCGTCATAGCCTCCGCCGAGAAGAGGATAATGCTGAGGAAAATGAGAGAGCTTAGCGGTAACTGAATCAGTTCCCGCCCTGGAGCCTCTTGGTGAGCTTGAGGATCTCCTCTTCCGTGAGGACCATGGTAGCCGCTTTCATCAGCGGGTGCTTGGATCCCTCGATGATATTCACATCGTCCAGGGATCTGAGGCCCCACCTCTCTGCCGTCTTCTCCAGCCCGAATCTGACATCCAGGTCGCTGGGCTCCAGGACAATGGCCTTGAAGCTCGTGGTACCCATCATCTTGGCCGCCAGTACCCGGTGGTGCCCGTCCACGATGAGATAGCCGTTCCTCCGGGCGATCACTATAAGCGGCTCGTTGAGCCCCCTCTTGATCTCGTACTGCCTGCCCACCAGCTCATCCCTGTAGACCTCCTTTTGAGTAGGTATGACCATGTCTATAGGCACCTCTTTGTAGATCACTCGCATGCGGACGTTGTTCTGTCGTTCCAGGAATGTCTTCACACTCATGACCTTGGAAGGCCTCGCCTTCTCGATCTGGGATCTTACAACATCGATGTTCGAGATTATGCCTACGAGCTTCTTGTTGTCATCCACCACAGGCAGATTCCTCAGGCCATACCTGAACAGAAGCCTGGTCGCATCATCCATGGACATGGACGGCATAGCGGTTATGGTGCCCTGCCGCATGATGTCTCTCATCTCCGCATCCGGATTATCCATGTGGCGCAGGAGTTCCTTAGCGGTTATGAACCCCAACAGATATCCTCTGTCTGTTATCGGGAATCCGTGAAAATCGGATTCAGTGATCTTCTTGGCGACCTCTTTGACAGTCATGCCCGGGCTAACGGATTTCACGTCACGGATCATGTAATCGGCCACAGTGGGATTCGTCATCATGACCCGAACTCACTAACAACATGATAAACCTCGCCTTGCCGCAGACTATTTTTTTCCTGCCGCCAGTTCGTTTCGATAACGGTTAAATACTGCCTGTCTATACTCATGAT
>JAQVOB010000029.1:0-11729 GCA_028702835.1 Candidatus Methanomethylophilaceae archaeon
ATCCCGAGGTATATTACATCCACATCGGGCAACATATCTTGTTTTGCCTGAGAGCCTGCATAACTGAACGTCAAGAGAACGTCAAGGTCCAGGGCCTCTATGGACTCATAATCAGGGGCATTCATATTCACCATGTTCACTACAGTGGATCCGCTGCCGAAATAGAAGTCCTTGGTCTGATACGGCGCATTATCTACCGCAACCACTTTGTCTTCAAGACCTAGGATGAGCATCAGTTCTGTGTTGCTGTAGTATTCACAACCAACGCGAGATATATTCAAATCTATTTTCTTAAGTTTACTGTCCCCATCCAGAAGCCATATGGATTGGGCCGTGCGGTTAATGAGAGCCTGCACTTGTTCCACATCCCTCTGATCAACAACACCGTCTTTATTAGCATCAGCAAATTTTGTACTCTCCTTTTCTCCGGAGATTATCTTGTTTAGATAATCTACGTCATCAAGATCCACCCTCCAATCCCCGTTTGCATTGCCGTATATCTGAAGTTCTTCATCCAACAGCACTCTTGAATCTGAACGATTGTCGTTTCCGAGCACTATCACTGCCGCCACACCCGAAACCAGCAGTGCCCCGATAATAATCGCCGTCAAAACTTTATTACCCATGCACAAACACAATACTTGTCCTTATATAAGTATTACTATTTTTGTAAATAGTAACATTATTTATCTTATTAATTAATATAAAGTATGAAAATGGGGACTTCAAATTGATTGCCTATTCTAAATTAGAAATGGAGGGAGTGAAATTCTCCTATAGTAAGGAGTTGATTCTCAACGGAGTCAACTTTAAATTGAAAATGGGAGAGATCTTGGGAATACTGGGGCCCAACGGATCTGGAAAAACCACTCTGCTGAAATGCATAAATAAAATTCTAGAACCTTCTCAAGGAAGGATACTCCTCGATTCTGAAAATGTACTCAAGATGCATGCACGATCTATTGCTAGGATCATGGGTTATGTTCCTCAAAATGCTGTCAACGAGTTTTCCACCCCTACTGTTTACGAAGTAGTCATGATGGGACGCAGACCTCATACCGTCGGATGGCAGAGTAGCGATTCCGACGATCGCATAGTGTGGGAGTCCCTATCTGAATTAGGAGTTGAAGATCTTGCATCTAGAATGTTCAACAGACTCAGCAGCGGTCAGACACAAAGGGTCCTTTTGGCACGTGCTCTCGCTCAAGAGGCGGATATACTTCTGCTGGATGAACCAACAAGTAATTTGGACGTAAGATATCAGCTTGAGGTGATGGATACCATACTCAGGCTAACGAAAGAAAGAGGAGTAGGAGTATGCGCAATACTGCACGACATGGATGTTGCTATGAAGTACTGCGACAAGGTGATCATGCTTGATGATGGATTGGTCGTTGCTGCCGGCAATACGCAAGAAGTATTGACTCCGAGCAATATCAAAAAAGTGTATGGGATAGATGTAATCGTAGACGATAACTACGGAAGGCCCCGAGTAATCATCCTGTAGGTGCTCAATGAAAAACGGAGTCGTAAAAGAGTGGATGGAGAAGCGGGACAAACATCCGTTTTTCGGAGAGGGACTTTCGAAAAAAAGAATAACAGAGATCTGGAATCAGTCTGCTGAAAATTACGATGATAATCTCCTGAGCAACATACAGAATATGATAATCGAGAGCATGAGGTCTTCAGGCATTCTAATGCCCTATTTCTCACTCATGGATATAGGATGTGGGCCAGGCACATACAGCTTCAAATTCGCAAAGTTAGTGAATCAAGTGACCTGTCTTGATGAATCTGAAAGAATGTTAGAACGTTTAGAAGCAAAACGCTTAGAGGCAGACATCTCCAACATTGAATCTATTCATTCGGATTGGACTATCTATGAGTCCTCCCGCAGGTTCGATGTCGTTTTTTCATCCTTGTGCCCTCCCCTCAACTGCCCGGATCAGATACTCCGTATGGAGAATCTTTCCGAAAAATTCTGCGCATATGTTTCATCTATGAACAACGATGAAGGATCGATACATATGGAGATATGGAAAGCTCTGGGAAGAGACTATACCTTCAATGGTTACAACACCGAATACCCATACAAATTCCTCATCTCAAAGGGAAGGGAACCCGTTCTGAGAACATTCGAAACATTCTTACCCTCCAAGAAGAGCGTAGAGGAAGTGATTAAACTCGAAATGGAAAAATTCTCTGTATACATGGATATAAACAAACACATCGAAGGTATCATAAAAGATATTGTTCAGACCCATTCCGATAGAGGGGTGGTGCATTATGATGGAAAAAAGAAGCTGGGACTATTGACCTGGGTCCCACTTCGACATAAAGAGTCATATTAAGTGAGATGAAAACTTACAAAATCATTCTGAACACAGTGATTTCGTATAATGAAAAAAAGACGTTTTCTATTTTCAGGGCGCCATGAGACCTGCTTTGGAATTGCGGCCTGAATTATAGCGCAGAATGCCTAAGACGGGGCCGACACATATGCGCAAGGTCGCATCTTAGGCCAAAATCGATGTTTTAGATAATTTTAAATATAAATCGACTTTGAGCTTGACATGACAACCAACAAAGGGGATGCAAAACCCAACAGGCTGACACTTATCACGCTTCTTCTTTCTTCAATGATAATCCTCATGGGCGCAGCGGCAGTAGCCCCCGCTCTGAAACCATTGAGCGAAGCTTTCCCGGAAAAATCCGTCATAGTAATATCGCTCGTGGTCACCCTTCCCGCCCTCGCGGTGGCAATAACGGGTCTGGGCATCGGGTATCTGACAGACCGATACGGAAAGGCAAAGATATTCACATTATCTTTGGCTGTCTTCACCTTAGCAGGACTGTCCGGATACTTCCTTAACACCCTGGAATCAGTGCTCATAGGACGCTTCATTCTAGGAATAGGCATAGCCGGCATATCCACGGCCACAACGGCCCTTACCGCAGAATACTATCACGGAGCCGAGAGGGGCAAGGTTATAAGCTATCAGTCCGCAGCCATGGGAGTAGGTGTCCTTTTCCTTGAGACAATCGGCGGATCACTTGCTGATATAGGGTGGCAGGAACCTTTCCTTATCTACCTCATAGGCTTTCCCATCCTGATTCTGGCACTCGCATCCATACGCGAACCTGTGAAAATAAGACAGGAAGAGAGCATCCTGCCTGAGATAGTAATAACAAACAAAGGTCTCAGGGTGGCTCTCTGCTATTCCATGATATTCGTTGCGATGTTCCTTATGTTCATACTCCCGACGAACATGCCTTACCACATAACGGATATGGGATACGGTCTTTTCATCTGCGGTCTGATGCTCGGGATACTGGGTGTATCCCAGGCCGCCTTCAGCCTTCTATACTCCCGCACATCCAACAAACTCAAGGACCGGAGCGCCTACGCATCGGCCCTTCTAATGATAGGGTGTGCTTACTGCCTCTTAACTGTATCCCACATTGTAGCCGTTATCGCCGCGATGATCCTAATTGGCATAGGCATGGGCCTCATAACCATGACTGTCATCGGGAGCCTGTCCTATTATTCTCAGGCAGGAGGCTCCGGAAAGATCATGGGCGGCTACTCAGTATCCATGAACCTGGGAACCTTCTCGTCATCAATCATGATGGCGCCCCTTATAACCACCTTAGGGTCTTATTATGATGCGTTCCTCTATATCAGCATCTTCACCCTTACCCTCTGCGCCGTTTTCACCATATCGGCTATAGCCGAGAGATTAAAGATCGTCACAGAAAGAAAACAGGCAGTTACACAGAGAGCTGATGGAGATTTCATATCCCTTTACGACAGTATCCTCATTGCAACGGATGGCAGTGAGACGAGCAATCTCGCCGTCAGGAACGGTCTGGAGATAGCAAAGATCAACGCCTCCGAAGTGACAGCCCTATACGTTTTCGACACAGAGTATTACGCCACCACCAATGGAAGCGTCCCCTCTGCGGAAGCCATAAAGAACCTGAGCAACACGGTTTCCAAAAGCACTATGGATTATGTGCTCCAGGAGGCCACCACAAGAGGCATAAAGGTGAAATCCAGGGTCGTTATAGGACACCCCGCCGAAGCGATCATCGAGAAATCCGCGAAACACAGCCTTGTGGTCTGCGGATCTGTGGGGCGCACCAATGTCTCCAGGATCCTCTTGGGCAGCGTGGCAGAGAGGGTGGCGAGGATGGCTGCCTGCCCCGTGCTAATCTGTCGCAAGACCCAGTGAGTGCGCCAATAGACGGACCTGCGGACCCACAATCAAACAATTTCTCTCATTCTCATATATCAATTTCAGAACCCTGGCGAACACTCAGAAGCATCCAGAGAACTTCGAATCTAAACTGAGAAGTAAAAAAGAGGTGGACAGGGCGAGATTCGAACTCGCGACCTCTACAATGCCAATGTAGCGATCTTCCAACTGATCTACCTGCCCGATATCGCATGGGAATCACTAGGTTGTATTAAACCTTACGCAGGCCTGGACCCCTCGGATGGGGCTCACTGGACGAAGTCGGTTCTGAGTGTGGACTGGAACCTGTGCTTCTCCCCCGGTATGTTGGTGGGATACTTGCTGTTCACGCATGCAAGACAGAGGTCATTCTCAGGGAAACCGATGGCCTCAACGAGCCCGTCAATGCTTATGTAGGCTAGACTGTCCGCGCCGATTATATCCCTGATCTCTGACACCGAATACGAGTTCGCAATGAACTGGTCCCTGGTCCTCATATCCACGCCGTAATAGCACGGAGCTATCACCGGAGGGCATCCTACACGGACGTGGACCTCTTTGGCCCCGGCATCCTTCAGGATCTTGACGAGCTTCTTCAGAGTGGTCCCCCTGACGATGCTGTCGTCCACGATGACGACACGACGGTCCTTGACTGTGGACCGTATAGGATTCATCTTCATGGAGACTGCGCGTTCCCTCTGCTTCTGATCAGGCAGTATGAACGTGCGCTCCACGAAACGATTCTTCATGAAACCTTCCTCGTACTGCAGTCCGGAGCCTATGCTGAAACCCAGAGCGTGGGCCCTTCCCGAGTCGGGCACCGGCATGACTATGTCCGCATCTGCAGGAGACTCCCTGGCAAGGATCATCCCTACGCGTTTCCTTACGTCGTAGACCTCTTTCCCGTCTATGATGGAGTCCGGCCTTGCGAAGTATATCCACTCGAACATGCAGTGCGCTTTCGGATGATTGCTTGCAGGAGGATATGATTTGAAACGGTCCGGCATGATCTCGATGATCTCACCGGGCATTATGTCCCTGATGAATGTGCCCTTCATGGAATCCAGGGCGGCACTCTCCGAGACTATGATATAGCCGTCCTCCAACTCCCCAAGACATAAGGGGCGGAAACCGTAGGGGTCCCTGACACCGAAAACGCGTTCATTGACCATGACGGCCAGTGAATATGCGCCGTCGACCTCGCTCATCATCATCCTGAGAGCCCTTATCGGGTCGTCAGTCTGACTCATGTTCTTCGAGAACAAAAGGGCGAGTATCTCTGAATCGGAATCTGTGGAAAAGGACCAGCCTTGGGCAAGGTACTTCTTCTTCAGCTCCTCGAAATTGGTTATGTCCCCGTTGTGAGCTATGGCGATGGAACCATGGGTCGTCTCAAGGGAAATAGGTTGGGCGTTGACTACACCTTTAGTGACTAGTTGGGAATACCTTACGTGCCCAATACCGGATTCACCGGACAGACCGGCCATGGATTCCTTTGTCAGAGCGACATTGACAAGGCCGCTGTTCTTGACGGTTGTTATTACGCCGTTGCGGTATACTGCTATGCCCGCGGACTCCTGTCCGCGGTGCTGTATGATATTCAAAGCTTTATGGATATGATTTACCACATCGTGTGCAGCGCTCATTCCCACGACGCCGCAGCTGTGCTTCGGCCCGGTCATGAGTGCACCGTCTCAATCGTGAGCCTTTGCCCAAGTGTATGATCTCAGCTTAGCGGTCTTGCCGTATCCGCAGGAAGCGCATTCGCCCCTTCTGGCATGATAGGCGTGCTTTCCGCACCTGCGGCACGGAATATGAACCTTATGGCTGTTGTGCCTTCCCTGTGATGGTGTACCTTTTCCCATGTTCCTCTCCCCTTAAGGTGAAATGTAAATTACGTTGTCCCCGCGAACTATGGCGATGTTCAGTTTCCTTTTCGCAACGCCATCCACCCTCTCCTCGGCGTTCTTCAGCACGACATTCATGTGAGGGTCGTAGCCGTCAAGGACTCCCCTGTACTCTCTCTTGCCCTTCATCTCGACGATCACGTTCTTGCCGACCGAGGACTGGATAACAGACAGAGGTTTCATCATCATAGCCACCGGCACGACCATAAATGATTGACTATTTTAACGTTGCCGTGCGCGCCCTTATATGAAGGCGCCCACGGCGGGAGCGTCCAACCTGTCCATATCATAGAATACTATCGCTTCCCGAATGCCGTCTGCACCGAAGCCAGTCCCCATGAAAGCATCCAGCATGGATGCTCTCCACAGAAGGTCAGCAACCGATACCGCCAATGACCCTGCGTACACATTCTCCATCGGGTCCTCATACCCCAAGTCGTCCATCTTGTAGAATACGCTGCCGAGGAAGCTCTCCCGGGAGTTCAGCAATCCTATGTAATCGGTCAGAATCTGCATACCTTCCGTATCCGGCTTACCCAACTGTATGGATTCCGGCCTGACGGAGTCCACTTCCTCCAGATCCCCTGCGTCCGTCAGAAGGTACCATGTGACCCTGTCTCCGGACGCCTGGAACATATTCCATCCGAAGTCCGGAGCGCAATACACCGGGAGATTCAAAGGATCCTCTGAGGACATTGATGACAGGGAGGCTTCCATTGCCTCTGCCCTCAGCTCCTCCGGGTCGACTTCACCACGGAAATCGATTCCGGATATGGAAACTGGGTCATCATCAAGGGCCGCTCCCAGGATCTCGGCTATGCTTATCGGGTCCGTGAATCTTTGAATGTTTGAGTTGATATCGGCCCTTATGGACTGTGTGTCCCCCATCACTCCGGCATCGGCACATATCGAGTAGAACTCCTCGTAAACAGCCATGGACTCCCTGAGCGCCTTGGCCATGCGGTCCTGGGACTCGGAAGCGATCTGCCTGGCCTCCGATTCCGCATCTGCCCCCCTGCCTGTCCAGACTCCTCTGCAGGAAAGGTCAAGCTCTGCGGATATCCTGTCCCCTGCATAGAAATGGAACGGATACTGCCTGCAGAAGGTCGGCCTTTTGCCGTAAATGTCGCACTTTCTGTTGTTCAGGAATACACAGGATCCCTGTCCTTTCTTCAGCGCTATGGAGAATCCGCCAGAACCGTTCCGCAACATTGCCTTCGGATGGGATGTTCGGAAATATGAGCGCTCTTGTGGCAAAATTTCAGGCTGGCACAAACAGCACATGCCGCATCCGGGGAGGCACTCCGCCTTCCTGCCGCTCAGACCGGAATAATCGATCTCAATCAAAGAGATCCTCTCCGCAACGGGAACCGCAGAACTCCCCGCCTCTTATCTGCACATTGCCTCTGACTATCACTGTGTCCGCCATGATCGCGTCCTTCCCTTCGTAAGGGGTGTAACCTGCCTTGCTATGAAGAACATTCGCATCAATAGGCACCATCTTCTTAGGATCGAATACTGCGAAATCCGCATCGTATCCCTTGGCGATCTTCCCTTTATTCACAGAGAACGCTTTCGCCGGGTTCGCCGACCCCATACGCACCAGCTCTCCGAGGTTCATCTCGCCCTTCTTCACCATGGCCATGAACATCGGTACGGCCGTCTCTACCCCGGGCACTCCGCTGGGCGCCCGATCGTAATCAGAGGATTTGTCCGTTAGCGTATGGGGGGCATGGTCCGTCCCGATCATGGTGACCTTCCCTCTGACGAATGCCGCGAAGAGCTTCTCCCTTGTGGAGGAATCTCTGAGAGGAGGATTCACTTTCAACAACGCGCCGTCCTCTCCGGAAGAATCCAGAAGCAGATGGTGAGGTGTGACCTCCGTTGCAAATCCAAAGGATGATGCAAGAGCCAGAGACTCCGCATTCGTAACATGGCATATGTTCAGCGGCATTCCCTTGTACCTTCCCAGCCTCATTATGGCGCTGTACTCCGCCTCCGGAGGGCGATTTCGCATATGGTCCCTGTCATTCCTCTCCCCGTCCCGGCGTATGAGGTTGTCATCTTCCGCATGAACGCTTATCCTCTTGCCGGTAGGGGCTATCGCCGCCATGGCACGTTCTATGAGAGCATCGTCATTCATCAGGATTTTGCCTGTGGTCGAACCCATGAAGAGCTTGAAGCCGGCCACTCGGTCTGCGACCGCGGCCACATCCAGATCCTTGGTAATCGCCGCGAACAGACCATAATCCACATACGCTTTGGAGCTGACCGCCCTCTTCTTGCTCTCCAGCGTCTTGATGCCTGTCACAGGCGGTTTCGTATTTGGCATATCCAGGATGCAGGTCACTCCCGCATTTAGCGCGGACATCGTGCCTGTGCCGAAATCCTCCTTGCCGGTCATCCCGGGATCCCTGAAGTGAACGTGGGGGTCCATGAATCCAGGCAGGACTATGCGGTCCCCCAGATCCATCCTCTCATCGCCTCCGCGGACAAGATTTCCTATTGTCGCGATCTTCCCGTCCTCGATACCGACGGCTGTGTTCTTGAGCTCCCCGTTTAGGAAGAATCTGCCCTCTATTACTAAGTCCGTGAAATCACCTCAACGACATTGCCGCGAGGCGTCTCCTCTGTGAAAACCTTTCCTCTGAAACATTGTATCTCTGCATCCGGGCGCATCCATGCGTCCGGATTCAATCCCGCCTTCACAGAAAGCTGTGCCAGATACTCGTTCTGATCCCATCCCCACTCCTCCGGGACCTGAGGCAGAAGCAATCCTCTACGGCCCCTGTAGCTTATTATGAGCCCGTCCCTGCCTATGACTATCCTTGACGGGAGCTCGCTCTTCGGAACTTCAATTGTCTCGGGGACGGTGAGTATCGTCACCTCGACCGTTACGGAATCCGTCTCCTTATCAGAGACGGGACTGAATCTTGGGTCCCTGCTTGCCGCGGACACCGCAGAAGCGATTATGGCCTCCCCCTGGGGAAGCACTGGCTCAGGATACCCTATGCATCCCCTCAATCTGCCCCCGGGATATGTCTTGAGTGTGACGAACACCCCTTTTGGAGATTCCATCCCTGCGGGGATATCCTCTTTTGATACGATTCTCCCTGCAGCTTCCGCATCCACTGCCTTTCTGGCAAGCCTCACGGCAGCTTCGCCGTTCATGATGACTCTGATTCGTCCTTCAAAGGTATCTTCGTAGCGGTTTTCCTGGTACGGGCCTTCTTCTTCGGAGCGGCCTCTTCGCTGTCCTGCTTCTCTATGATCTCGATCTTCTGGGAAACTGGTCCGCTGCTCTCGGAAGCGGCCTTCTTCTTCGAGTAGTTCTCCTTGGCCTCCTCGAAGGTCTTTTCCCGGGTCTCCTTTGCCAATTCCATGGTGGCCCTGACGACCTCTGGCATCGGCATGGCCTTCATCATGGCATTCACTCCCATGAGGAATTCGAAACCTGCCAGCATGAAATGCCTGTGTATCTCCGGATCTGTGACCGCCGCTATGAACTCGATGGTCTTCTCCTCAGCCCTGCTCTTGAGCTCCTCAGCTCTTGAAGCCCCGCTTTGGTAGAATCTGTTTGCCATCTCCTTCTCTTGGCGCATCATCCTCTCCAGCATCTCTCTGTTCTCTTTGACGAAGCTCTCAATCTCCGAATCCGTGAAATCGCTCTTGGATGTATTCTCTGCCATAGCTCACACCTTCCTCCTGCCCTTAGTATCCGCATTCTGCCGTTTTAGCTTAACTATCAGCTCTTCATCTGTAAGCTCAGCTCCCAAGACCTCGGCATCTATCAGGGTCGCCGGGAGGGAAACCGTTCTCTTCTGACTGCCAACGTGGACTACCAAGGTACCGCTCTCTCCCTTGAACAGCTCTATACTGCTCTTCTTCACAAAGGGCATTTTCAGCCTCATCTCATCTATGCCGTCCACTGTGAGGAAACGCATGGGACTCTCATTCGCATAAACTTCTATCGGATCCGAGTCACCGAAGATCATCTGCGCCATAAGATTCAGCTTCTCCGGGCCCACAAGCTCGGTGGACATCTGGTATGCCTTCATGATCTTGAGCTCGCTGAATGCGTCATCTATCTGCTTCAGGTGCTTATCCTGCTCCTTGAGCTTCTCTCTGAAGAAGTCTGAATCGGAGAGATCCTCCTTGGGATAGATCTTGTTGATTATGAGGCATTCCACATTCTTGTTGTAGAGACATATGTAAGTGTAAGCGCGCATGGTCTCGCTTATGACCATACGCTCCGGGTTCAGAACAAGGCGCACGGTGGTCTTCTGAGGATCCTCCAGCACGGCCTTGACCTTATTCATCCTGTTCTTCATCTCCTCTATGCTATTCATGACGGCCTTATCCGGCAGAGGGAAATCCATGAACTTGCCAACCGTCACCCTCGCTAGTCCGATGAACCTCTTCATGAGAGCATACACCTTGTCAATGTACCAATTGGACATGTCCGGGAAGCTCAGGAGCCGTAGGGTCTCTCCCGTGGGAGGAGTATCCATGACGACCACATCGTACTTGTCCTCCTCTTCAAAGGAGAGAACATAGAACAGCGCGGCCACCATCTCCATGCCGGGTATTATTGCCATCTCCTCAGCAGTTATCTCTCCCATCCCCTGAGAGATCATCAGCGCGGATATGTACCGGCTTATGTCGGCCCACCGGGTACGCATCTCATGGATTATGTCGATCTCCAGCGCATCCAGGTTCTCACTTACCTTCTGGATGTCGTTTGGAAGGGTTATACCGAGCGAATCACCCAGGGAATGAGCGGAGTCTGTGCTCATGATGATGGTTCTGTATCCTTTCTTGGCAAGCAGACGGGCGGTCGCTGCAGAAACCGATGTCTTCCCCACTCCGCCTTTCCCTGTGTAGATAATGAGCCTCATCGTTCCAAGTAAGTCTTAGAGAGTAAAAGAGCATTGCTCAGAATAGAATATTGGTGCCGAGGCTGGGGTTCGAACCCAGGACCTTCGGATTTCCCTGGAAGAGGCCGTTATTAGACCGGAACCCTATGAGTCCGACGCTCCACCAGGCTGAGCCACCTCGGCATTTAATTTGTTTGGTTAAGAGGTTTCTGGAGGGGGATTACTCTTCGGATTCCTCTTCCGACTCCTCTTCCTCAGAGGTCTCCTCGACGGATTCCTCCTCAGGCTCGTCCTCTTCCGGAGCTTCCTCCTTGGGGACTTCTATGGCAGAATCGTTCTCTTCCGCGAACTCGAGTACCTCGGACTTGCGGATCTCTATGCGCTTCATGGGCATTATGGTGCGGCAGGCCTTAGCAAGGTCCCTGGCCATATCGCCCGAGATTATCGCTTTGATTATATCGGAGAGGTTGTTCTCAACGCCCATCTGCATGAGGACATCGTGCATTATGCGCCTCATAGCATCCTCCTGGGATGCCTGTATGCGTTTCTCTGCGATGGACATGGGCTTTATCCTGATGATGAAACCGTCCTTCGTCTTCACGTCCACGACGTGGTCGGTCTTGGTCTTCTTCCTTCTGGTCAGTCTCCTGACGTATTCGCTCGTAAGGCTGTGGCCGACGAAGACGGATTTGGCGTTGTAGCCGTCC
>JAQVOB010000079.1:0-2905 GCA_028702835.1 Candidatus Methanomethylophilaceae archaeon
GGTGTAAGTACCGAGGTTCGCCGAGGTATTCAGCCCGCACCGACCAAAGTTCTTTTGACGTCGCTGGGGTGTGGTCTAGCAGTTAAACAGGTATTCGTATGAAAAATCTCATCCTCCATCCTAATCTCTTTATTTTTTTGTGGCAGCTTATGCGCTGTCCGTTAAACGTAATAACTTCCTTTGAGTTTACATTGACACGGAGGAAATAACAATGGGACTCTGGGACGAAATAAAGACCGGTGCCAAGAACGTGGACAGCAAGGTCGGGCAGAAGTACGGTGAAGAGAAGATCGAGCTTGAGATTCGAAGGGTCGAGAGGGAGGTCGAAGATATGAAGAGGGATCTGGGGGAAAGCGTCTATGATGCATTCTCCAAAGGCGAGACCTATGATCCTGCTTCGGACTGTAAGAAGATCAAGTCCAAGATCGAGAGTATCGAGGATCTGAAAAGAGAGAAAGAGGAAGTCATCGCGAAAGCGAAGGCCGAACGCGAGGCCAACCGCCAGGCGAGAAACTGAGGGGGCCGCGCACCCCTGCCAACCCTCTTTCCGATTATTTTTCACAACTCCCTAGAATAAGTTAAATATGCTGATACTGTCGCATTTCCCATGACCGTCACGCAAGTGGACTTATCTTCTCTCTATGACTCGAACATCTACTTTGTGGATGGGGGTCGGAAAACTCTGCTTGTGGATACGGGAACGGGCTTCAGTCCGGAGCCCAGCATAGATTCCGTAAGAAAGCTTCTGAACGGCAGGAAGCTGGACTATCTTGTCCTGACCCACCGTCATTTCGACCATGTGGGCGGCATGGCCCGTATTATAAAGGAGTTCTCCCCTGGGAGAGTAATGGCAGGCGAGAGAGACGCCGGGCCTCTCAGGGAGGGCGATTCCGAGGCCACGATGGGCACAGCCTTCGGCGGCAGGATAGAGAGGACTGCCGTGGAAGGCCTGAAGGAGGGAGACGTCATAGATCTTGGCGGAAGGATTCTGAAGGTCATCGAGACGCCGGGGCACACCGTGGGGAGCATATGCCTGTATGATGAAGAGGGGAAAGCACTCTTCACCGGGGATCTGTTCTTCATGAACGGGGTGGGCAACACCACAGACCCAACGGGCGATGTCGAGGCGTTAAGAGCATCTCTCAGGAAGCTCGCGGGATATGATATAGCCGGGTTGTATCCTGGGCACGGACCGTATCTGATCAGGGATGGATACCAGCAGCTGCGCGGAGCGATGCGCATGATGGGGGCTTGAGATTGATAACTTACCAATGTAACGAAAGCATGGACAAGGCCACGACAGAGGCCATAAACAAAGCCGTCAGGGATCTTAGGGATGGCAAGCTGATAATATACCCCACCGAGACCGTTTACGGGATAGGGGCCGACGTGTTCGACGAGGCGGCCGCGAAGAGGGTATACATAGCTAAGAGCAGGCCCTTCGATATGCCCCTCTCAGTCGCAGTGAGCGATCTGGATATGATGAGGACCATAGCCGAGGTCACTCCCACCGTGGAGAAGCTCGCCGAAGCTTTCCTTCCCGGGCCTTTGACGATAATAATCAAGAAGAAATCCAATGTGCCAGATATAGTTACCTCCATGTCGGATAAGGTGGGCATAAGGATACCAGATCACCCTATAGCAAGGGAATTGGCAAGGCGCTTCGGCCCAATAATAACGACTTCGGCCAATAAGCATTCCAAACCAGATGCGGTAACCGCCCAGGAGGCGGCTAAGGATCTGTCCGGATATGCGGAGACCTGCTTGGACAGTGGGCCGTGCAGTCTCGGCAAGCCCTCCACGATAGTATGGATCAAAGGCGATGAGATGGAGATCGTCAGACAGGGTGCTATAACCCGCAAGCAGATCGAAGAGGCATTAGATGCTAAGCTCTGATGATCTGGCGAAGCTCAGGAAGGCCGGCAGCGTTGCCGCAGCCGCCAGGGACATTGGCATGGGAATGGTCGCCGAGGGGGTGAAGTTGTATGACGTGGCCGAGGAGGTGGAGTCGTACATAAAGTCCAAAGGCTGCGGCCTGGCGTTCCCGTGCAATATAAGTCTCAATGAGATAGCGGCGCATTACACGCCGTCATCCAATGATAAATCCGTTTTCGAGATAGGGGATGTCGTCAAGATAGACTGCGGTGCCCATGTGGACGGATATGTCGGTGACACGGCAGGCACTGTGGAGGTGGGTACCAACAGGTACCGTGAGCTGATAGACTCGTCCCGCAGGGCAAGGGATCTGGTAATGGAGTTCATAGGGGAGGGCACAACGATATCAGAGATCGGAGCCGCCATAGATTCCAGCATCAGGTCCGACGGGTTCGTTCCCGTGAAGAATCTCACGGGTCACGAGATAACAAGATTCAATCTCCATTCCGGGTTGGCCGTCTCAAACTATGACGACGGTGACAAGACCGCTCTCGTCGCAGGCATGGTGATCGCCTGCGAGCCCTTCGCCACCAACGGAGGAGGGATGATAAAGGCCGGCAAGCCGGGGAACATATGCAGGATAGTACGGGAGCTGCCTATACGGGATCAGGACGCAAGGGATTTCTTCGAATACGTGAAGAAGGAATTCTCTTCATTCCCCTTCTGTGCCAGATCATGCGATTATCCCAGGGCGGAGCTTCTCACCAAGAAGCTGATACGTCACGGCATCCTTTCCAGCTATGCGATATTGGTCGAAGTGAAGGGCGGTTGCGTTACACAATCGGAGCACACAGTGTACATAGGCGGGCCCAGAGGAGAGGTCACAACGCTATTGTGAGGCCTCAATAGTTTTATTATCGTTGTGCGGCTTAATGGGCCTCAGGCCGGAATTGCCAAGCCTGGTCAAAGGCGAGAGACTCAAGATCTCTTCCCGCAGGGGTTCGCCGGTTCGAATCCGGCTTCCGGCACT
>JAQVOB010000030.1:0-11448 GCA_028702835.1 Candidatus Methanomethylophilaceae archaeon
CCTGGATATACGGGGCACGGAGGTCCGTGCAGAGGCTGACACCCTGGTAAGGCTGAAGAACACCGTGTGCAAAAGGTGCTCCAGACAGCTAGGTAACTATTACGAGGCCATATTGCAGATAAGAAGCGACGGGGCACTGGAGGACAGCCTTAGGGATGAGGTCGTCAGAAGGGTCAGGAACGATGTGGAGGGGCAGTCCAAGACCGACAGGAGGCTCTTCATCACCAGCGTGTCCGAGGTTACCGGAGGCATAGACATCAAGCTGTCGTCCATAGCTCTGGGGAAGAACATCTCCAGGGATCTGGCGGACCGCTACGGCGCGGAGACGAAGGAATCATTCTCGCTGGTGGGGCAGGCAGCAGACGGGTCGGAGACCCACAGGGTGACATTCCTTGTTCGCCTTCCCGAGCACAGGGTCGGGGACGCGGTGACCTTCGACGGTAAGCTGTACAAGCTCACATACATCAGCAAGAGCGGCGGTAAGCTGCTGGCTCTTCAGGGATTCAAATCCGTTTTCGTGCCGAGGGCCGATATGGTAAGGGTCAGGGTGTTCAAGAAGAGGGCAGACCTGGGAACCGCCACGGTGGTCTTCTCGAAGGACGGGGAGGCGGAGATACTTCACCCGGTCACCTATGAGACCATAATGATCATAACTCCGAAAGGCGAGGAGATAGGGGAGACCGTCAGGTTCGTGGACTTGGACGGGGAGATCCTTTACATCCCCTGAAACCGTGTTGTTTTTCATATACGCAACGGATTAGGTTACCATGATCAGAATGCCCGAGAGCGTGGAGGACGCAGTCGTCAGGATATTGCGGATAGCGAACACGAAGCTCCCATCGGATATCGGATGGGCCCTGGAGGCTGCAGCGGGATGGGAGAGCAATTCCGTTGCCTATACTCAGCTTGGAGCCATAATGGACAATGTCAAGGAGGCGGAGAATACGGGAAGGCCCATGTGCCAGGATACCGGGGTTCCCGTATTCTACGTATCGGGCGCCTTTGACGGTTCTGTTGCGGGAAGGATAGGTGAGGGTCTGCGCAGGGCAACCGCGGAGATCCCTCTGAGGCCCAACACAGTGGATCCCCTCACACGGGAGAACCACGGCGACAATCTTGGTGAAGGCATGCCGATAATACGATACCATCCGACGGATGATGATTTTCTGCAGATAACCGTGATGCCCAAAGGAGCCGGATCGGAGAACATGACGAAGCTGGCGATGCTGAATCCCTCTGAAGGGGAGAAAGGCATAAGGGATTTCGTGGTCAATGCCGTACTTGACGCAGGCGGAAGACCCTGCCCTCCGACAGTCGTCGGTGTGGGGATAGGGGGCACTGCGGAGACATGCATCGAGATGGCGAAAGAGGCGCTTCTGTTCCCGATAGATTCAGATAATCCGGACAAGAAGCTTGCCAAGATGGAGGAGGAGCTCTTCGTGAAACTCAACTCCAGCGGCCTGGGCCCGATGGGGCTTGGCGGGGACACGACAGTGCTGGCGGTCAGGATAAGGAAGGCCCACTGCCACACGGCGAGCCTTCCCGTAGCTGTGGCGGTCGGGTGCTGGGCCACGAGGCGTGCGTCCGTCAGGATGTATCCGGACGGGACCACCGAGTATTTCCAGGGGGCGAAGCCTTGATCCTCAGCTCCCCATTATCGGAAGAAAGAGTTAGATCCTTGAAGATCGGCGATCTTGTCTACATAAGCGGCACGGTTGTCACTGGAAGGGATGCAGTGCACATGCGGGCTCTCCAATATCTCAAGGAAGGGAAGAGAACGCCGTCGGAGCTTCAGGGCTCAACGCTATACCATTGCGGTCCGATCATCGAAGGCGAAGAAGGCAGATGGAAAGTGGTGGCGGCGGGCCCCACAACGAGTGCCAGGATGAACACTCTTGCACCTGAGATGATAAGAAGATTCGGGATACGCGCGGTCATAGGGAAGGGCGGCATGTCCAAGGAGGTCTCTGAGGCCATGGAAGATGTCGGCTGCGTATATCTTGCGGCCACCGGCGGGGCGGCAGTGACTCTGGCTAACGGGCTTTCGAAAGTTACGGGCGTGGAATGGCAGGACCTCGGCATGGCTGAGGCTATGTGGAGATTCGAAGCTGACCGTCTGGGTCCTTTGGTTGTTGCTATTGATGCGAAGGGCAACAGCCTTTACGAGGAAGTCCGGAGATCCCTGGTCAGATGATCATTCTTCCTCTTCCTTGAGGAGAGAAGGATTCCTTCTGGCGATGCGCCTGACTATGAGTGCGGAAAGGAATAGTATGGCGGCTACAAATGCCCCGACGATCATCATGAAGTGAGGCAGATCGAATCCCAGATAGGTCTGTGTCGGTTTCGGAGTAAGATAGAAATCCAGTACCAGAGTCTCTCCTGTCTTTACGAATATCGTACCGGTCTCCTCCGGCTCATAATCCAGTGCAGTGACCCTTACGGTATATGACCCAGCGGGACAGGAGCTTATCTCATAGTTGGAGAAAGAGCTGGTGGTCTTCGCTACAACGGTCTTACCGTCAAGTCTCACCACCTCAATGGTCGCGCCCGATAATTCGTAGGTCTTGTCCCCGATGATCTTCCCGCGTATGGAGCCGACTGCGTTATCGTCTGTGTAAAGGGTTATGCAGTTCAGGCTTCCGTTGATGCCTGTGACCATGTATTCATATCCTGTTTCTTCGGTCCAGGTAGCGCCGGAAACATCGATCTCGAATATGTTTGAGATCGTTGTTTTTGTCATTTTGTCACTAATGCTCCCGATACCGTAGCCTATTATGTCGTCCGATGCAGGGGAGTGGACCTTTAGGTAATAATTGCCTCCGGACAGGGGCTCGTAACCTGACGGTGTAGCGAGTTTGGCAGGAACGGTGACAGAGAATCTTCCCTCGTCATCGACGCGGATATCCTCGAAGGTGTAGGTGAACAGCGGGGATCCCGGAGTCGTACCGAAAAGGACCTTCACGGAAATATCCCCTTCGCCAAAGGGCGTCCCTTCCTTTTCCATGTATCCGACGATATCGAAACTGGGTGCCCAGACAGCGTATAGAGTCACATCCGCACTCGGACTGTAGAGCATAAAGCCTGTAGTTCCAGAGGGAGATTCGTTCCATCCGATGAAAGCATAGTTGTGATCGGCATCTGCCGGCTTCGGGGTCTTTATGTCGCTGGTGCCGGGCAGAGAGAATTCAACTCCTGCAGTGGCTTCTGAGCTGGTTATTTTGCCGACGCCGCCGTTCCAGTCGTAAGTTATTGTGACCGGTTCTGCCGATGAGTCATCTGATAACAGCACAGGTGCTGAGAGGGCAAAGATCATCAGAATCGCGATGACAGCGGCAGAGGCACCCTTCATGTCGGTTACGATTGTATCCTTCGGATATTAATCTGTTCACTTCTTTCGAGGGACGTTATTGTTGCACCAAAAAAGAATTAAACTTCCATGCGTAAGGTCACAGACTTAGGCGGATGAATATGCTGAGATCGGACAGGGCGTATACAAAGGAAGAGGTGATGGGGCTGATGGAGCCTTTAGTCTCTACCTGGTTCGACGAGAGGTTCGATCGTCTGTCGGATCCCCAGTCCAAAGCCGTACCTATAATACACGAGAGGAAGAACGTCCTCGTATCATCGCCTACAGGGTCCGGGAAGACCCTGACGGCCTTCATGAGCATAATCAATGAATTGGTGCGCTACGATAACGAGGGAACGTTGGAGGAGCGCATATACTGCATATACATCTCGCCGTTGAAGGCTCTAGCCAATGACATCAACCGTAATCTGAACACCCCGCTAAAGGAGATGAGGGAGGTGGCTGAGGCCAACGGCATGAAGCCCCCCAACATCAAGGTGGCCGTCAGGTCCGGTGACACGTCCCCTTACGAGAGGCAGAAGATGCTGAAGCATCCGCCTCATATCCTGATTACAACGCCGGAGTCGCTGGCACTTATTTTGGAGGCCCCGAAGTTCAGGGAGAAGCTGACCCAGGTCGAGTGGTTGATCCTGGATGAGATACACGATATATGCGACTCCAAGAGGGGCGCCTTCCTTTCTTTGACGATAGAGCGTCTCCAGGAGCTCTGCGAGACCGATTTCACCAGAATCGGTCTGTCGGCCACCCTTGCACCCATGGAGGCGATCGCCGGATACCTGGGAGGCTATGAGAACGGGGAGCCGAGAGAGGTAACATTGGTGGAGTCCGATACGAAGAAGCAGCTGGACCTTCGGGTGATATGCCCAACAGAGGACATGACGACGCTGCCTTCGGATATGGTCAATTCAATGATGTACGACACCCTGAAGGAGCTGGTGGATGCTCACGAGACCACGCTGGTCTTCACGAACACCAGGTCAGGGGCGGAGAGCGTCGTCTATAAGCTCAAAGAGAGAGGCCTGGACAACATAGAAGTCCATCACAGCTCACTGGGCAAGGATACGCGTTTGGATGTGGAGGAGCGCCTCAAGGCCGGGGAGATAAAGTGCGTGGTATCCTCCACGTCTCTGGAATTGGGAATAGACATAGGATCCATAGATCTGGTGTGCCAGATCGGCTCCCCGAAATCGGTGGCCAAGGGCCTTCAGAGGGTGGGCAGGAGCGGCCACAGCATGGGCAAGGTGGCCAAGGGCCGTCTTCTCGTCTTCGATCCAGACGATCTTGTGGAATGCGCCGTCATGTGCCGCGCCGCCCACAGAGGGGATATCGACAGGGTAGGGATACCGGAGAACCCGCTTGATGTGCTGGCTCAGACGGTGGTGGGCATGAGCCTCGGTGCCAGATGGAATGTGGATGATGCTTACAAGCTGGTAACAGGCTCTTATTGCTATCGCAATCTCACGAAGGAATCCTTCGTCAGCGTGCTAAGGTACCTGGGCAGCAAGGACGAGTATGAAGGGGTATACTCGAAGATATGGTACGACGAGGAAGAGGGCGTTTTCGGCAGGAAGAGGGGTGCCAGAATGATCTACTATCTGAATCTCGGCACCATACCTGAGGAGGCCAACTACAGGGTGATAACAGGCCACGGGTCCGTGGCCGGGGAGCTGTCGGAGAAGTTCGTTGAGAGACTCGCCCCTAAGGACATCTTCGTCCTTGGCGGCCGTTCCTTTGAATTCGTCAGGTCCAAGGGGATGTCCGCATACGTCAAGGAGGCTTCGGGCAGGAAGCCCACTGTGCCCTCATGGGCTGGCGAGATGCTCCCCAGGAGCTTCGACCTTTCCATGGACATAGCCCGCTTCAGAGGGGAGGCGGCCGGGATCATAGAGAACCAGGGAGAGGACGAGCTCATGGATCGCCTTGTCTCCGATTTCGATATCGATGAGGGCTCGGCCAGATCAATAATATCATACTTCAGGGAGCAGAAGGTGGTCGCCGGGATGATCCCAGACGACAAGATCCTGTCCGTGGAGGAGTACATAGACCCGTCCGGGAATCAGCGCATAGTGTTCCATTTCCCCTTCGGGAGGAGGGTGAATGATGCGCTCTCCAGAGGATACGCTTACAAGATCTCGAATATAACCGGGGCCAACGCATCGGTGACGATGTCTGACGACAGCTTCATGATAGGCACTTCCAGGAAGATAGACGTGTCCCGGATACCCGGCATGCTCTCGTCGAAAGAGCTGGAGACGATACTGAGGAAAGCTGTCAGGAACTCGGAGATTTTCAAGCTGAGATTCAGGCACACCGCTGCCCGCAGCTTCATGATACTCAGGAACTACCAGGGCCGTCCGATATCCGTGAACAGGCAGCAGACCCGCTCCTCGTATCTGTTGGATGCTTTGGGCGATATGGAGAACATGCCCGTCATCGAGGAAACCTACAGGGAGGTTCTGGAGGATGATATGGACATAAAGAATGCCAGAGTTGTCCTGGAGTCTTTGGATGCCGGGACGATGAGGATGGCGGTCCAGCCGTTCACAGGGACCCCTTCGCCCTTCGCCCATTCCATAATCCTCTCCGGATTCTCCGATATCGTTCTTATGGAGGACCGTTCCGCGCTTCTCCGGGAGCTGCACAGGAAGGTGCTGTACAGGGCCCTGGGCGATGCAGTTAAGGAATTTGAGTTCGAAGAGGATCAGATAGTTCCGTATTTCAGGGAGAAGATCGGCAGGGCAGCAGACAAGGCAGACATAGCCCCGCTGCTTATGCGCACGGGGCCTCTTCAGGCCCTGAGGGAAAGAGGAAGGAACATCTACGCTTATTGCGACACCGACAAGAAGACGGTTGACATCTGGGTTCGGGAGCTCATAGAAGAAGGCACGTTGGGAACGGTGTTCTTCGACGAGGCGTATGTCATGCCCTCGGAGGAGGTCCGATATTACGCATCGGCAACCAGGAAGGAGAGGGATCTGACCGAGCAGGACAGGGCGGTGCTGAATGCAGTAGGCGACAGAACGGCCCTCAGCGACATATCCGAGGCTACCGAACTGGATGCGGACACGGTGTACCGCTCCATGAGGAAGCTGGAATCGATGTATCTGGTAACCCGGACAGGGGTCAACGCCAATAACAGATGGTATTTCAAGAGATACGACAAAGGATTCCCGAATGCGGAGGAGTCCTGCGACAGGGTGGTAACCAGGCACCTGGAGTGCTTCGCACCTGCGACGGTGAAGGAGACAGCGTTCGCGCTCTCCATGCCGGAATCTGCAGTGAGCACGTCCCTGGAATCCATGACAGCGTCAGGTGAGGTGGTCCGCGGGCGCTTCCTGATCTCCGAGGGGGATCAGTACATGCTCAAGATAGACCACATGAGGCTGAGGTCCGGTAAGGAT
Source organism: Candidatus Methanomethylophilaceae archaeon (assembly GCA_028702835.1). Lineage (GTDB taxonomy): Archaea > Thermoplasmatota > Thermoplasmata > Methanomassiliicoccales > Methanomethylophilaceae > RumEn-M2. The sequence continues at coordinate 6,769 of JAQVOB010000030.1, forward strand.
AATGTGTTCGATCACGATTCGATCGAGAAGTACAGGGCATCCAAAGGGAGGAGGTTCCCCGGGATAAGGGAGTTCTTCGAATTCTATGAGTTCGCCGGAAGCGAGATAGATGTGTTCAGCAGGGTCGACGGATTCGACCTCCAGAAATGGAACGACATGCGCTCTGCGGGCGAGATAAGGCTCGGGCGCTTTGCCAGAGGCAGGGTCAGATTCATCCTGGAAGAGGACGCGAGAGTGTACGCATCCCTCAGGCGCGACGAGCCTGTGGCTGACGAGGATATGGAGCTTCTGTCTGTGATAAAGGGAATGGGCACCGCGACACTCAGACAGCTGGTCAAGGCGACCGGTCGTGAGAAGGAATCCGTGAGGGACTCCCTTATGAGGCTCGACCGCGCCCTATTGGTGGTCAGAGGATTCGACGGAAGGGAGGATTGGGGCACCGAGAACCGCTACGAGGCCTATGAAAGGCCGTCTGAGCTGGATGAGGGCGCCATAGAGAGAGCGGTCATGAAGGCCGTGAAGGCGTACGGTCCGATACCTCCGACTGCGATGCGGTTCATTACGGGGATCTCCCCGGAAGCAGCCGTCAGCATCGCATCGAGGAACGGAGCCAAGACGATACTGGTGGGAGACGGGCAGACACCCATGCTGGTGATGTCCGATGAAGTGCCGTTGATAAGAGAGGATCGCTCCCCCGATAATGAGGTCAGGCTCCTGACGCTCCACGACCCGGACCTGGCATCCAAATGGGCGGAGCTGGCTGCGAGATACGGTGACAGGTGGATATACCCCCTGGTAAGAGGCAACGCAGTGATAGGTGCAATGGAGATCTGGGAGATGTCCGGGTGCATAGAGGTCCGTGCCATAGACCTGGACGACCCGAAGGACCTGACGGATGCGCTCAGAGCAGTGGACAAGATGATGGTATTCTTCGCAATGAAGGGAACGGACATCGTCCGTGTGAGGGAGATCCTGTCGAAGGACGCCTCCGATTGCGATCCCGTCGTTGCCGGGACGATGGAGAAGGCCGGTTACGTGCTGGTGAACGGATTCTACGCCAAAGGAAGGTTCGTTCCGAGGACTTTCGGATATGACGAGATGTTCTCGTATGTTCTGTCGAAGCAGCGCGTCCTTAAAGGGAGGAGATTCAAGACGGTCGGGGAAGCCATCTCCGAGCGCGGGTATGTGAGGAACGATTCAGAGATATTCTCCAGAACTGATGAGAGGACCACGATCAAGAAACAGGCGGAGGCTCTTAAGCTTATGAGGACCGCCTTGATCCCGGCGTACATAGGCTACACAACGCTGGAAACCGCATCGTTGTACAGGGCCGCCAAGGGAGAGGAGATGGATGAGGACATGAGAACGGTCCTCGCTATAATCAGGGACAGGCAGCCCGTGAACCGTAAGGCTATAATCAACGCCTCCCCGCTGTCCATGGAGAGGACCGTCGAGGGGCTGAACAGCCTGTCGAAAGCTTCCGCGACTGCGCAGAATTCGTCCGGTGGCTATGTGGAGGTTCCCGATAACGGAATGGGGCACAGGGAAGCGCTGAAGGAGGCCACAAGAAAGCTGTTCCGGGAATTCGGCATATTCTCGGCCGAGGTATTGTCTTATTTCCTGCAGCAGAGGAAGATGCACTCAGTCAGGGATGCCCTGGCAGATCTGGAGAAGGAAGGATTCCTGTGCAAGGGATTTTTCGAGGAGGGCAGTCCGACAGTCTACTGGATGTTGGCCGCAGATGCGCAGGATCCCGTACCTGAGGCATCCGGCTTCACGATATTGAATACCCAAGACAATCTTCACGTCTATCTGAGGCACATGGGCAGGACAGAGACCTCCCTGAGCGTCGTCTTCAAGGGAACGGAGCCCGTCGGGACATTCAAGGGCAGGGTCACGTCAGAGGAGGCCAAGGTGGAGGACTTCGAGGGCACCGACGAGGCATTCGCGGCCCTGAAGGATATGACCACGTCCATGGGAGTGAGGATAGACAGCGGTGAGAAGGAAGATGATGACGACAAATATTGGGACGCTTCCGAATTCTATCTCAAGATGAACCCTGGCGCCAAGAAGCAGAGATGAGCTGAATCCGAACTGTTTTTCTGTCTGTGTTAAATATGGTTAACAGCTTCTCAAATGCATGAAGATTCCTTGCGAGCTTGTCGTATGGTACGTTCTGCCAACGATACGTCGAGAGGTCGCTAGAGAGTTGGTGAGGGCACACGGCATGACGCAGGCGCAGGTCGCACGTAAATTCGGGGTCACGGATGCGGCGATATCTCAGTACCTGAGGAAGAAAAGGGGCAACAACCCCCTGATCGAGGAAAGCCCCAGTTATCCTCAGTTCGAGAATGAGATACGCGCGGCTGCGGACAGGATCTGCAACAAGGACTCTGAGTTCGCAACGGAGATCTGCAAGATCTGCACAGTCGTTAAAAGCACGGGCATGCTTGCCCGCATATACGAGGTTCAGACGGGGTGCAAACCGCCGTCCTGCGCCTGTGATGTGAATATAATAACGCTGTGATACAGAAGCTCCTGGGCATAGCCCGGGTATTTCCCGAACCGCCTTCTGCCCTCTTCGGCAACCTCCGAGTAGCTGCCTGATACGCCATAAAGGTCCGTCATCAACTTGCTTATGCGAGCATCCACGGGAAAGGCCTCCATGTGCCCGTAGGCGAACAGCGAGATGCAGTCCGCCACTTTCGGTCCGATCCCCTCGATCTTCATCAGTTCGTTCCGGCAGCTCTGATAGTCCATGTTCGTCAGTGACACGGGGTCGTGCTCTCCGGACCTCACAGATCCCGCAAGCCTCAGGAATCTGCCCTCTCTGTATCCGAGCCTGCAGCGGCAGATGTCCCCGCATCCGCTTACGATCTCCTCCGGTGTGGGGAATGAGTACCTTCCGCCGAGATCCCTTCCGAATTCCCTGCAGACGGATTCCACCATTGACCCTATGCGCTTGACGTTGGCGTTGACTGCCAGAAGATATGTCGCTGTGCATTCCCACGGGTTCTGCCTGAGTATCCGGAGCCCGGGGCAAGCCTCGGCCAATCTTGCTATGTGAGCATCCGCTCTGGAGATATCGGCGTAGATCTCTTCCAGGTCATCCTCTGCACGGAAATATGAGAGGATCATCTCCTTGTCTGAGGTGCCTTCGCATTCGAAACCGTTTCCTCTCTGTTCCAAGGTGACGATATCGTCCCCTAGGACCCCCTCCCATCGGCCGTCCTTCTTGATCCAGCGGTGGGCCTGGCCGCATCCGAGGGTGGCATCGAGGTTCACAGGAAGCTCTATTCTCATATTCCCGCCTTAATTGCCGTCGGGCTTATAAATCACGTTCTGAGGGTAAAGGTTTAAAACCCTATCCTCATTCCGCTGATTACGCGCCACTGTGGCTCAGAGGTAGAGCGACTGATTCGTAATCAGTTGGTCGGGGGTTCGATTCCCTCCAGTGGCTCCACTCACTTTCAAAGTGCCAGATACGTTATTTCTTCAGGTACTTGTCCACTATCTTTATGGCGCACATGTCTCCGCACATACTGCATCCGTCGTTAAGCTCTGTGCATCCGCGGGATCTGTACTCCCGGGCCTTGTCCTCATCAATGCACAGATTGAACATGGCCTCCCAATCCAGGGTCTTCCTGGCCTTTCCCATTGCGGTGTCCAGCTCCCTTCCTCTCCCGCGCATCATATCTCCCACGTGGGCGGCGATCTTGGATGCTATCAAACCCTCTCTGACATCATCCGCATCAGGCAGGGACAGGTGCTCTGCAGGCGTAAGGTAGCAAAGGAAATCTGCGCCCGCCTTCGCGGCAACGGCCCCGCCTATGGCTCCGACTATGTGATCATACCCCGGCGCAATGTCCGTGACCAGGGGTCCGAGGACATAGAACGGCGCCCCGTCGCAAAGGCTCTTCTCCAGGGAGACATTGGCCTCCACCATGTCCAGGGGCACGTGCCCCGGGCCTTCCACCATCGATTGGACGCCCGCTTCCCTGCATCTCTTGACGAGCCTGCCCAATACCATCAGCTCCGATATCTGCGCAGCGTCCGTGGCATCGTCTATGCATCCGGGCCTGAAACCGTCCCCGAGGGACAGAGCGAACTCATATTCGCGGGCCAATTCCAAAAGGTAATCGAAATTGCTGTAGAGGGGGTTCTCCTCTCCGTTATGAAGGATCCAGGCCGTGAGGAAGGAACCGCCTCTTGAGACCACGTCCATTGTCCTGCCCGAGGTCTTGAGCCATTCAACGCTCTCTTTCGTTATGCCGCAGTGGACGGTCATGAAATCGACGCCGTCCTTGGCGTGCCTCTCTATGCCGTTGAATATGTCATCCTCGCTCATCTCGACGACGGCGTCTCTGCGGGCCGCGACCAATCCCGTCTGGTATATGGGGACGGTGCCGACCATGACAGGGCACTCCTTCAGTATGCGGGCCCTTATGGCATCCACATCGCCGCCGGTGCTCAGGTCCATTACGGCGTCCGCACCGTATTTCAGGGCAACGCGGAGCTTCTCGAGCTCCGGCCCCATTTCGGGCATGTCCCTTGAAGTTCCCAGGTTGACGTTCACCTTTATGCCCATCCCTTCGCCTATGGCGGCGGGAACGGGGTTATGGCGGGGATTGCACGGAATGACTATCCTGCCGGAGGCCACGCCTCTTCTCACGAACTCCT
>JAQVOB010000031.1:0-11090 GCA_028702835.1 Candidatus Methanomethylophilaceae archaeon
TGTGCCCCCTCAGGCTGACGACGGAGTATTCGTCATCCCCGGAAGTGAATGTCAGCACGCTCACGCTCCCGTGCTTCTTCGTGCTGGTCTTTCCGCCTGACAAGATGGCGGATATCCTGCGGGCCGCATTGGCCTTCTCGGTTATTACGAGCTTTTTCATCCGGAACGGTTGAAGCAATAGGCCTTATTAAAACAATGTCATAATATCCATGATACGGGCCAGGCATGGATGAATCCGTTTCTGACACCGGAGCTGGCACATGCGATGCGCATTCATGATGAGTACAGAAGCGCTTTTTTACTGCTAACACAATCCATCCCAGGATGAATGTTCCTGAGGCAATCCTGAAGGACCTGAGGTCGACCAAAGGTGTTGTCAACGCAGAGCTGATGGATGATGACATATCCTGCGAGGTCGAGTATTTCGAGCGGAATACGAAGACCCAAATAGGGTTGGAATTCAGGAACGAGGGGTATCTGGAGGCCATGAGGCGTCAGGTAAGGATATGCATATTCTGCACAGAGGATTTCGAATTCCCCGAGACGCCCTCCATGTTCTACATGTCTGATGACGGCATCGTGATGGGACATGAGGTAATGCAATGCGAGATGGATGCCTATCTTGCAAGGGACGATCTCGTCTGGATCTCTGACAATTTCATAATGTATCCTGACAGAAGGGGTTGCGGAGACGGGATATTCGTTTTCAAGGGGAAGGAGTACCCCGACATAGAGGCATATCCGGGCTGCACCAACGGCATAATAACCGTTCCGGCCGGCCCTTCGGACCTGGCTCTGAAGAGCAGGTACGGTATCGAGAACCGTCGGGAGATAGCCACAGCCGTTATGGCCTTCGATCTCATCTGAGGAGCATTATCCCGAAGAACTCTGCCTTGTCGTCGAAGAACGAGAACTCCCTGCCGCATTCTTTGACGTAGTCGCTCATCTCTATGCCGAATCCGCTTATGGATGGGACCAGCATGTCAGGGTGCTTGCATTCGGCATCGGGATAGGTGCAGTTCTCGCAATATCCGCACCTGCCGTCGGCCATCATGAATATGTCCGCTCCTTCTTCCCTGAGGGCTGCCGCGGCCTTCCTGCAGTCATCCTGGAATTGCATGGCAGCGGCCCCTGCGGCCTTCATGTCCCGGGGATTCAGCTCATATATCCTGGTTATCAGGGCCGCGCTCTCGTAGCCGGAAAGCATCTCTATGCATTCGCCAGGCGTGGCGGATCCCGGGGGACACGCCCACGTTATGCCGTAAGCGCCGCATTCATTGCTTTCGCAGCGCTTCCTGCATTTTGAGATCGTATGAAGCGTCGGGACAGGTATCGGTGCGTCCCTGACCTCGAAGCCTCGTGCTTTGAGTTTCTTCTTGGCCTCTTCCATTCTCATCTTAATCCCCTCTGAGTCCCATATGATGCATGTTGCCGGATGCGGCGGATGCTATCGTGAGCTTGCCTCTCAACACTCCTTTCACGGATGTCAGTTCGTTGGACATGTTCTTCAGATCTCTCATCACCCCTATCGCGGTCATCGTCTCTAGGACTTTCTTCCCTTCAAGAGGCACCCTTAGGCTGCCCACGACATCGGCTCCCCATTTCTTTCCCAGGTCCCTTAGCTGGTCATGGATTCCGTCGTGCCCGCTGTCGTATATGAACACCAGGACGCCGACCATCATCTGCGTCTCGTTCTTCCATTCCTTCTCGGCCAGAGTATCCCTTATCAGGTCCCTTATGGCTTCGGAGCGGCTCACGTATCCTTTCTGAGAGATTGAGAGGTCGAATTCATTGAGAAGCTCCGGGTCCAGGGAGACCCCGATGCGGGTAACGCCGTCCATGGACCCGTTAACGTATTATCCGTATTAAATGGGACACATTCTTATTATAAGGGATACCATAGACACGGATATGGCGTCCGAACTGACCCCTGTTTTCAGAGAGGTTATATCCGATATGGTGAGAGGAAGGACCGTGGCAGTCGCATTCTCCGGAGGACTGGACAGTGGAATCGTGGCCGCGATCGCCAGAGATGCGGCCCGGTCTGCGGTGCTCTACACCTCCGGTGTCGATGACGCCTACGATGTGAACGAGTCCCGGGAGATGGCCGGGATACTTGGCATGGAATGGCATCATGTAATGATCTCGGAAGGTGATATCGAGGACTGTGTCAGGCATATGATAGGGATAACGGGAACGGTAAACCCCATCACTCTGTCATTTGAGATACCGTTCTATTACGTGGCGAAGCATGCTTCCGAGCCGTACATAATAGGCGGTCAGGGAGCTGATGAGCTGTTCGCCGGATATTCGAAGTACATAGGTCTCTCGGAACCTGAGCTCAGGGATATGATGAATGCGGATATGTGCCGTCTGCTGGATGAGACGCTGGCTCATGAGAGGGCAGTTGCGAAGGAGTTCGGGAAGGAGGTATTGTACCCCTTCCTTGACAGCAGGGTCGCCAAGGCCGTAGGGGCCATTGATATAGGGGATCTAGCCCCCGGAGATGTGAGGAAGAAGAGCCTCAGAGAAGTGGCCGAGGACATAGGCCAGCCCGAGATCGCCGCTAAGAAGAAGAAGGCGGCCCAGTACGGCTCCGGGTCCATGAGCCTTCTGAGGCGCATAGCCAAATCGAAGGGGATGACGGTTCGAGAGATGATAGAGGGGATGTAGTTTGCAGACGTATCTCAAATCCCTCGATTGGCTGTACGGGCTCCAGAAGCACGGAATGAAGCTGGGCCTCAGGAACATCAGCGGGCTGCTGTCCTCTCTGGGGGACCCGCAGAATAGCTTTCGAAGCATACATGTGGCCGGCACCGATGGGAAAGGCTCGGTATCCGCCATAACCGCATCGATGCTACGTCAAGCTGGCATAAGGACAGGACTCTACACCTCGCCGCACCTGGAAAGGTTCAACGAGCGCATATGCGTGAACGGGGTGCAGATATCGGATGAGAAGCTGGCGTACTACGTTTCGAAGTTAAGGCCGAAAGTGGAGGAGATGGCCTCCCAGGACATCATGTGCACCTTCTTCGAAGTGACGACGGCGATAGCATTCATGCATTTCAGAGACGAAGGAGCGGAGTATGCGGTCATCGAAGTGGGGATGGGCGGGAGATATGACGCCACCAACGTGATCGTGCCCGAGGTCTCCGTTATAACGAACATAAGTCTTGAGCACACAGAGTATCTGGGGGATACGATAGAGAAGATCGCTGCCGAGAAGGCCGGCATAATAAAAGAGGGCGTACCGGTGGTGACATTGTGCAAAGAACCGGCATTGGGTGTAGTGAGGGCCAGGGCAGCAGAGACAGGTTCGGAGGTTATAACGGTCCATCCGCCCGAGATAGTATCAATGAGCCCTACGGGAACGGAATTCGTTCACGGAGGGAAGACCTACTTCGTAGGTCTGGCAGGAAGGCATCAGGCCGTCAATGCAGCCACCGCTGTGGAGGCGATACGTCTGCTGAGGGATGATCGGACGGAGGATGCGGTCGACTCAGGCCTCAGGAATGTATCCTGGCCTGCGAGACTTCAAAAGCTCCCCGGGCATCCCATAGTGCTTGATGTCACACACACCGCAGCAGGTGCCAGGGATCTTGCTGACGACATATCCGAGATATACGGTAAGGTAACCCTTGTCATAGGCGTCCTGACGGACAAGGATCTCAGAGGGATAATGAAGAGCCTTTCGCCGGTGGTCAACAGGGTGGTGGTCGCCTCTCCGGATTCCGAAAGGGCGATGCCTCTGGATGCAGAGATGGCCCAGATCTCCGATTATCTGCAGAATGCGGAAACGGCTCCCTCGGTAGGTGAAGCGGTCAGAAGGGCCCTGGAGATAAGAGGGGATGATACGGTGCTTATCACCGGCTCCCATTTCACGATAGGGGAGGCCATCAGATGGCTGGGGATATAATCAGGATATTGGACGCATTGGCGCCCCTTTACGGCAGAGGGGCCTACCCCGGAAGATCGGTAGAAGGGCTGAGCCCCGAATGGGAGGCGGATCCCTTCCATGTGCTCATAGCTACGATTCTGTCTCAGAGGACGAAGGACGCCAATACGCGAAAGGCATCGGACCGCCTGTTCTCAGAGTACGAATCGATAGAGGAGCTGGCGGAAGCAGACGAGAATGCGGTGTGCGAGCTGATACGCCCTGCCGGGTTCCCCAGGCAGAAGGCATCGGGGATAATCGGATGCTGTAGGGTACTTCGGGATGAGCATGGGAGCACAGTACCGTCGGGAACAGAGGAGCTGCTGAGCCTTCCCATGGTGGGAAGGAAGACCGCCGCATGCGTGCAGGCCTATGCCATGGGCATCCCGGCGGTATGCGTCGATACACATGTTCACAGGATATCGAATCTGATGGGCTTAGTCAAGACAAGGAATCCCGAGGAAACGGAGCGTGCTCTGATGGAGATCACTCCCAGAGAAAGATGGAATGACATAAACCGGTACATAGTAAGGCACGGGCAGGAGATCTGCCTCCCTAACCGTCCTAGATGTGCGAAATGCCCCGTATCATCTCATTGCGACCATGCGCAGAGCAGAGCGGAGAGCGACGGGATTAATACTGATTAAGCCATCCTCAGGCCCGATGCATGAGGTCTCCGTGATATCGAACATAGTCTCCGCCATACAGAGGGAGCTGGAGAAATATGATGCAACGGGTGTCGAGGAGGTAGTCCTGATCATAGGAGATATGACCAGCCTCGGCACGGAGCAGATGCGCTTTGCTTACGAGGTCGTAACGCGCGGCACCATCCTGGAAGGTGCCGATCTGATCATAGAAAGAGAGGCCGTGGAGGTCATGTGCGCCAAATGCGGATATGAGGGGCCGGTCAAGGAGATCAGGAGCGATTTCAGCGAGCACACGATCCCGATACTTTCCTGCCCTGACTGCGGAGGTCACGTCAAAGTGATCAAAGGTCAGAGCTGCGGGGTCAAGAACCTTAAGATTGTGGAGGCAGAGGATGTATAAGTACAGGGACGAGGGGACGGCCAAAAGGATAATCGATAAGATAGGTGCCCTGAACAGCAAGTTCACGTTCATGCACGTCTGCGGCACCCATCAGGATACGATAGTGCGATTCGGTCTGGAGGAGATGTTGGCGGACGTGGGCGTAGAGATACGCCAAGGGCCCGGTTGTCCCGTATGCGTCACAACCAGCAAGGAGATAGGGGACGCTATACACATGGCCCGCTCCGGCATAACGGTCTGTGCCTTCGGGGACATGATGAGGGTGCCCACCACCGTAGGAACGCTCAATGATGCGAAAGCTGACGGAGCGGATGTCAGAGTGGTATACTCAATAGAGGACGCAGTCAGGATGGCGTCAGAGACCGAAGGGGACCTGGTCTTCGTGGCTGTAGGATTCGAGACCACGGCGCCTTCCACATGCGTGCCTCTCCAGAAGGAACTGCCGGAGAATTTCAGCATATACAGCTGCCACAGGATATGCCCCCCCATACTGAAGACCATATTCGACATGGGGGAGACCAAGGTTCAGGGCATGATAGAGCCGGGCCATGTGGCCGTTATAACGGGAACGGAGATGTTCGAGCCCCTTGCGAAAGAGTACAAGATGCCGCAGGTGGTTGCAGGATTCGAGCCCCTCGACATATTGATGGCATGCTATATGCTGTGCAGGCAGATCGAAGAGGGGAGGTGCGAGGTGGAGAACGAGTACACCCGCCTCGTCAGGCCGGAAGGCAATCCCAAGGCGCTGAGGCTTATGGAGATGACCTACGATCGGGAGGATAGGGCCTGGAGGGGATTCCCAGTCATCGGGAAGAGCGCCCTCGCCCTCAAGAGCAAGTACGAATCCCATGATGCAACCAAGGTCCACCAGGACATCCTGTCCGGGGCGCCTGAGGTGGAGGCAGAGGCCAGGGGATGCAGATGCGGAGAGGTCCTCAGAGGTCTGATAAGGTCTGAGGAGTGCCCCATGTTCGGCAGGGCGTGCAAGCCCATGAGCCCTTCGGGCCCGTGCATGGTCTCCGCCGAGGGAAGCTGTAACATCGCGTACCGTTTCGGGAAAATGAAGGTGTAAATATGGAATGTTCCGAAGAATGTGGAAAGATCAAAGTACCGGATAAGAGAGTTTTCGTCATAACCAACGATTCAACAGTGTTCCTTACGAACAATTGGGTCAGTGCCTTCGATATGTTCGGCGGCCGTATGACTGAGGTGAAGAATCTTGTCAAGGACCTCTGCAACGAAGCGGATGTTTCCCTGGGTGTCGTTTCGGGAAGGTTCGGATTCATACCTGCAAACTACGTAGTGATGCCCTATCCGTGGGTGCCTGAGTCCAAGGAGGATTTCGAACTGCTCCAGTCCAAGAGGGACTTCTTGGGCGCGATAAAGACGACCGTCAGCATAAAGGTGGGCGAGACCTACCTTTACGATAAGATAATCGTCTGCGTTCCGAAGGTCCTGTTCGAGATGGTGAAGGAAGTTCTGCCCGATGACAGGGTGATAGCTGTCACGAACCCTCAGTTCAAGGAAGAGTGCGAGCGGAGAGGATGGTCCTATTACAAGCGCGGCGGATCCAGAGTGGGCAAGAAGAATGCCGAGGCCATAATCAAGGAGATCGGAGACTGGAACGCAGGCGCCTGAGGTCCTCCTTAGTGTCCTCATCCACTCTGTAAGAATCGGTTATCTTGCCGATGGTCATGCGCAGGACATCCTTTTCCAGGGTGCCTTTTCTGAGTACTGGGTCCGTTCTCTCAGGATACTTTATGTAGCATTCCGAGAGGGCCCACGCGATGCCCATCTTCAGATAGTATCCTTCATGCCTGACGGAGGACAGCATGCTTAGCACCGTGTCTATGTGCTCATCGTCCAGGAAATAGGCCTTCATGATCACAGCGGCAAATCTCATCCCGAACTCCGTGCCGTCATCATGATGTGCCAGAACAGAATCCCAAAGAAGGGGAAGATCCTTTTTGCTTAATTTCAGAGAGGAGCAGAAAGCATCGCATACGGCCCAATTATCTATCCCGGATACATACTCCTCCGCCAATGCCATACGTTCTTCGATGTCCATCGGCGCAAGGCATATGACCTGTCCTCTGATCACCCTCTCTTCAAATGAATCGTCCTCACCGTCAAGATATTCCCGCCAGTTCCCTTTGGAGACATTCTTGGCGATCCTTTTGACGACGGGCGTTTTGACCCCAAGCAGTTTACCAGATCCCGGGATTATCTTCTTGCCGAATTCGCTGTATTCTGCGTCAGAATTCTCAAGGAGCTCTTTCCTGACCTCTTCCCTGATGCTCATGATATGCAATCCCGTGCAAAGAGTATATTCTTTGTCGGGCATCATATACTGTGATAATCAGCGCCAGCAGAAGGACCGACATCCCGGCGTTCCACTCGGAATGGATGATCAACCGTCTGAGAGCGGGAAGGCTGATGGTCCGCAATCCAGGTTTCAGAGGCATAGTCTATGACGTGGACGTCAGCCCTGAGAATGTGGATGCCATATTCTTCCTTACAAAGGACCCGTCACCCATGGTCAGGATGGTGGACGAGATATCGGAGATGGGTCACATGCCCTTCTTCCAAGTCACTATGACCGGGAACGGGAAAGCGATCGAACCGGGAGTCCCGGACGTCAAGAGGGTTGCGGATGCTTTCAGGCGCATATCCGAGAAGATAGGGGCGGAAAGGATGGTATGGAGGTACGATCCTGTGCTGCTTTCCCGGGGTGTGAGCGCAGAGGAGCATGCGGAGCGGTTCTCTGAGATATGCTCACTGCTTGAAGGCTGCACAGGAAGATGCATATTCGGGTTTTTTGAGCCTCATATCAAACTGGGGGAGAAGATCGCATCCGGCCTTCTCCGGGAGGCATCCGCGCAAGAGAAGAAAGAGGTGGCCACGGCCCTGCTGCCTATAGCCGGGTCCGCAGGCATGGAGCTCACATCCTGTTGCTCCGGATCCGCTCTCGAGGGCACGGGTGTAAGAGAATTAGGATGCATAGATGAGGGCACCGTCCGCCGCTTTAACATACCATTCGCAAAATATGCCGTTCCTCAAAGAGAGGGATGCACATGCATCAAGACCTTGGATGTAGGAACATACGGCACATGCTTTCATGATTGCGTTTACTGCTATGCAAACCCCGCCTCACCTGAGAGGCGGGGATCCGATTCTGGCAGTATGATGCTCGGCGATTCCGTAGCAGAAGGGGATGAGATCATAAAGTTGGGGAAGAGACAAAAACGCTTAAGCGACTTCTGATCCGCGTCCTTCTCTCTCCAATTCTCTCTTCATGCGCCTAGGTGAGAAAAGATAAGCGTCCATGAATATGACCCAGCATATCTCTACGACGATGGATGCCGTAACGGGGAACAGTGCCTTGCCGGGCGCCAGGGCCGCAGAGACGGCCACGGCAGTGACAAGGGCTATCGCGATGCCCTTGTTCTTATAGGAGGTCATCAGAACATCCGTAACTCTCTGTTCCCAGGGAACCCCGGCTCTTCTCTCCATGATCTCAAGGCCAAGACCCAGTCCGAAGGTTCTCAGTGCGGCTATGCCCATGAATGTAACCAGCAGCACCATCTCGCTCCTGAACATGTTGGCGGAGGCGCCCACTGAGAGGAAGACCAGTAAGAATATGCACGAGTTCAGGAATATCGCCAGATTCTCCTTCTTGATCTCAATCTTCACAAGAAGACGGGAAAGGAACAGAGGAATAACGACGACCTGGGCAACAGCTATTATCACGCCTGTCACGTCGATGATCTTATCAAGCATGAGCCAGACCATGAATGGTATATAGATGACAGAAAGGAAGTAGACCGCAATGGTCCCTCTTGCGGCGTGCTTCATATCCCCCCTGAGTATGTAGGACAAAGGAACCACGGATGCCGCGAAAGGTGTCAGGCCGATGAATACGAGGCCCACCTTGAACGCCTCATCTGTGAAGAAAAGCGATGCGGCAAGAGGTATGGAAGAGGCAACGATCATGCTCAGGACAACCGCTCTCAGGACGGATTTGGGGTCGTCAGCGGGGTTCAGCCCCCTGTAGGAGATCCTGGAGAGGGATACGGTCATCATGATCGCGAGAATGAGGATCGTCAGGTTGCTTCTCACATTTGCGGATATTTCGGGGAAGTATCCGCTGAGCCCCATCGAAAGGGCCACTATCAATGCCAGGGACATCATGAAGGTCCCTCTTCCCAGAAGATCCTTTACGGACACGGAGGCTGTGACCGGCTATTACGGATATATATTCTCCCCAATCCGCAGTGCGGTCCACCGCAAATGCGCGACTACGTAAGGATATTAACAGAGTGTCGCTTACGATACTACTCATGAAAGAGGTCAGACCAGTCAAAGCGGGCTGGTACAATGCGTTCAGGCCCTGGACGCTTCATGGGGCTGTAGTGCCCGTGCTCATCGGTGCGGTTGTGGCTTACCATAAAATGCCGGATTCATTCAATCTGATCATCTTTGCTCTCATTCTGGTTGGCGGTTGCCTTCTGCAGTCTGCGGCGAATCTTCTCAATACATATGGCGATTTCGAAAAGGGCATCGACACGGAGGAGAATCACACGAGATCCCCGGAGCTTGTTACAGGTACCCTGAGACCGAGGAGCGTCCTGTACGCAGGCATCGCCTGTCTGGGGATGACCGCACTGCTGGGTCTCATCTTCATATGGTATTCGGGATGGGAGATCCTCCTGATAGGGCTGGCAGGCATAGCCGGGGCCGGCCTCTACACCTTGGGAATGGCCTACAAGTACAGGGGTCTGGGTCAGATATCGGTCTTCATTATGATGGGCCTTCTCATGCCCTTAGGGACATATTTCGTCCTGACCTCCCAGTTCTCCTTAGATCCCGTGATAGTCGGCCTCCCCAATGCCTTCTTCATAACCGCCGTCCTCTGCGGCAATGAGATGAGGGATTTCAGGACAGACCTGGAAGCCGGGATCGGGACCCTTTGTGGCAGGATAGGGTACGAAAGAGGTCTCAGGCTTTACTGGGCCGAGAACACGCTTCCCTATCTCTTACTCGTTATCGTGGTGATAACGGGATTCGCTCCTTGGACATCACTTATCGCGTTCGCCTCACTGGCACTATGGTATAAGCTGATAAGGAACAGCAGGAAGGCGGATGAGGACAGGCATGCAGCCTTCATGATGGTCCCGGCGGCATTCAAGCTAAATTGGATATTCGGCGTGCTTCTGACCGCAGGATATTTGATTGGGATCATCTTCCTGTAGGTGCTGATATGGAAGAAGACAAGAAGGCCGGCAATCAATTCGAGGGGAAGGACGTCTATGTCAAGGACGTCTTCAACGATATAGCCCCTTACTACGACAAGATGAACGACATAATGTCTGTGGGTATGATCAAGCGCTGGCACAAATTCATGTTCAAGAAGGCGGGGGATATCTCCGGATTCTCGGTCCTGGATGTGGGAACGGGAACAGGGGAGCTGGCCTTCATCTCAGCCAAGAAGGTGGGTCCCGGCGGCAGGGTAACGGGCCTTGACATAACGCCTGCCATGCTTGAGATGGCGAAGCAGAAGGTCGCGGATCTGGATCTCCCCACGGAAGTGGATTTTGTCATAGGGGACGCTCTTGATATGAAGCTCGGGGATGACCTCTTCGATCTTGTGACATCTGGGTACATGCTCAGGAATGTTACGGATATACAAAAGGCGCTGAATGAGATGTACCGTGTCCTCAGACCCGGAGGCCTGGCGGTGGTGGCAGAGCTTGCGAAGCCCAGGAACAGAGTCATACGTTGGGGGCACAAGGTGTACCTGAATCGTGTCGTTCCGTTCTGGGGCAGGAAGTACGATAAAGGCAAGGTCATAGACGGCAAGCAGCCAGCCTATGACTGGCTGACCTCATCTTTAGAGGGATTCCCTTACGGCCAGGAGATGTTGGAGATATTCAGGAGGGCCGGCTTCAGGGACGCGGAGTGCTACAGCAGGTCCATGGGTGCCGTCAACATATATGTCGCCCGAAAGCCGGAGAAGGCTCAGTAGCCTCTCTCCATCCTCAGCAAGGATTCCTTCATCCAGGTGCCGTAAAGATAATTGCCGGTGCTCCCGTCGGATCTCACGACCCTG
>JAQVOB010000032.1:0-10997 GCA_028702835.1 Candidatus Methanomethylophilaceae archaeon
AGTGGACTGCCTGGACAATAATGGGTCCAGGCTCGTTCTCAATGCCGGTGTGCTGAGTAAGGGCATACCTCTTGTGCACGGGGCGGTGGACGGGCCTCTGGGTCAGGTGACGGTCGTGGTCCCGGGCAAAACGGCGTGCCTGGAATGCTTCCTTCCTGAGGTCAAGTCCGGAATGATACCCGCCATAGGGTCCGTGGTATCCGTGATCGGCGGGATCGAGGCGACGGAGACTATAAAGATGATCTCGGGAAAGGGGAAACCCCTTGTCGGAAGGCTTCTGTCGTTGAAAGCGAGCACATGGGACATAAGGGTCATGGAGCTGGAGAAGCGTCCCGGATGCACAGGTTGCTCAGGAAACGACTGATATTAATACGCCTTCTTCCGATTAGACCGATATGGAGCTCATCAGGACGGGAAAGGTCAAAGAGGTCTACGCAGTGGACCAGAACACACTGGAATTCGTTTTCACAGACAATATATCGGTCTTCGATAAGATCATACCGTCCAGGATCCCGCATAAAGGGAACACCCTGTGCAGGACCGCGAAATTCTGGTTCGACCTCCTGGAAGCCAAGGGGATAAAGACCCACTTCGGAGAGTACATCCCGCCCAACAGGATGAAGGTCAAGAGGCTCAGCATAATCGAGGATTATGATAAGATACACACTGATACGGTGAATTACCTCATACCTCTGGAAGTGATCTGCAGGCATTATGCCGCAGGGTCCCTGATGGACCGCATAAAGGCGGGCAGGATAAAGGCGGAGGATCTGGGATTCCCGAAAGGGCACACCGTCAAGTATGGGGAGAAGCTCCCGCGCCCCTTCGTGGAGACCACCACCAAACTGGAGGCTCACGACAGGGAGCTGACCGAGAAGGAGGCCAAGAGGATCGCGGGCCTTACGGATGAGGATTATAATGAGATCGTGAGCACGGTCCTCAGAATAGACGAGATCATAGCCGAGGAAGTGGCCAAGAGGGGCCTGATACATTGCGACGGCAAAAAGGAGTTCGGATACGACGAGGAACGCAATCTGATAGTCATAGATACCTTCGGCACGCTGGATGAGGACCGCTGGTGGGACGCCGCGGAGTATGCAAAGGGCAACATGGTGGAGTTGAGCAAGGAGTTCGTCCGCCAGCACTATCGCGAGACGGGATACCACGGCAGACTGATGGCCGCAAGGGAGAAAGGGGGCGCCGAGCCGGACATACCCGCTCTTCCCAAGGAAGTCGTTGACAGGGTAAGCAACCTGTACGCAGAAGTGTACGAGAGGATAACCGGGCAGAAGTTCTGATCACTCTGTCCGGACGACTGTCCGCTTCTCTCCCACAGAGCACTCGGTATTCTCGAGTATCTCGACTATGGACAGCTTATCCCCGTCCTTGATGAAAAAGGGATGGCACAGGCCCCAGTTGGTGCATCCGACCTCCGAGCATTTCGCATGCTCGAAGGTTATCCTGCTGCCATCTATGGCGTACTTCCTCTCGACGCAGACGCGCATCGGAACTTTGACGACAACCACAGCTCTGACGCCGCTCTCGTGCATCTCGCACTCATGGTGCACGTCCCTGAGCTCGGTCACCTCATACATCCTGCCGACCTCCAGGTTGAAGCACACGTTCTTGAATCTGCATTCACGGCATTCAAGCGAGGGGCCGAGGTAATAGAACCTGTTGCCGATCTTCGCCTGCGATTCACCTATAAGCGTTACCAATACCATTTCCCATACCTCAGATGACGTGTGTAGCCCTCGCCAGATTCTCGGCAGCGGCTCTGGACAGCCCGTTCTCGCCTATGATCGTGGCTCTGTCCTTCCTGATCTTATGCATATATGTCAGCGCATCGATGACGTCCTCGGGGTTAAGGCCGAGGCCGGCGGCATCAACAGGCGCCCCTATGTCCATCAGTGCGTTCCTTATTCTCATCCAGTCCTTCCCATGGAGATAGGTCATCATTATGGATCCCACTCCGCACTGCTCTCCGTGCATGGCCTTCCCTGGATGCAGAGTGTCGAGGGCGTGGGAGAACATGTGCTCTGAGCCGCTGGTGGGTCTGGAGCTGCCGGCCACGGACATCGACACCCCGGAGAGGATTATAGGCTTCAGGACGAGCCAGGTGCATTCCTCGTCGTTGGGCCTTATGTTCTTGGAGTTTTCGACTATGGTCTCCGCCGCCATCATGGACATCTGGTATGCCGATGTGCTGAAGAATTCGTTGTTGCTCTTGCGCGAAAGCTCCCAGTCTGCCAGGGCAGATATGTTGGAGATCACGTCGGCGCAGCCGGACACAAGATACCGGAAGGGCGCATCGGTTATCACGCCCGTATCGGCGAGTATCCCCATCGGTGAGACAGCTTCAACGGATTTCGTTTCGGTGCTTGATTTCAAGGATGCTCTGCCGGAAGCTATCCCGTCGTGGGATGCCGAAGTAGGTATGCTTATGAAATGCACGCCCAGCTTCTTCGCTGTGAGCTTCGCAGTGTCTATCTTGTTACCTCCTCCGACAGCCAGTATGAACCGGCTCCCTGTCTCTTTGCCGAGGTTCACAGCATCGTCGACGCATTCGAAGGTGGCGTTACCTGAAAGATGAACGGTCATCTCATAGCCGCCGTCGGACATGAATTCCTCTACGTCCTTACCGGCCGACTTATAGGTGTTCTCCCCTGTGATCATGAGCCCGGGCCCTGAAAAACCGAGGCTGATGCTCATATCCACTACTCTGGGCAGCACCTCGTGACCGACCAGTATGCTTCGGGGGAATACCATTTCCCTTGATTTCGTGAACGGTTCTTCCATCGGGCACACCTCTGCGCCTATACCCCTGAAAACATATAAAACTACACACGGGCATCATTGGCTCATGAAGGCCACATTAATTGTAGGAAGCGCCAGGAAGGAAGGCAGCACAGAGATACAGTGCGAAGCCTTGGCCGATGCCTTGGGAGAGGAAGGCTTCGACGTCAGCGTGATCAGGCCTTACGACATGGATATCAGGCACTGCACAGGCTGCAACAGATGCTTCACCGAGGGCAAGTGCCACATAAAGGATGACATGCATGTGATATACGATGCGGTCAGGGACACCGATCTAATCGTTCTCGGCACGCCGGTCTACTTCTCCGGACCATCGTCCATAATAAAGCAGGTCATAGATCGTTTCCAGTTATACTGGCACACTGAGGACGATGAGCCGCCGAAGAAGTATGTGGCACTGGTCTCCACCGGGGGGAGCAGGAACCCCAGATTCGAGAATGTCACTTCCATCTGCAGGGCGTTCGCCTTCTCCATAAACGCGAAATGGGGAGGCGAGTCTCTGGTGGAGAATACGGACGGAGAGGATATATCGCCTGCAGGCAAAGAGGCTTACAGATTCGGGAAGGCTCTGGCACTGAAGATCAAAGGGCAGATATGAATCGCCTGCCGGCGATGACTGGCACATTCTCCGAATAGGGCAGGACCTCCGTGATCCCGGAGAGATTGGCCCATTCCCGTGCACTTATATTCCCGTCAATATCGATGACCGCCGCTGAATCGAATCCCATGGACACCAATCTGGTCAGTATATCCTCCGGGCTTCTCTGGACTGGCACCATAAGCTTGGAATTGACTATAGCCGGAATGATGTTCTCCGAGACTGAGAGCATATCCTCCAGATCATCGTCAGAAGTGAGATGATAGGGCACAAGGACCGTATCGGCCTCGCTGTTGAAGACATCGAAAAGGTCGTTCGCGTCCCTTACACATGTCATGAGCCAGACTTTGTATTTTTTCACTCTGATGTTCTTGATCACATCGGCTTTGAATTCCCCATCAATGATGCCGCGTACATCCACGGTGAGAAAAGGGGTCTTCCTGTCTATCCTGCTGTTCGGGCCTGATACCAGCTCTAGATAGTCCGCAGTGCCGTTTAGGTCCCGGCCGAGCCGGCCTACGGTGATCCCTCGGCCCTCGCGGAAAACGGCCATGGCAGGTATCTCCTGTATCATCGTTCTGTCGAATCCTGTATCAGACAGATATGCCTTTGTGCTTCACTACTCCGATAGGAGCCCGTTCAGTAAGAGGTCAATCATTTAATAAGCGGTAAACGCTGATAACCAGCAGGTGATATGAATGGCGAAACGTAGGGAGATATACCACTGCGAGATCTGCGGGAACATTGTCGAGGTCGAGGTCGGAGGGAAAGGCGCCCTGGTCTGCTGCGGCGAGAACATGAAGCTCCTGACCGCCCAGACGGCTGATATGACCAAAGAGAAGCATGTGCCTTATATCATGAAGGAGAAGGGCGGGTACAGAGTCAGAGTAGGCAAGGAGACCGCTCACCCTATGATAGACAAGCACTACATCTCATACATCGAGATCTGTGCCGACGGCATCATCATGAGGAAGTACCTCAACCCCGGAGACGAGCCTGAGGCATTCTTCAAGACTGATGCTGCAAAGGTCGAGGCCTGGGAAGTCTGCAATATACACGGGCTTTGGAAAGCTTAAACCCAATCAAAACCAGCGGGCAGTGCCCGCTCTTACTTCATCCTTTTTCTGGTTCGATAAGTGAAGGTTTTTATCAGCGTAACTGTACGGATGTTGTGAGGTTAAGGAATATGTCCGAAAAAATGACCCAATGGAAAGGAAAACTGAGTGCCAGCCCCTATAATGACAGGGTGCTGCCGCTACTTTCCCATAAAGTCGAGATTCTGGACACGACGCTGAGGGACGGAGAGCAGGCGCCGGGCATAGCCCTGTCCATGTCGGACAAGATCGCCATAGCGAAGGCCCTCGACGACCTCGGCGTGGATGAGATAGAGGCGGGATTCTCAGCCTCAGGCAAAGATGAGAAGGAGACCCTCAAGAGAATAGCCGGGCTCGGCCTGACATCGAGAGTATGCTCTCTGGCCAGGTCCACCGTATCTGATATAGATGCGGTGATAGACACGGGGCTCGACTACATTCACACATTCATAGCAACCTCCGATATTCATCTGGAGAGGAAGCTCAAGATGACGAAGGAGCAGGTCCTTGACAGGGCTGTCTCCGCGGTGCAGTACGCCAAGGACCACGGGCTGAAAGTGCAGTTCTCATGCGAGGACGCCACCAGAAGCGACCTGGATTTCCTGAAGAAAGTATACGGCAGCGTAGTGGAGGCCGGTGCAGATGTGATCGACATACCGGATACGGTGGGAGTGATGTCCCCCCGTTCCATGGAGTTCCTGGTATCGGAGATCTCCAAATCCGTGAAGGTGCCCATAGCAGTGCACTGCCACAACGATATGGGGCTGGCGACCGCCAACTCCATAGCTGCGGTAGAGGCGGGAGCGTCCCAGGTTCATGTATGCGTGAACGGTCTGGGGGAGAGGGCGGGCAATGCTCCACTGGAAGAAGTAGCGGTGCTGCTCTTCATCAACTACGGCATCACGACCGTGGAGCTCTCTAAGATAGGCCAGGTCTCCAAGGCGATATCCAGGTACACCGGCTATCCGATAGAGTATACTAAACCGATCATAGGCAGGAACGCATTCGCTCACGAATCCGGGATACACGTGCACGGTATGCTGGCAGATTCCTCGACATACGAGGCATTCCCACCCGAGCTTGTGGGAATGGACAGGAACATATCCCTGGGCAAGCATTCCGGAGCCCATTCCGTAAGGGAGAGGCTCGATCGCATGAGTGTCGACTTCCCGGAGGCCAAGATGCCCGAGCTGATGGATAGCATGAAGGCCATAGCGGTGGGCGGCAAGAAGATCGATGACATAGAGCTTGCCGTGATAGCCGACAATGTCCTCTGGAAGGACAATGTCCAGCACTCTGTGGTACTGAAGGAGTTCGTGGTAATAACAGGCAAGAATGTCACGCCCACGGCTACAGTGACTATAGAGATGGACGGGAAGAAGAACACCGTTTCCCAGGTCGGCCTGGGCCCGGTGGATGCGGCTATGAAGGCGATAAGGGATGCAGTGAACGGGAACGTCTCCCTGGAGGAGCTGCGTCTGGATGCGATAACGGGAGGCAGCGACTCCATCTGCGAGGTATCAGTCTTAGTGAAGGACGCCAAGGGCGACGGTAGCGCATCCGCAGGGAAGGCCGTTGGTCTGGATATCGTCAACACATCGGTCGATGCCATCATGGAGGCCATAAACAGAGACCATTCCAGGAGGAAATCACAGTGAGAGGCAAGACCGTAGCGGAGAAGATACTCTCCAAGAAATCAGGCCAGGACGCCAGGGCAGGGGACATAGTGGAGGCGGAAGTGGATTTCGTGATGGTAAACGACGTTACGGGACCCATAGCCTTCAGGCGATTCGAGAGCCTGGGCCTTCCCCCCAAGAAAGAGAAGATAGTGCTCATACCTGATCACTATGTTCCCAACAAGGACATAGCCTCCGCCGAGCAGGCCAAGGAGATGAGGGAGTTCGCACGAAGGCACGGCATAGAGAACTACTTTGAAGTGGGGAGATCAGGGGTCTGTCACCAGATCATGATAGACGAGGGCTTCGCTGCCCCCGGCAGGCTGATAGTCGGAGCGGACTCCCATACCTGCACCTACGGAGGGTTGGGCGCATTCTCTACCGGCATAGGTTCCACAGAAGCCGCTGCGGCCTTCGCGACGGGCAAATTGTGGTTCAAGGTACCGGAGACAATCAGGATCGAACTGACAGGAAAGTTCCGCAAGGACGTAGGGGGGAAGGACCTGGTCATAAAGCTCATAACCGATATGGGCGTAGACGGGGCGATATACCAGGCATGGGAGTTCGGCGGTCCCGGTGCTGATGCTATGCCCGTGCCCGACAGGCTCACCATATGCAACATGGCCATAGAAGCCGGTGCCAAAGCCGGCATATTCCCCTGCGACTCCAAGACCGATGATTACGTGAAGGACAAGGTCAGAGGGGACTATGAGGCCGTGGTCCCGGACAAGGACGCTTCTTATGTCAAAGTTCTGAGATACGACCTATCGGAGCTCGAGCCTATGGTGGCGTGCCCCCATCTGCCCGAGAACGGACGCCCTGTCAGAGAAGTGGACGTTGTCATAGATCAGGCCTATCTCGGGTCCTGCACCAATGGCAGGATAGAGGATATGAGGATAGCCGCTGAGATAATCAAAGGAAGGAAGGTTGCACCGGGAGTGAGGATGATCGTCGTTCCGGCAAGTCCGTCAGTTCAGAGGGCTATGATTGACGAGGGCCTGATGACCGTGTTCATGGATGCCGGTGCCTTCGTATCCGGCCCGACCTGCGGCGCATGCCTCGGAGGATACATGGGGATACTCGCCGAGGGCGAGAAAGCTGTTTCCTCAACCAACAGGAACTTCGTGGGGAGGATGGGCCATAAAGGCTCTGAGGTGTATCTCGCCGGGCCCGCAGTGGTGGCGGCCTCCGCCGTCCTTGGCCGTATAGCGGTACCGGAGGACTTGTCATGACCGTCTACAGAGGAAGGGTATGGAGGT
Organism: Candidatus Methanomethylophilaceae archaeon; assembly: GCA_028702835.1. Taxonomy (GTDB): domain Archaea; phylum Thermoplasmatota; class Thermoplasmata; order Methanomassiliicoccales; family Methanomethylophilaceae; genus RumEn-M2. Next base: position 7,445 of record JAQVOB010000032.1, read on the forward strand.
TCGGGGACCACGTGGACACGGATCAGATAATACCCGCAGAACGCCTCGTATCAGAGAACCTGGATTGTCTCGGTGATTTCGCCTTCGAAAAGGTAAGGCCCGGGATCGCGGGGAAGATGCATAAAGGGGACATAATAATCGCTGAGAGGAATTTCGGTTGCGGCTCTTCGAGAGAGCATGCGCCACTGGCACTCATGGATGCGGGAATCTCCTGCGTTGTGGCGGAATCCTTCTCCAGGATATTCTTCAGGAACTCGATAAACACAGGTCTGGCACTTGTGGAATGCCCCGTTGAAATAGAAGAAGGGTCCGAGGCAGAGGTGGATACCTCGGCCGGAACCATAAGGGACCTTAGTACGGGCAAGGTGTACAATTTCAAGAAACATCCCGAATTCATACAGGATCTCATCGAATCCGGTGGGCTCATCGAGGCCATAAGGAGAAGGAAATGAAGCATCTGGCACTAATACCGGGAGACGGCATAGGGAAGGATGTTACGGATGCAGGAATGCAGGTACTTGATGCAGTTTCCGAGATATCTTCCTTCAGTTATGATGCGGAGCTTTTCGACATAGGCTCCGAGAGGTATCTGGCTTCCGGGACCCTCCTGGAAGCGGGGGAGATCGAGGCGTTGAGGTCGAAGGATGCGATATACTTCGGAGCCATCGGAGACCCGAGGGTTAAGCCCGGTGTGCTGGAGCAGGGCGTCCTTCTGAGGCTCAGGTCCGCTTTGGACCAATACATAAACTTCAGACCCGTTACGTCCATACATCCATATGTGCCACTGAAGCGGGAGGTTGATTTTGATATTCACTTCCTAAGAGAGAACACAGAGGATTTCTACATGGGGATGGGAGGCAGGGTATCCTCAGGAGGGGATCTGGAACTTTCCGCTGCCAGGAAGATGTACGAACTGAAGATATCCCTGCATCTGGATGCGAGCGTGGAAGAGGATTTCGCAGTGGAGCTCGGCCTTCTTTCCAGGAAAGGTGTCGAGAGGTTCGCGGAATACTCGTTCAGGCACGCCGAGTCCCTGGGACAGGACAGGGTCACCCTCGTTGACAAGGCCAACGTCTGCACGGGAATATACGGATTCCAGAGGGAGATCTTCAAGCAGAAGTCCAAGGAGCATGATATGGACTTGGATTTCATGTTCGTTGATGCAATGGCCATGGCGATGATAACTCGTCCAGAGAAGTACGGCACTGTTGCCGTTCCAAATCTGTTCGGGGATATACTCACGGATCTGGGCGCACAGCTCCAGGGCGGTCTGGGACTTGGTGCCAGCGGGAACATAAACCCCGAGGGGGTGAGCATGTTCGAACCGATACACGGTTCTGCGCCAGACATCGCAGGGAAGGGCATAGCCAATCCCATCGCGGCGGTCATGGCCCTCAAGATGATGCTGGACAATCTGGGATGCCCGGCTGAGGCGGAGATGGTCAGGAAGGCCGTCTCAGGATGCCTGGCAGAAGGTAAGGTCACGCCCGACCTGGGCGGCAAGCTCAATACCTGGCAGGTGGCTGACGATATAGCCGCCCGCGTCCTGAAGGGATGAGGATGAGGCTGGAGATAAGGGCGGATTACGGGGACAAGGGGACGGCGGAAGCAGTCTTCGCCGCGCTGATGCCCGATAACAAAGGCTATGTTGATTCCTGTATTTCCGGGAAACAGCTTTTGTTCATCATAGAATCGCCGGACGCGGGTTCAATGAAGAACTCGGCCGACGATCTTCTGGCCTGTCTCAAGGCCGCAGAGAACTCCGTGGGTCTAATCCCCGGTGCCGCTGCGGACCTTGACTGCGACGCCCTTTGACATACTGGCTATCTCATCTGATGTGAGCAGTGCACGTCCGGTGGCTACGAAACGGTCCTCTGAATCAGTGACGATGACCTCCTCCATGGGTCTGATCTCATGGTCGGCGGACAGGACGAATCTGCAGAAGGCGTTCCTTCCCTGAGAGACGAACGGGACCGCGTCATCGTTCACTACAACTCTCATATGTGGGGCAGGCACTGCGGAAAGTATCCTCCTGGCACCTTCTTCTCTCAGAGTGAATAGTCCGTCTCCTGCGCGCATCGATAGCACATGCTCCCCATCAGAGATCACATTCCTGATCTTGCCGGTCTTGCGGCTGGTCACCAGCTCGATCGTGCCCCTTATCAGGGCATCGGCAGCATCTTTGCCGAATTGATATCTGGCTACGGCTCTGGCTCTTTCAACGTCAACATCGTAACCTTCTCCTCCTTCGCCGGAATCCACAGGCCACATGACGATCTCTTCGAAACCTGCGCTATCCAGGAAGCATGAGAGCAGGTCATCCTCTTCCTCTCCTATGTCGTACTCCCTCTGCATCGGGAACACCGATTGTGCCAGAGGATAGATCTCGTCAAGCTCCGCCGGCACAGGCCCGAAGGGAGATATCACGATCGGAGTGAAACCTGCCCTTCTGCAGGCTTCGAATTCCTCGGCATAATATCTGCTGTACGGTTTGCCGTTCTCCAGGAACAGGGCAGCCTTTTTAGTCGGCGGTACGTATCTCGATACGATCCTTTGAGAATATCTGAGGAAGGAGGGCCTTCCTCTGGTCTCCACGCCTGAGTAGAACATCGCGCCATCCCTGCTTATGGGCTCGGTCTTCTCCAGGAATTCTGAGTAATCATAGAGCCTTCTGAGGCCCTCCAACAGAGCCGGGTGGGACCGGCATCTGTTCTCGGTCAGTTCCCAGAGCCTGCCCTCAGAGAGATATCTCTTCACCGTGTTCATTTCGGCTCTGATCTGGTACAGGTTGTGGCGTGCTATCGTCTTCTCCCTGTCCTTCTTGCCAAGGGTCTTAAGGGATTCCAAGGTGTGCCCTCTGCACGCAGGGCAGTCGCAGTCCAGGTGCTTCATGTCACCCAGGCGGTGCGTTCCGTCTATGAACATGAGCCTGTCATCCCTGGCGAATTTTGCGTATGATGCGGAATCGAAGAGATCGCATCCCATGAGCACAGAGAGGGCCAGTACCATAGGGTGGCCTGCGCCGAAAAGGTGCACGGGGCGGTTGGGATTCAGTCCCATCTTCGATGACATGACCACATCAACGAGCTCCGAGAACCTGTATTGCTCCATCAGAGGAACGACCCCTCCCACAGGATGCACGTCCACGTCCATGGAGGCCATCTTCCTGGCGCATTCAGTCCTCAGATTGTTGTACACGGACCCCTGCACGACCCCGTTGATCATCATGTCCCCTTTCATGGACACGGCCTCGGCGGTCCTATCAAGAGTAACATCAACGGCGTTCCTGGTCTTCTCCTCGCTCCACGAAGGCTCTGTGAATATATCCAGAACCGTGCCTATGTCCGTTCCTATAGCCTTCTGGAACTCAATGATCTCTTTGTTGGTGACCTCGACCTCTCCGTACATATAGCTCTGGAATGTTCCGGAGTCAGTCATTATCACGCCGTCATAGTCGAGCATCTTATGAAGGCCCTCGGACAGGGCCCTCTGCTTGAGATCCTCATTGTTCCTTATGATGTATGAATTCGTTATGAGCGCCTTGAACCCGAAC
>JAQVOB010000080.1:0-2666 GCA_028702835.1 Candidatus Methanomethylophilaceae archaeon
CCTCAAGTCTTGCTCGACAAAAGCCTCCTTATATAAGGATGCATGCGGAACTCCTCTGCAACATCGTAATGAGGATGACGCTTCATGAAATATCTGGCGTAAGCAGATGCGATGAACCCGCCCAACGCATTGGACAGCATATCCCTTGTGGTATCGAAGGGACTGTATTGCATATTGGTGCCTGCCAACAAATCCACGAAGAGCTCGAAGACCTCCCAGTATACGCTGAATGTCATCATTATGAGCACAAGGAACATGCTCATGCCTGTAGGGCCAAGGTCCAGGGAGCCGCCTGGCCTGTTAGCCTCCAATAGGATATAGAAGGCACACAATCCGACCACTATGGATGATATCGTATGGGTCACCGAATCGTACCAGGCCATGTTATCGTACTGCATAAGCAACACCCCGTACCCGTGCAGGAATATGGCCAGCTCTATGAAGAGGACGAGAGGTGCCGGTATGGATATCACACGGCCGTGCTTCAGTAACATAGGCAACAGGCACATCAGGGCGGAGAACAGACCTGTATACAACTGATATTTAAGGCGGTCCGTCACGAGATAGGACTGAAGGGCCATAACGAACAATATGAGTGCTGCGACCACACATATGACGTCAACAATATCGAATCTTATCCTCGCCTCATTCATGGGCTGATCTCCTTCGGTTTCTTCGTGAGGGCTCTGAGGAAAACAGTCGCGATAATGGAGCCGAACGTTGCTACCATAGGCGGGGTCATGAGTCGCTTGTTCATCTCTATCCTGTCTGCGAACAGAATGAGATCGTAGTTATAAACCGGATAGCCAGTGAACCAAAGGTTCGCGAACATGAAGAATATGTAAAGCCCGCCAAAAGCGCATGCGAACATAAGGGCGAAAAGGAGTCTCCAGCTGTTCGAGATCTTTACACCTGCCTTACGGTCCAAAGCGACAGCCAGTATATAGCCGAAGGCTGTGGCCGCCCACGTCTGCAATACCAAAGATGATATCCATATTGCATCATTGGCTTCCAAAAGTCGTATCAGTGTCAAAATTATCTGCAGCACGAGAGGGATGATCGTGAAGATCCTCACCGGGCTCGAAATCTCGATCGAATCACAAGAATACCTGATTATCGCGACACCCGCAATAGCGACGATGAACCACATCCAATCCTGAGACCAGGACCAGCCTCCCCTCATGACATTATTCGGCAGAAGGGAGAGAATGGCAACTGCCAAGGCGATGACTGTAACAGACGAATGATATTTCCATCCGGACATTCCAAGCTCCATCTTACGAAAGATATTAACTCTTTTGCGTTCCCCGGGCCTCATTCAACCTATCAACCTCTTCCCGTATATCGGGAAATAACCTCCGTACAGGACATATACAGTAACATTGGCGCCGGTATATTCCAGAGAGCCGGTGGTGTGTCCTCTGAAGGATCCCGTCTCAAGATCGACTACATCAGATTGATAGGTGACTCCTGCGGCGATGAGCACAGAAAGATCATGACGTTGTTCGCTACCCGGTGCTCCGGCTATAACAAAGAATGTTCCTGGTCCGTCTTTGACTGCGGATATTGAACAACGACCATCAGAGGCTTTGACACCCAGACCTTCCACTCCCGCATATTCGGGCGACAGAGCGAACCTGGTACTGGTGGATAAGAATGTGAGCGCAGAGCACATCGGCTCAATAGGCGTATCCGCAATCGTCTCTTTGCCGGATGACCCGGCTACAAAAGGGAAAACTGTTTCGGGCGAGTGGACCCTGACTGCATCTTCGCCTTTAGAGACCTTGTACGCCCCCGGTATGCCTCCCATCCAATACACTGTCCCGCCTTTAGCTGTCCATTCCATGAAATCGTCAGTAGACTGCCCCGAGTAAACGGTGTCCGGCAATGTTCCAAACGGTATGAGTATTCCTTTACCGACTGCGGAAGGCAGATTCATCAGATCCAGCAGCTCTTCCGCATTCACGCGCACGAAGTTGTCGAATCCGCGCCTGTGAAGCTGCTTCTCGAACTGCGTAACGTATTCTTCCGCACCTGAAGCGCTCGTACAATACGGTACATACTCGGGATCGATGAAGATATACAGCTCCGACACCGGCGTTTCTGCGCCGTTGTCGATGGCGATCACCCCATACTCGGTGCTCAGAGAGGATTCGAGACGAAAATCCGCACCTGTGACGGTCGGCGTTCCCTCGGCTCCGTACTCTCCCGGATAGACCGCATAAGACAAGGCGCTGCCCGCCAGTACAAGAGCCAGTATCACTAATCCGATTACCGTAACGGCGTCGGGCCCCTTCATACTTTCACCTCTTTCGGATTCCTCTTCATATATCCCCTATATGTGAAGAGATAGACCGAATATATGCTCAGAGTCTCGGCCAACCCCAACAGTATATTGATCAGGGTCCGGTTGGTTATACTGAATAAAGTTCCATCGAACCATCCTATGCCATCAACCAGGTATTCAAGAGGAACAACTCCGAAATATCCGTACAGCTGAAACAGCACCGAATAGTTGTGCATGGCCAGGGAATAAAGTGTTGAGAATACGGATATGAGAATGAACGGCACTACGTAATCATCATCTCTCGTCACTGCCGCATAAGCAAGGAACGGAAGAAGTATCATCAGATACGTGGGCGTAGGAGTCCATAGGAAAATGACCG
>JAQVOB010000033.1:0-10400 GCA_028702835.1 Candidatus Methanomethylophilaceae archaeon
AAGGGCAGTCCCTCGACGGAGCCCTCCATGACTCTGCATTTTCCGGAAGTCACCGCATCAGAGTTCGCCTCGGATGCCGCGGCCACCGCCTCCGGGGAGTGGTCCAGACCTGTTATATCCGCCTCCGGGAACATACCCCTCATAAGGGACATCTGCATGCCTCCGCCGCATCCGATATCCAGGATCTTGGCGGGCTTAGCATCCTTTATGAAGGAGAGAGCCCACTCCGAGAGCTTTCTGTGATGTGCGTTCATTGAGAATATGGTCCTGCGACCCTCCTCTCCTTCAGGCTTCCCGTATTGGCTTATCCCGTTCATCTTACGCACGATAGAGTATAAGTTCAAAAGTAATATGTTTGGATTAAGGGGTTTGATCTGATCCGGGGTACAGATCAGTATCTGCCGCGTCTCTCTTCTCTTGGCGGGGCGTGCTTCTTGTAGCAGTCCTTGCAGTAAACGGGCCTGCCCTGCGTAGGTTTGAATGGAACCTCGCACTCTGCGCCGCAGTCCGAGCAAGTTGCCTTGTGGTACTCTCTCGGCGGCTGGTCTCTGTCTCTGTATCCCCTGTTTTCGTAGGCCATTTTTATTCCTCTCTCGGTAATTCCCGATAATCTCCTCTTCCCCTATAACTGGTGGCCGAGGGCATATCCTAGAATGCCTTGGGACGGTGTAGTTCTATTGTGTTTATAAACCTTGGCAGATTACGCGCCTCAGATCTCTCTGCTATTGAGGGCTTCCTTGAGTATCGCCACCTCTTCATCCGTGAGCGTAACGCCTTTCCCCATCTTATCTCCGTCGGGGGACCATTCCCTTATATCATACTTTGGGTCCCTGTCGTTCCAGCTTATGAGGTTCAGCTCTTTCCTCCATCCTTTGGAGGATTCGGACAGGACCGCTATCTTCTCCACGATTTCGTATTTGAATTCAGCCATGATTTAACACCCGGGGGGTAATTATTTAGCACAATGCATCTGCAGTTATATAAACAGTATATTTTGAAAAATAAAGGGAGTCAAATCCATGACCTCATATCCGGGCCATAAAAATGTTTATTAGCTAAAGCCTGCCTTATACGGTCATGTCATTCTTTGACGAAACCAAGAACTTCGGCCTGATGGCCATGATCGCGGGTCTTGTAATGGTGCTGTCGGCTATCCTGTGGGTAGTGGATGGTTACGACCTCGGCCTGATCGGTGTGCTCATCGCCGGCCTGCTTTTGCTGATCTTCGGTCTGGGTGTATACCAGGGCGAGTCCAAGCTTAACATAGGATCGCTGTTTGATGAAGGCGTCACGTCCAAGTTCGGACTTGTCGTGGCATTCATCATAATCGTCGGTGTCATTGGCATTGTTCAGGGCATATTCGCATTGAACATCATGTCGATCGTGGTCGGTGTGCTGCTGATCCTGTTCGGCTTCCTGATGAAGATGGACCTCTCCCCGATATTGGAGAAGATCATATGGATCATCCTTCTGATCGTCTTCCTGTTGGGCATAATAATCCACATCCTCAATGTTGTGGGAGCCTTCGGCGGGGAACCCCTCTGGATAGTACTCAACGTACTGAACGCTGTCGCTTACCTCGTGATATACATCATGCTCTTCCTCTACATGCTTTCGCCTGAGGTCAAGAGCAGGATGTCGATGTAAGACCCGCAGATCAGAAACCTGTAAACCCCTTCCTTTTCCTTTTATTCTGCTCTTTCGGACCAATAATGCGGTATTTCTCGGCGATGAGATTTTTAACCAGTTCCGCTTACAATAAGGATATGACTTTGGGATACCCCTCCTTGATTCAGGAGAAGGTACGCACGGCGAGTTTCCCGGCAGGGATGTTTTGATGACGCAGTTTCTCATAGCAGCCTCTCTGCTCCTCATTCTGCTGATAATCATGTCAGCATTCTTCTCTGCTTCCGAGACCGCATATACAAGCGTTAGCCGCATAAAGCTCAAGAGCATGGCCAAGGACGGGAACAGGAAATCCGTCAAGGTCCTGAGGATGACCGAGAATTATGACAGGCTCATATCGACCATACTGATCGGGAACAACGTGGTGAACATCACCGCCTCCACTCTGAGCGCATGGATGTTCACAGTCCTTTTCGGCGCAGCCTGGGGAGTGCCCCTGGCCACAGCGGTGATGACCGTGGTCATACTGACATTCGGGGAGATAGTGCCTAAGAGCCTGGCGAGAGCGAACGCAGAGAGTCTGTCAGGCAGGCTCTCCGGACCCATGAGCGTCGCTCTGAAGGTGCTTGCGCCTCTCACCTGGCTCTTCGAGAAGCTCACCTCCTTCCTCGCCAGGAGGTTCAACAGCGGCACAGACGCACCGTCCTTCACCGAGAGGGAATTGGCAACGATCGTGGACGAGATCGAAGGAGAGGGCGAGCTGGAGAAGACCGAAAGGGATCTTATAAAATCGGCTATGGAGTTCGACGATAAGACCGTTGATTCGGTAGTGATACCCCGCGTAGATATAGTCGCAGAGGACAAATCAGTCACAATGGAGGAGCTCAAGGAGACCTTCCTGACCTCCGGCTATTCCAGGCTGCCGATATACGACGGGGACATAGACAGCATAATCGGGGTTGTCTATGCGAAGGATTTCTACAACAAGCACTTCCAGGGTGCGGATTTCAAGATATCAGATATAATACGTCCTGTGAAGTTCATACCGGAATCGACCACTCTGGCACATGCTCTCGCAGAGATACAGAGGTCCATCGTGCAGATGCTGGTTGTAGTGGACTCTTACGGCGGGACCGTAGGCATAGTATCCTTGGAGGACCTTTTGGAGGAGCTTGTCGGAGAGATATGGGACGAGAGCGACGAGATCAGGCACACCGTAGTCAAGGAGAGCGACGGCAGCTACATAATCACCGGCGATGCCAACATATGGGATATAATGGAGGAGCTGGATTTGGATCTCGATCTGGATGGATATGATGAGCATTCCGCAGGCGGGTTCATGCAGTACAAGCTCAACAGGGTCCCCATCAAAGGGGACAAGGTCTGGGTAGGGAACGCTCTCTTCAAGATCCGATCCGTCAGGAACCGCAGGGTGAGGCTGATCCAGCTTCAGATAACAGAGGAGCCCGAGAAGGACTTCATGGAACCTGAATGATATTCGAGAGGAACGTTTCCATGGCCGCCACGGCCTTGGCCTTCCTTGCGGGATGGGATACGATCTTGCCTGTTACGGAGACGACATCCCCGCCGCAGGAAGCGGCGTATATGCCCTGAACGGCCTTCTGCTTGTCAAGCCTGAGATAGAATGTGCAGTCATCATCTATCCTCTCCTCCAGCTCGCCTGCGAGGCCTGCGAGGAGCTCCGGGCCCAGGGCGGAGAACAGATGCTCCGCATCCTTCTCCCTGCTTATCTTGGCGCTCAATATGGCGATCCTGTTGCCGAAATGACCCTCGGTCTCCTCAAGGGTGACATTGCCCTCTCCCGTTAGGGCCTCCATGACCTCAAGCAAGAGCTCTTCCCTCTCTGTCGCATGGCAGATGGTCATCACATCCACCCAATGGAACGTTTGCGCCATGTTGCCCGCAACGGCGTACCCGTATCTATTCTTTGCCGCATCCTGCGGAGAAGTCCCCATTCTGCCAAAATCTATATATGGGGTTTCAATCTTGACTGACATCCAATTGGGCCCGTAGCTTAGACTGGCTGGAGCGCCCGGCTGATAACCGGGAGGTCAAGAGTTCAAATCTCTTCGGGCCCACTAAAAGACGTCTGGCCAGGGTCATTTTTCGACCCTAATTTCGGACCATTAGTGTAAGAGTGAAAATTTTGGGATCTGAACCTGCGGACAGATGGGTTGCAGCTTGCAGTAAGTCGTCCCGAATCCAATTCCGGGGCTCAGACTGCGGATCGGGATTCTTCGGACCGGCAAGGGTCCTGTTCTCTCATGAATCAGACTTTGTTCCCAGATGGGCCTTAATTGCTATCCCTGTCCCGTCCTGATCGGGCGGTGGTCGCATCACGTTCCGGTCCAGAGGACCGCACTGTCACTTTTGTCATAATGCAAGTTTTGAGAGCCCCTTCTGCTCCGAGCTTTCATATCTCGTATCTGCGCACTGCTTTGGTGAAATCTTCGGAGGGAGGTTCAACCGCCTTCCCTACCGGGCATACTGCTATGCATCTGCCACAGGGAGATATCCCTCTTTTAGCCAATGCCCCGGATCTTTCGACGCACAGTGCTTTATCCAAACCTTCTGGGTAGGTATCGCCGCTTAGGGCACCTGCGGGGCACTCCCTGACGCATCTCATGCATTCTGTGCACAGTTTGTTGTTTGAAAGCTTCCCGGCGGGGAGATCCGCAGATGTGATCACCGAAGCGAATCTCACTCTTGGTCCGTGTGTCTCCGTGAGCAGCACATTATTGATACCGAATGTCCCCAGGCCTGCCAGATACGCTGCGTGACGATGCGAGAAGAAGGATGAGGGGTCCTTCCTGAGTCCCTCTATCCCGTGGTATCCGTCCCGGGGGACGTAGGCCGCATCATATCCTGCGGCATCCAGCATTGTCGCGATACGTTGTGATGTCACATCAAGAAGCGTGTTCAGGGTTTTGTAATGCTCTCTGTAATATATGGACGGTGCTGTGTGAATTATCGTCGGGGACACCGGCACCCAAATGACCACGACCGATTTGGCAGAGGGCATTATGGATCTCGGCCTCTGAACGGACGGTATCGTTGCGGACACAAGGGGATCCGTATCCCACGCGTCTGCATCGGCAATGGCGAAATGGGGCCATATCTCCCGGATATTATCGATCAGACCGTTATCTCCCGTCATGGCATCTCGTCAAAGAATCGAATTTGCTGTATTGAATATATCGCATTCCCGGGAAAGCGAAAAATACGCACGCAAGAAACACCTTGATAGATTTAAGGACCCTGCCGCGCGCGGCAGGGGTTATTGCGGTCATCAGTCGAGTCTTGCAGTCAGGAAGAACTCGGTCTACCCGCATCGTGAGATGCCGACCGGCCATTTCTCAACCAACAGATATGCCTCGTCTATCCTGTCTTCGCCGCAGATCCTGTCGTTATTTCGTTTTGAAATTTGGTCTCACCTCACTGTACAATAATCTCGTTACTACTATTTATAGTAGACTATTCTACGAAATTCGTATTTTTATCAAGGAAAAAATACACTATGCGTAGAATAAATAATGTTTCACTTTAATTCGAAAACATCTTTGCCATCACCGCAGACGGGGCATTCCCAGTCGTCGGGCAGGTCCTCGAAGAGAACACCTTCTTCTTCCTCATCGTAGACATATCCACATGTGTTACAGACGTATTCAGCCATTTTGCTCGTCGTCAGTATCCGCATTTCGGATATAAATCGTGCTTCGTCAAGGGATTTATACGCCTGTGCCCGTTAATGCTATTATGGACCTTGATGCACTCTTCGATATGGCTCGAACAGCCGAGTCGGAAGGGGATTACGGGAAAGCTGTCAGTTCGTATATTGCTGCCGCAGACCGGGGCCATGCAGGATCACAATGCGCTTTGGCTGAGCTATATATGAGCGGCCGTGGGGTCGAGAAAGATCATGTACGAGGCCGTATGCTTTTCCAGGCGGCTGCAGAGCTGGGATCCGCAGAGGCTCTTTACGGCCTAGGAGTCATCTATTGGGGCGGCTATGGAGTTGAGAGGAATGAGGAGAAAGCCATAGATTATCTGGGCGCTGCGGCGGACAAAGGCATCGTCGCGGCCGCTGCGGAATTGGGCATGATGCATTATTTCTCTGAGAATAAGGACAGCAGGTCTGCGCTGAGTAGGTTCGTTCAGGCGGCGGAGGCTGGTGATGTGACAAGCATGTATATGGCCGGCGTCATGTACGAGGAAGGGGACGGGGCCCCTGTCAACATGGCAGAAGCCGAGAGGTGGTTTGCCGTCGCAGCGGATATGGGCGTCCCGGAGGCCAAGTTCAGGCTGGCATCCATATGCCGGGAAAGGAAGGACGCTGAGGGCCACAGGGACAGGGCAGAGGCCCTTTACAGGGAATCGGCCGAGTGCGGCATGACGGAGGCCATGTTCAATCTGGCTGCTATGCTCTGCGAGAGAGGCGACTATGCAGGGGCCGTCGGATGGTACAGGTCGGCCGCAGAGAAGAATGACCCGGATTCCCAGTTCGTTCTGGGGATGATGTATCTGGAAGGTAAAGGCGTCATGAAGGACCCGAAGGAAGGCATCACTTGGCTCAGGGTCTCTGCGGACAACGGCAATGAGATGGCAAGGGAAGTGCTGGCCAAAGCAGGGAAGGACAGGCGCGGATGAGATCAGATGATCTCCTTGTCGAAAACCTCATCTCTCGCTTTGCAGATCACAGATGCCAGATATCCTAAGTATCGCGGCTCCTCTCCTGTATCCCCTCTGACAAGGTCTCGCAGAAGCATGGCCAAGTCATTCAGGATGAAGACGGCCTCATACTCCTCTGCGCTTATGCATCCTTTTTTCACGTTATCACATGATGGGATTGCGCCTTCTCTGATATACGGCTCTGAGATTACAGTTACATTTACTCCGGGCCCGGATACGCACGGGATGGGAAGGTCGCTGTTCAGCATTCTTCTGTCCCACTCATTTATTGGTTGAGCAGCGCACCGTATTGCAACGGTGTTATACACTGAAAGACCCAGACATCTCACTTTCTTTGATATGCATTCCGGGGTATGAAAAGCAGATACTCCGTGTCCAGATATGGCATCCCAAAAAAATGTTAAATGAGATTAGTGTTTACGGGTACTCATTATATGAAATCTGATTTGGACATATCTCGGGAGGCCGAAGTCAGGCCAATTTCGGAGTTGGCTGAGATGATGGGGATCCCGTCCTGTGAGCTGATACCTTACGGCAGGGATATGGCTAAGATCCCCCTCGACGTGCTGAAGCGATTTGATGACAAGAAGGACGGTAAGCTGATCCTTGTCACGGCGATAACAGCTACACCGGCAGGCGAGGGTAAGACCGTTACCACGATAGGCCTCATACAGGGCCTCAGCCGGATAGGCAAGAATGTGGTCGGAGCTCTCCGTGAACCTTCCATAGGCCCGATATTCGGTATAAAGGGCGGAGCGACCGGAGGCGGCCTCTCTCAGGTTTATCCGATGTGGGACATCAATCTTCATTTCACAGGAGACATACACGCTGTGGGAAGTGCCCACAATCTTCTGTCTGCAGTGACGGAGAATCACATAGCGAAGGGCAACGAGCTGTGCTTGGACCCAACCAAGATAACTCTCAGGAAAGCCATTGATATGAACTGTAGGGAGCTCAGGAGCACGGTTGTGGGCCTGGGAGGCAAATCCATCGGCGGAGTACCTCATGAGAGCGGTTTCCTGATCACCTCAGCATCGGAGATATCCGCCATTCTAGCACTTGCATCGGACAGGGAGGACCTCAGGGCGAGACTGGAGAGAGTGGTCGTCGGATACACGTATGACGGCCGTATGGTGACCGCGAAGGACCTGAATTGCGTCGGAGCGATGATGGTCCTCTTGAAGGACGCAATAAATCCGAATCTGGTTCAGACTCTTGAGGGACAGCCCGTATTCGTCCACGGATTTCCCTTCGCAAATATAGCCCACGGGTCCAACAGCATAGTGGCCACAAGGGCCGCTATGAAGCTGGGTGACTATGCAGTCACGGAGGCCGGTTTCGCAGCAGACCTGGGTGCAGAAAAGTTCATGGATATAGTATGCAGACAGGCGGGCTTCTCGCCGGACTGTACGGTCATTGTCGTATCGGCAAGGGCACTCATGATGCACGGGGATGCGGATATCGATGATGAGAGCACAATGACCATGGAGGCCATGAGAAAAGGATATTCTAATCTGGACAAGCATATCTCGAATCTAAGGCTGTATGGCGTCCCTGTTGTTGTGGCGATAAACCGGTTCCCGTCCGATACGGATGAGGAGATCGCCGAGATCAGGTCCCATTGTGATTCTCTCGGTGTGCCCTCTGCGGAATCCACAGTCTTCACCGATGGCGGGAAGGGGGGAATGGAACTTGCTCAGAAGGTCGTAGAGGCCATTGGGGAAGGGAAAGACTTCAAGCCCCTGTACGGGACGGAGCTAAGCATAAAGCAGAAGATCGAGACCATAGGTTATGAGATATACGGCACCTCGATGGTGAACTACCTGCCCGCTGCAGAGAAGGTGATAAATTCCTTGGAAGCCGCGGGATACGGGGATCTGCCTGTTTGCATAGCGAAGACCCAAGCGTCGATAAGCGATAACCCCTCGAGGAAGGGCGCCCCCACAGGGTGGAAGCTCACGGTGAGGGATGTTTACGTTTCCGCAGGGGCGGGTTTCATAGTCCCAATATGCGGTCAGATGACACTTATGCCCGGGCTTCCTAAGAAACCCGCTGCAGAGAGGATAGACTTGGATGCCGAAGGCGTCATCAGGGGGTTGAGATGAGCCGGAGGGTAAGCAATGGATGATTATTGCGTAGGCATAGATCTGGGCACAGTCAATACTGTATTGGCCTACCTTGACGGCAAGGGGGATCTGGAGGCCGACAAGGGCCAGGACGGTTCCGTTTTGGTACCGTCCTCCATCCTGTTCACCGATATGGGGAAGATCGTCGGTTCCAAGGCGGAGGCTCAGGCACGCATAGAAGGGTACAGCAATTTCTCTTCTGGTTTCAAGAGGCAGATGGGGACCAAGTATACCAGGACCATAATGAGCTCTACGTATACCCCGACTGAGATGTCCGCCCTGGTGCTCAGGAAGATGCTCCTGCGCTTCGAGGCGAATCACGGAGTAATGCCGACTAAGGCCGTGCTCTCTGTCCCGGGGGATTATGGCGTTCCCGAGAGGCAGGCGACCATCCAGGCCGGGAGGATAGCCGGGTTGGAGGCTATAGAGCTGATCAATGAGCCAACGGCCGCCTGCATATCATACTGCAAGGAGAACAGGTTCAGGGAGGGGAACCTGATAATATTCGACCTGGGGGGCGGGACCTTCGATGCGTCCGTCATAAAGGTCAGTAACAACAAGTTCAGCGTTTTGGCGAATGAGGGAAGCAGGAATCTCGGAGGGAAGGACTGGAATCTTCATCTTGCCAACATAATTCAGAGGAAGATCATAGATGCGTACGGCATGACGCAGAAGGAGGCTGACCGCAACAGCAAGATGAGGCGGGATATAGCCATTGAGGCTAGGCGTGTAAAGGAGCTTCTGACCGCCCGCAACAGGGTGACGGATACGATAAACGTCAACGGGATGCCGGTGACCTACACGGTCAGGCGCGAGGAGTTCGAGGATGCAACCCACGAGCTCAACCTCCGTCTGACAACGATGATGCTGAACGCCGTAAGGTCCGCAGGTCTCCGCGAGAGGGACATCTCAAGGGTGATCATGACCGGTGGCGAGTCTCAGATCTCAGCCATGATGCGCTATGTGGACGATGCTCTTCCGACCGTCAGGACGGACATATACGAGCCGTTCACATCCATGGCCAAAGGCTCCGCGTTGTATGCGGATTCCGTCTTCTCCGATGGGAACATCGTCGTGGAGCCTGTACTCAGCAAGACGCTGGGAATAAAGGCGGGTGTGGACGGTAACGAGACGATATACAATGTGGTTTTCAGGAGCACTCCTCTTCCTATCACGCCCGAGGCCGTCTTCAGACCAAAGCGGGATGATCAGAAGACATTGGAGCTGGAGGTTCATGAGACAAAGGCGAATCCCGGGACCTACTATACAGGTTTGCCGTACGGCTTCATGATAAAAAGGTTCGAGATCCCCCTTCCGGGCAAGATCTCCCGGGGCAGGACCAAGATAAATGTGCGTTTCGCTGCGGACGTCAACGGATTGATACAGATGTTCGTTGAGTGCAACGGGCATGTGATCGAGTGCGATATGAGCAACGGCATGAATATGCTCCCGGCGCAGATAATGCAGTCGAAGAAGAAGGTGGTGAACGTGATATGAGCCCTCACGAGGGAATGGACCCTGTGCTCGCTTACAAGAGGTCGTTAGAGCTGATGAACGATCCTGATAAGCAGGGCGAGGCAGTGGAGCTCATGAAGTACTCTGCCGAGTCAGGCCATCCTGATGCGGAGACCGAGTACGGTGTGATTCTGAGCGAGGGGTATATCGCAGAGAGGGATTACGTGGAAGCGCTCGAGTGGTTCAAGAAGGCCGCAGATAAGGGAATGGACTCTGCAATGCATGAGGTGGGGATGGCCTATTTTGACGGCAAGGGCGTGGAGCAGGACAGGAACGAGGCCTATTCCTGGCTGCTAATGGCAGCAGAGCTGGGATACTCCCAGGCCCAGATGCAGATCGGGAGGATGCACGAGTACGGATACGGCGTGAACAAGGACCCCAACGAGGCTCTCAGATGGTACGCCCAGGCCTCGGACAGAGGGC
>JAQVOB010000034.1:0-10263 GCA_028702835.1 Candidatus Methanomethylophilaceae archaeon
CTTATCACCGCAGAGGATGGCAGTTCACTATAGGTGACGATGTTCCATACTGCGTACAGCGTCTCATCAACTGCCTTAACCGTGTACGGCGTCAGCAGCGTCGAGCCGCTCGTGTTATGCGACCATCAATACCGCTTTCCTCTTCGTTATCAGGCTTTTGGAGTGCTCAGGCATAAAGGGCTCACAGTTGAAGATTTCGATGACGGCTATATAATCGTTGCCAAAACGTCTTATATCTGTATTTAAAATAAATGATTTCATTTTAATATAGACTAAGGCTCTGAATCCTTAACGATCCGTATCGGATTCGTTGGCCGTAAGGAATACCAAAAGCATAAAATACTCCGCCATGAGGGAGACATGAATATGTCCGGAAACGGGATTTCCGGACGAATATAATGAAGATTCACACTCCATTCTTGCACAATACGGACAGGGGGGTCTCCGACCGGGTCTTTGCGTGATTCGATTTTCCGTTCCGTCCCTTATCCCCGATCCTGAAGGCGAACGTGAAAATGAACGCAGCGCTGCCAAGGATCGCGGGAAGAAGGGATCGTAGGTATTGCAGCAGGGAACATAACATGAATCCCAAGAAACGGTGTGCAGAATCGTTTTTTGCATATCTATAAATCTACGGATTCCCAATGATCCTGACGGATGGGAAGCGAAAGCTCTGCACATATAGTATCCAGCGTACTGGCTGATCCCCGGAAGGCCGTCACAGCCTCGGCTATGCCGATAGCCGTAGCGCTTCTGATAGCTCAGACGAATTCCTTTGTCGATGCTGTATGGTGCTCCGCTCTCGGTCCGGGCGCCCTTTCCGTCATAGGCCTGTCAGCCGTACTGTATCTGATGATCGTCGGTATCGGCAACGGCATAGGCGCAGGAGCATCCGTAGCGGTGGCAAGGCATCTAGGGATGGGCGACAGGCCCGGGGCCAATCAGCTCGCGGCTCAGGCTATACTCCTGATAGCGGTCATCGCTGCCGTGCTCTCCCCTGTTCTTCTGCTCTTAAGAGTTCCGCTGCTCTCAGCCATGGGCGCAGGGCCTCTGATCGATACCGCATCAGACTACGTGATACCTTTCTTCGTCGGCGCCGCCGTTATAATGTTCAATGGTGTGGTGGCCGGCCTGCTGAGGGCGGAAGGAGCCAACAAGAAGGCCATGTTCGTACTCGTGACGGGATCGGTCTTCAACCTCATCCTGGATCCCGTTTTCATATTCGCCCTTGACATGGGAGTGACCGGATCCCCTGTGGCAACGGTGCTTGCCACGGGAATCGCCAGCATGGTCGGCTTCTATTGGTATGTCAGCGGCAGGACGTATGTGCGCCCTGTCTTCGGCAGGCTCAGGAAGCACCTCTTGGATAACATCATGATCGTGGGCTTCCCCCAGACCGCAGAGCTGTGCATAATCGCGGGAATGAACCTCCTGCTCAATCTGTTCATAATCCGCGGCGGAGGACCCGACGGCCTGGCAGTCTACAGCATGATGGGGATATTCATATCGATGGCCACCATTCCGGCGGCCGCGTACGCATCCGCCCTCATGATCGCCTCTACGGTGATACTCACCAAAAAGGACTACAAGGAGGCATGGTTCGTCCACTGGCGGACCATGGTCATCGTCATGACCGTCACGATAACGACGGCGATACTGGTATTCGTTGCGGCAGAAGAGCTGGTCCTGGCATTCACTTATTCGGAGAGGACCGCCCACCTCAGGCCGGAGATGGTCAAGGCCCTCAGGATATTCATAACTTTCACACCGATGTATATACTGATCCCTATGGGATCCTCATTGCTGCAGACACTGCGCAAGGTGCATGTGTCTGCAACATCGTCGGCGATACGCAAGCTTTTCACACTCGCCGTGTACGCAGTCGCTTCAACCGTATCCATGGAAGCGATGTATTGGGGATACTGGACGAGCGAAGTGGTCGGAGGTCTGATGATGTACACCCTGGGCCTCTATTTCTTCTTCAAGATAAGGAGGGCGCATGAGGCAGAGGCCGCGGCCCCTGCGAGCACCGGAGCACGATACAGCAGGAAGTACGTCTTCTGCGATAACGGATGCTCAGCCCCTCACGATAAGCTGCAGGTCATTGCGGCGGCACCCCCATCTGAGGAAGCGGGATCCGTCTGCGCACCGATGGCGATCACCGATACAGCCTGCTTTACCGATGCTGTCGCCCTTAGGGATACTGCTCCGGTAACGGAAACAGCGGTTCTGAGACCGCCGGCCTGACGGGATTCAGCCCTTCTTCCTTGAGGACAGGAATCTTCTGATTGTCCCCATCTTCCCTTTCCCGTCTCCGAAGAAGGAGGTCACTATATCCTTCTGGAGCTCTGTGCTCTCCTCTGTGTAAGGCATCCACCAGGCATCCTTACCGGCACCTTTGTCCACGTGCACATGGTGCATGCGCATCATCTGCCTGAAACCCTCCTCGGAATGCGTAACTCCGAACCCGCTCTCCCCGCTGCCTCCCCAGGGCGTTGCCGGAAGGCCGTATGTATAGATGGCATTGTTCACTACCACAGTGCCAGATCTCAAATTTGATGCTACCCTTCTCCCTTTCTCGATGTTGCGGGTCCATACGGATCCGGCAAGAGCGAATTCTGTGCTGTCCGCCAGCCTGATCGCTTCTTCCTCATCAGAGAACGGGAACAGATTGACTATGGGACCGAAGACCTCTTCGCCCACGGACCCGGCGTCCTTGGGTACACCGACGATTATCGTTGGCTCGAAGAATGTTCCGGTAAGGTCTGGGTTCCTCTTTCCGCCCATGACCGCCCTTCCGCCTTCAGATATCATCCTGGCACATAGCGATTCCATCTTGGATGCCGCCTCCTCGTTTATCATCGGTCCCACAGAAACGCCCGGGTCCTCCCATCCGTTCCCCTGTCTGAGCTCGGATGCTTTGGCCTTCATAAGTGCCAGGAATCTTTCGAACGAGCCTTCCTGAACATATATCCTCCTTAGTCCGACGCATACCTGTCCGGAATTGACAAAGGAGGCCCATACGGCGCATTCAGCCGCCCGATCAAGATCGGCATCGTCGAACACGATCATCGCATCCTTGCCCCCCAATTCCAGCGTCACAGGCGTAAGGTTGGCGGCCGCCGAGCGCATCACATCCCTGCCGGTCTCCGTGCTCCCCGTGAACACTATCCTGTTAACTCCGGGAGAGGCCGCCAGGGCTCTGCTGGTACCCGGTCCGTGGATCGCGATCACCAGATCCTCCGGGAAACCTGATTCTCTGAACAGATCGGATATCAGCTGACCTGTCAACGGCGTCTCGCTCGAGGGCTTCAGTATCACGGAATTCCCTGCCGCCACTGCGGCCACGATCTGGGTGAAGGGTATCGCCAGGGGGAAATTGAAAGGCGAGATGACCGCAACCACTCCTAAGGGGAGGTATTCCAGGTATGATCTCCGCCTCATCATTCTCATCATCAGCCCCATGGGCCCCTGATCCACCTTCTGCCTGAATTTGAATTTCTTGACCAGCTCTTCGTGATAGGCTGCGGATACCGCAGATGTCAGCAGCTCCGTGTTATAGCATTCGGCCCTCGGTTTGCCCGTATCCTTATGAACAGTCTCCGCAACACGGTCCGCCTCAACGGTCATCCGCAGTCTGAGGTTCTTCAGAAGGACTGCTCTCTCCCGGGGCGGGACAAGGGCCCAGATCTCCTGCGCGGCCCTGCTTCTCTCCACTATGCGGGGTATCTCCGACGGATCCGTCGTATCCACGGATCCGGATTCCTTCAGCGTGGCCGGGTTCAGCGATTTGAGAGCTGTCATGTTAGGGTTGAATGCATCATCATGATGAATATGTTGTGGAAAAACAGTTTATCGGATGCACGCCATGAGCAGAGCGTGATAATCTGTTACACGGGCACGGGGAACAGCCTGCAGGTCGCTTTGGCTCTTAAGGAAAGGCTGGGCGGAGACGTGGTATCTGCCGCGGATCTCACAAGAGGGGATTGCAGATTGGAGCACGACGGGATCGTGGGAATCGTATGCCCGGTGCACTTCTACGGACTTCCCGTGACCATAGTGGACCTTCTCTCACGCATCTCATTCATCAACGGAACCCCGGAGATATTCCTGGTACTGACCTGCGGGACATTCACCAGCAGGGCCGACTCCGAGGCGGAGAGACTCCTCGGCTCCAGGAATCTGAAACTGGATTACGTGTTCTCCGTCAAGATGCCCGAGAATTACACTCCTCTCTTCAGAGTGCCTCCTCAGGATAAGATAGACGAGCTGCTCTCAGGTGTGGACGGGAAAGCGGAAGAAATAGCCTCGATAATCCGAAAAAGGAGCAGAGGGAATCATAACAGCAACAAAGGCCCGGGATTCATGACAGGTATCGCCCGGGGGTACTTCATCAGAGGAAGGAAGACGTCAAAATTCAGGCTCAACAGCAAATGCACCGGATGCGGTCTGTGTGCCAGGATATGCCCGGCAGATGCCATTGAGATAAAGGACGGCAGGGCGGCCTGGGTTAAGGATCGTTGCGACCTGTGCCTCGCCTGCCTCCACAGATGCCCGTTCTGGGCCATAGAGCGGGGAAGACTTACACGCAGGAAGCGCTATGTCAACCCCGTCCTCGATGAATCCCGCTAAATACGAACTGGGAGATGAGGTATACCATGGACCTTTCCGGGAAGAACGTCGTCCTCACCGGGGCCAACAGCGGCATAGGAATGGAGATGCTGAAACTTCTGCTCTGCAAAGGCAGCAGGGTCCTCGCCGCCGATCTCAGAACTGACGCCGTGGAATCGTTGGCAGACCTGAATGCGGTCCCTTTCGTATGCGATATATCCTCAAAGGAAGGTGTCGACCTGCTTTTTGAGAAGGCGTACGAGGAATTCGGGACCATAGATGTTTTCATAGCGAACGCCGGGTTCGCCTATTACGAGATAATAGATTATGAGGACTGGGACAGGATACAGAGGATATTCGATACCAACACCGTATCCCCGATATATTCCTATCAGAGATTCGTCCGGCGGCTTGGCGGGAGGGAGGGCGCTTTCGCCATAACCTGCTCAGGGATCGGCATACTGGGTATGCCCGGATATGCGTTGTACGGGTCCACGAAATTCGCCCTCAATGGATTCCAGGAGTCGCTGCGCCTGGAGAAGCCCGGGAACGTCAGGCTGACTGTGCTATATCCGGTGGCCGTGAACACGGATTTCTTCAGGTCTGCTTCGGAGACAGATTTCGAGAGGCCCTATCCCGTGCAGGAGCCGGACCTCGTGGCAAGGAGGATGATAGAGGGCATCGAGAAGAACAGGAAGAAGGTCTTCCCCAGCAGGCTCTTCCGGCTGGCTCTTATTCTGTTCACCCTGATCCCCCCGATAAAGAAAGCTTACTGGCGATCCGAGAGGAAGAAGCTCGACAGATTCCTGGAGAAGACGGGCAGGAAGATCTGAGCCTGCGTTCAGGATATAAACGACCTGCGCCATAATGCCATCATGGCAACCAAAGCGAACGCAGCTCACATATTGGTCGGTTCCGAGAAGGACGCTCAGAAGATAATGGAAAGGATAAGGAAGGGAGAGGACTTCGCCGAGTTGGCCAAGAGATTCTCCAAATGCCCGTCCAAGAACAAGGGAGGGGACCTCGGATGGTTCTCCAAGGGTCAGATGGTGAAGGAGTTCGAGGACGCCGCCTTCGCAGCCAAGAAGGGCGATGTGGTCGGTCCCGTGAGGACCGAGTTCGGCTGGCACATCATATCCGTCAAGGATCTGAAGTGATCAGACGTCCCAAGCCTGTTTCAGGTCCGAGTAGTAGGATGTCTTCTCCATGGGCCTGAACTGCTTGGGCTTCCCCACGGCAGATACCTTCACATGAGTCTCGAGCAGAGCATCGGCTCCGTAACCGGAGCCGAACTCGTACTTCCTGTCGATCCTCTCCATCTCCAACTTAGGATTCTCCGCCCCTTCTGAGATTACCATATCCAACAGGATCTCCGATGCTTTCTTCTCGGCGTAATCAACTGCCTCTGTGACCGTTTCGAATTCCATTCTGCCGAATGGCGCGAAAAGGAAGCACTTCGGATCATTGACCGCATTCTCTCCGGGCTTCGGCCTTATCAGGATGTCCATGGATTCCACGATGCTCCCGGTTATAGCTCCCACCGCATTGCCTACCTCTGCGTACTTGGGAAGTATCAGCTCGCAGTCGAACTTCTCCGCCACCTGAGGATAATATGCCGCCACCGGCGCCCCTATGCCTATTATCGGCTTGTTGAGAGTTATCCTGCATGAATAGTCCAAACCGAATCTCCCCTTGATCGCCTTTGTCATCAGGTCCTTACCTATGGTGTCCGGCTCGAATGTGCCAGTCTCCTCGAAGAACAGCTCTTTCAGAAGTTCTGAGGCCAACTTATCTATTACCTCTTGCTTCCCGAAGGCAACGAACTCCTCCGTGCTCATCCCGAGCTTCTTGGCCTGATGCTGGACCCCGTAAATGGCTGCCTGCCTGTTGTATTCCACATAGCTTCCCTCTGCATGAAGAATATCCGTGGGCGTGACACCGATGCGCTGAACAACACCTGCCTCCTCCATCTTCGTTATGTTGAAGATGAACGGATGGATGCCGAGGGCATCCCCTGCCTCCTTCAGTGAGAACGGTTCTTTTCTGATGTATTCCAGCAGTTTCCTGTCCTCTTCCGAGAGCGCTATGCCTCTCGGATCCTTGAGTCTGATGAAGAACTCCACGTCCTGCACTATGCTCTTGGGGTCCATGCTCTCCGGGGTCGGTCTGGATCTCCTCTCCGACACCTCCCTGAGCCTTTCCTCCAGCTGAGGCCATTTGGATGCGGCTATGCAGAGGGGCATTACCCTGAGGGCGGTTAGTGAGAACTTATCACCGTTGACAATTATCCTGCTGTCCCCGCCCAGCCCTGACGTGGCTATCTCCGCCGCGAGAACGTGGGTCCTCCTCCCCCCTATTATGGCTCCCTTCTCTTCCAGACGCGGGTTGCCCTTCCTGAGTATCCCTATGTCCGTCGTGGTGCCGCCCATGTCCATGACGATGGCGTCCTCTCTTCCCGTAAGGATCTTGGCCCCTATGAGGCTGGCCGCGGGCCCGGAGAGTATCGTCTCGATCGGTCTCTCCAATGCTACCTTCTCGCTCATCAGGGACCCGTCGCCCTTGACGATCATCAGCGGCGCGCCGGTTCCCCTGTCGCCCATCACCTGCTTGACCGATTCTATCAGATCCTCGATTATGGGTATCAGCCTGGCGTTCATTATGCACGTTACAGTCCTCTCGTTGAACCCCAGATTCGATGACAGCTCATGACCGCAGACCACCGGCACATCCAGGATCTCCTTTGCTAGGGCTTTCACCCTCTTCTCGTGATCGGGATTCCTCACGCTGAGATATGACGCTATGGCGAGCCCGTCTATCTTCCCGTGAACGGACCTCATGAATTCCGCTGCGGCTTTCTCGTCGAGAGGCTCGCTCTCTTTTCCTGAAAGTGTATGACCGCCCGATATCCTGACGTATTCGTCCACAGGTATGGACCTGTCAAAATCCCTGCCTATGGAGATCAGTCCGACGCTGCAGCCCTTGCCCTCAACTATGGAGTTGGTCGCCAGCGTCGACGACATGGATATCAGTCTGACGTTGTCCAGCAGCTTCTGGTCCAATTTATCTATGGATTCCTTTATTCCTTTGGAGAGGTCATCCCTTGTAGTCAGGGACTTCGCCTTGCTGAGCACCTCGCCTGTTGAGAAATCCATTATCACTGAGTCTGTGTATGTACCGCCTGTATCCAGGCCAAGTCCGAGATTCATAGGTTCACCTCTTGTGAGCATATCCCATATCGTTGTTGTACTTGGTCACTATCCGGCCTATGTGCTCCGAAAGATTCCGTTGCTGGTAATCATTGCTTACCTGCGGCGTATCTGTCATGAAGAACTCCGAATCGCATTTGGAGCATCTGAGCTTGGGACAGTTGTTGTTGGCCTCGGAACAGCCCTTACAGGCTATGGCTCTTGCGTACATCATCGAGAACTCGAATCCGCACTCCGGACATCTGAATTTCTTCAGCGCTGCCGTGGTGTTATATGAGAAACCTTTCGCCCGCATAGCCTCGTAGAATCCGTCGACCATTGATATCCTGCCTCTTGCTCATTGTGAAAAGTGTTTGGAAGAGGTTTGGAAAGGGTTTCAGTTCAGACGTCCCTCTTTCTTCGTTACATCAACTACCGCTTTGATGTTCTCAAGCTTCGTGTTGATGTCTGGAGGTACCTCGCAGCCACTGGCTATGCAGTATCTGCCGTTAAGGCCCCTCTTGCAGAGAGCGGTCTTCACCTCGTGGCAGAGATCTGACGTGACCTTGGATATCTTCTCAACAGTGCCCCTTATGAAGAGCTGCGGATCTATCTGGCCGCCTACGAGGCAATTGTCGGCATAGCCTTTCTCGATGACCTCTGAAGCAGAGGGGGACCCGGGTATGAGCGGGTAGTATGCCATCGAGTATATCGCCGGCTTGAACTTCGTTATCTGGGTATCCAGGTGCGGAAGGTCAGCGCAGTTGTGTATGGCCAATGCCATGCCGTTCTCCCCCGTCAGCTTATTCAGCTTCTGGGCATAAGGTGCCTCGAACTCCCCGTACTCTGCATCTCCGAGACAGGAGTAGTTGGCCCACAGATTGTCCCAGCACAGGCCGTTGCATCCTGTGGTGCCGAATGCTTTCACCATCTCCGCATCGTAGTCCGTGATCACCTTCAGCGCTTTGTGTATCGCGGAAGGGTCCGTGAACATGTCCATGAACATCCTCTCGGCCCCTGCGGTCTGAGAGAGAGCCAGAAGCGGTCCCTCCAAGAAACCGGCCGTTATGACCTGACCTGCCAGAGCCTTGGAGAACAGCCTTGTTCCTTCTATGAGAACTCCCGATCTCCCCTTCTTTATGTCGGGGACCTCGAACTTCTCATAATCCTCAAGGCTGTTCACTATGTGCTTGTCAACGAACGGCGTATTCTGCTCGTCCATCCTGACGTGGGCACCCAGATCTCCCGCCATAACAGAGAGGTCCATCAGTCCGATGGCCATGTCGAAATCGAAGTACTTCTGACCTTCTATGAACGCCTGCGCGAAAAGCTTGGGATCGTGGCACCAGTCGCGGTACGAAACGCCTTTGCCTCCGTTCAGGAGCTTTCTGTTGACACCGCAGGCAATGGGATATACGGGCAGCCTGTCCGCTTTCTCATTGGTAATAGCAGCCATAACACGCTCTACATGTGTCATTCCTTCTGTCATTTCAATCACACCGCCTTTTTAAGCCACGCAACGCAGTCCTGTGCGTTGGAATCCCTGTGGTCCGCACCGATCTCCTTGGCGAACGCGGGAGATGTAGGCGGACCGCCTATGCACACCTTGACCTTAGAACGGTATCCGCTTTCCACGAGGCCGTCCACAACGTCCTTCATTCCGTCCATCGTCGGCGTCATGAGAGTGCTGAGGGCCACAATCTTCACTTTCTCTTTCTCCGCCGTGCTTACGATCTTCTCGGTCGGAACATCCTTCCCGAGATCTATGCAGTCGTAACCGCCGGCGGTCAGCATGGTCTTGACTATATTCTTGCCGATGTCGTGAACATCCCCTTCAACGACGGCGACAGTGCATTTTGTCATGTTGTCTGCCTGTGCTTTAGGTATCGCAGGCAGGAGTATGTCCAGACCGGCGTACATCGTATGGGCTGACATCAGGACCTGGGGCAGGTAGACCTGGTGTGCCGCATATCTGTCTCCCACAATGGACATTCCTTTGACAAGCCCTTCATTGATGGCGGTAAGAGCCTCCATCTTTGCTGCCAATGCTTCCTTCGCCCCGGCTTTGGCCTGGTCGATCTTCCCCGTGACCACGGCGTCGCTCAATTTGTTGAGTATCTCTTCTTTTGACAAACAAACCCTCCTATGCGTTTGGTACGCTAGGCGGTCATATTCCGTAGTAACTATTAATACAGAAAACATGGATGGATGAATAATCCAAATATTTTTAGGCGTATTACTACATTATTTGTCAAAATGTTTTTATACTAAAATTTTAAAAGGACAATATAACTTTTATTATTGTAGCAAAAAAATACAGACTTAATGTGTCTTGAGAACGTAAATATATAAACCTTGTTTAATAAAAACGAATTTTCAACAAGTAAATATAGAACAATGCGCATCTAATACAGCATATGGCGGGAGGCGATGCTTTGGAATTCAAGGAATATATCGTCGACCTGAA
>JAQVOB010000081.1:0-2542 GCA_028702835.1 Candidatus Methanomethylophilaceae archaeon
TCCTCAGTGCTCTCAGCATCCGCATACAGATGGAAGACCCAGATCAACGAGAATTCGAAGATGATGGCGTTCAGCGGCACCATACCGGAGTCGAATCACAACGACATTATGTGGTGGACCGAGGGCAGTAAAAGAGAGGCTTTCCAGATAATTCTCTTCCAGGAGGACGAGTCCTCCAAGATGATGATGAAGCTCCTTAATGTCACCGTGTGCACACTCCGTGAAAGAGGTATGAACCCGCTCCTCATCCGGATAAGAGGTCGTACGGCGATAGAGAGGGGCCTGAGAGCCATAATGATCGGGGATTACGTCTCCATCTATCTCGCTTACTACAGCGGCGTGGATCCCGCCCAAGTCAACACCATAGTGAGTTTCAAGAGCAGGTTCTCGACCCTCCTAAGCTATATGGAGAAGAGGAAGCAGCAGAGGTCCCGCAAGAAGCATAAGACGGAAAAAGAAGAGAACCCGCCGTCAGAACCCAAGTCCTGAATGCAAATCTTTATAGACTTTCCTTTAATAGACGGGCATCACAGGTGTTCAAATGGTAGATTTCAAAACCGTGATAAACGACGCAAAGACAGGCAAGTCCTACAACGTTGCCGTGTCGGGCCACCACGCGAACTCTCTGATCGGCAAAGGCATCGGAGAGGTTGTGGACGGAATTTTTGTTGGCCTCCCC
The DNA here is from genome assembly GCA_028702835.1 of Candidatus Methanomethylophilaceae archaeon. Taxonomy (GTDB): domain Archaea; phylum Thermoplasmatota; class Thermoplasmata; order Methanomassiliicoccales; family Methanomethylophilaceae; genus RumEn-M2. The sequence continues at coordinate 680 of JAQVOB010000081.1, forward strand.
GGCTTTAAGCTGAAGATAACAGGCGGAAGCGACGGAACCGGCACCCCGATGAAGAGGGACCTTCCCGGGAACAGGAAAAGGAAACTTCTCCTTTCCGAGGGCAACTGCTTCCACGAGAAAGTTCCCGGTCAGAGGCGCAGGGTCGCAGTGCGCGGCTCCGTCATATCCGGGGAAATAGTCCAGATCAACATGGTCATAGACGAGTACGGCTCCAAGTCAGTAGAAGAGATCCTCTCGCCTCCCAAGGATGAGGCTGCGGGTAACTGATGAAGACATGCAGGCAGCCCGAGATCAACATTGGGATGATCGGGCACGTTGACCACGGCAAGACCACGCTTACCAAAGCTCTCAGCGGTGAGTGGACCGACAGGCACTCCGAGGAAGTCAAGAGAGGGATCTCGATAAGACTGGGGTATGCCGATGTCACGTTGTACAAATGCCCAAAATGCGAAGGCACAGATGCCTACGGTTCCGCGGAGGTCTGCGTTAATTGCGGTACTCCTGCGGAGATCCACAGGATAATATCCTTTGTCGATGCCCCGGGTCACGAGACCCTTATGGCAACGATGCTCTCGGGCGCGGCCCTGATGGACGGCGCCATACTTCTGGTGGCGGCAAATGAGGAATGTCCCCAGCCCCAGACGAAGGAGCATCTTGTTGCTCTTGACATCATAGGGATAGACAAGATCATAATCGTTCAGAACAAGATCGACATCGTCACCCGTGAAGAGGCGATCGAGAACTACAAGCAGATCAAGGAGTTCGTTAAAGGCACCATAGCCGAGAACGCACCCATTGTTCCGCTCTCGGCAAACAGCGGGGTTAACCTGGACAAGCTGATCGAGACCATAGAGGAGCACATAATCGCGAAGCACACCAGGGATCTGGAGTCAACGCCTCTCATGCATGTCGCAAGGTCCTTCGATATCAATTCCCCCGGTGCCAAGCCGGAGGAGCTCAAAGGCGGAGTCCTGGGAGGCACCCTTATACAGGGGACACTCAGGGTCGGCGATGAGATAGAGGTCTCCCCGGGTTACAAGAGGGAGGTCGGCGGCAAGACCGAGTGGCAGAGGATCACGACGAAGATCATATCCCTGTTCGCAGGCGGCTGCAATGTTAATGAGGTGCACCCGGGCGGCCTTGTTGCGATAGGTACGAAACTGGACCCCTCCATGACGAAGTCCGACGGACTGACAGGCAGGATGGTCGGCAGGCCCGGTCACCTTCCGAGAGTCGCCCACGAATTCTCCATGAACGTGCATCTTCTGGACCGCGTTGTCGGTTCGTCCTCTGATATCAAAGTAGAGGAGATAAAGACGAACGAGCCCCTGATGCTCAGCATAGGGACGGCCACTACAGTGGGCGTCACCAGCAGCGGTAAGGGAGACACAGTCGACGTCGTGCTGAAGATACCAGTTTGCGTGATGAAGGACCAGAGGGTCGCCATATCCAGAAGGATCTCTAACAAGTGGAGACTTATCGGATACGGGATCGTCGAGTGAACATGCAGACAGTCGTGTTGGACACCAACGCGCTTCTGATGCCCTTTGAGACGAAGCTCAATATCGACATAGAGGTCAGGAATCTGATCGGGGAATGCAGATTCGTCGTTCCGGGGCCGATCGTAGGGGAGCTGAAGCGCCTGGATAACAAATTCTCCAAGGTCGCTCTCTCCCTGGCCAGAAGGTATGAGGTACTGAAGACGGAGAAGACCGGTGACGAGGCGGTCATAGAGGCCGCTCTTCTGACGTCCGGTTACGTACTCACCAATGATAAGGAGCTCAGGAGAAAGCTCCGGAAGCTGGGAGTTCCTCTGATATATCTGAGATCGGGTACGCACCTGGTCCTTGAGCGCTTCTAGAT
>JAQVOB010000082.1:0-2505 GCA_028702835.1 Candidatus Methanomethylophilaceae archaeon
TCAATGCCTCTATTCCCTCATCCGTCACCGTGACCTCTATGGGGCCAAGCACCTGTCCTCTGTCACAGAAGGATATCTTACCGACAAGCGCCACCTGTTTGTTCAGCAGGAATCTCGTACGATCCCCCGACATCCCTTTGAGAAGGACGGCCCGGGTCGTGTCAAGCATCTTCTGGCGACGGATCATGAGCCCGAAATTACTGAGGCTCTGGGCCTCGCCTCTGGCATATCCTCCCTCCGTCTCTATCACGGCATCCGGAAATACGTTAAGGATCGCCGTCCTGACCTTTTCCGGGTCCTCACTGGGATTGACCCGGCTCACTATCCTGACCGAAGGCATCGGCCGGGTATAAGTTCCACGTGGCTTTAATTGTTACAATCGAACCTGTGGACAGTGAACATTTATAGGCTTGTCCCCTCTCTTTCCTCTCATGAGGCCAGAGGTACTAAGCGCAGCGGCAAGGAGGGATATGTTCCTGTCACCGGATGCATTAGAGATCGTGCTCTCCTCCTCAGACCCTGTGCCTTTCCTCAATAACATCCTTGATACTGTCTCGAAAAGCTCCGCATTCGTGACCAAAGCGGATATCGAGGCCTTCCTCTCCGGTGACAAGGCAATGTGCCAGTCATTCAAAGCCGTGAGGCCCCCCAACAAGCGCCTCGGCGATATCAAGATCATTCCGGACTCGGACATCACAGGAAACTCGACCTGCGAGGGCAGCATCGACGACTTCGTCAGATACTTCCAGAGCCGTTATTCGATACTGAAGAAGATAATCGAGAGGCACAGGGATTTCGGCAGTACCATGAGCATAGAGAGGGCCTTGGGAATGGACAGGGAAGTCCGGGTCATCGGCATGGTGGGTGATGTCAAGGATACGAAGAACGGCCACAAGATCCTGACCGTTGAGGACGACCAGGGAACAAGATGCAAGGTCCTGGTCCTGAACACCACACCTGCCATAAACGATGTGTACGTCAACGATCAGGTCATAGGGATCATCGGAAGGCCGGGCAATAAGGAACCGGGCCGGAAAAGAGAGACCATAATCGCCGATCAGATCGTATGGCCCGATGTACCTTCCAACAACTCTTGGACTGCCAACGATAACGTGTCCTCTGTTGCATTCCTCTCGGACGTCCATATAGGAAGCTGCACCTTCCTGGAGAAGACCTGGGAGAAGATGATCAGATGGCTCAAACAGAACTCCGAGGAGAAGGAGCTGAATTACATAGTCCTCCCGGGGGACGTGGTCGACGGCATAGGCATCTTCCCGGGACAGGAGCAGGAGCTCAGCATAACCGGGATATACAAGCAGTACGAGGCCCTGGCGGAGCATCTGAAGGAGATACCCGACCATATCAAAGTCGTAGTGCAGCCGGGCAATCACGACGCCTGCCGCCTCGCCGAACCGCAGCCGGCCCTGGGATCTGTTTTCACCGGCTCATTCGACTCCAATGTCCTGCTGGCCGGGAACCCTGTATATATGAATATAGAGGGGCGCACAGTGCTCACGTACCACGGCCGCAGCATCGATGACTGGATCTCCGGGGTGCAGAAGCTGACCTACGAGAACCCACTGGCCGTGATGAAGGAGATGCTGGTTATGCGCCACCTGTCTCCGATATACGGGCAGAGGAATGCCCTTGCGCCAGAGAAAAAGGACTACCTGGCCATGGGAACCGTCCCTGATATATTCGTCACCGGCCACGTCCACGGCGCAGGTTATTCAGAGTACAGGGGCGTCAAGATGATCAACGCATCGACCTGGCAGGATCAGACCGAGTACCAGAAGATGCACAACTTCAACCCGGACCCGGGGATAATGCCTATAGTCCATCTCGGGAACGGTAAGGTGGATATGCACGATTTCAGAAAATAGGAAAATTGTGTTTCTTAAATGGTTTCATAGGAAGAGCAGTGCGTAGATTATCAGGAAGAACCCGAGTATCAGCACGGAGTAGGATACTATCCAGATCGTCTTGAAGACCTTCGCTAGCTTCTCGGGATCCTCCCTCAAAGACAGGAACCAGTCCTCAAGCCACATCTTCAGGCTTTCTCCCCTTTGCCCTTGAGATGCTTAAGGCGGATGGTCTCCTCCCTGCTCATCTCCTCCAAGCGGAACTCCACGAATCTCTTATCCTCGAGGAGCTCGGGTATGACCTTGAACTCGAGGGCGTTGACCCTCCTCTTGGTCTTCTCGATCTCGTCCAGGAGCTTCTTCATGGTGGTCTCTATCTCCGCTGCGCGGACAAGGGTCACCAGGAGCTTCTCGAAGGCCTCGGAGGCCTCCTCGATGTAGGCAGAGGTTGATATCACACCGTAACCCTTGCTCAGGATGTTACCGCGTGTTATCTTGGCCTCCACCCTGGGGACCGTCATCCCCATGATGCTCTTGCTGCCTACTTCGACCTGAGGCTCGGATTTGATGGCATAGGCCGCGCTCTTGACCGCGATCTCTCCCTCGACAGCCGTTGCCACGGCTATTTTGTTCATGGCGTTCT
>JAQVOB010000035.1:0-9592 GCA_028702835.1 Candidatus Methanomethylophilaceae archaeon
AAGTCCGCCCGCGTAACTGTCTGTACTGTATTGCGCGAGCGTACGGGAAAACAGATACGCTGTCAGCCACTTTTCCTTTTTCTTGCATGAGCGTATGCGCTGGCCTTTCGGTCCGCGGTTGTTTTCAGCTGAATGAGGCGTACGCGGGCGCTGTGCGCACATACAGTTTATAATCGAGGACAAAATATCCGACATGATGATACTCATCAAGCTGGGCGGGAGCGTGATAACGGACAAGACGCATTACCGCACGTTCAACTCCGAGGTTGTCGGCAGGCTCTGTCGCGAGATCAAGGAGTCGGGGAAAGAAGTCGTGATCGTACACGGCGCCGGGTCCTTCGGCCACGTACTGGCAAAGGAACACCGTATAAACTCTGGTTTCAAGAACGAAAGCCAGATCCCTGCAGTGGCCCAGATATGCTACGACGTCAGAGAGCTTGACTCCATGGTCGTTTCAGAGCTCATAACCGCCGGGATCCCTTCAATTTCCATACCGACAGGGTCCTGCTTCGTAATGGATAACAGAGAGCTCATCTTCGATAACAGCGAACCTATACGCAGATTCCGAGCTTTGGGCATCGTCCCCGTGCTCTTCGGAGACGTGGTCACCGATCGAAGCCTCGGATTCGCCATATGCTCCGGCGACCAGATCATGGAGCGACTGGCAGAGCTTTTCAGCCCGGAAATGGTGGTCTTCGTCTCAGATATAGACGGCTTATATGATAAGAATCCCAAAACAGAACGGGATGCAATGTTATATTATGAAGTTGATAGTACAATCCTAAAGGAAGTAAGCACCAAGCATAATGTCGATGATGTCACCGGAGGCGTCCGCGCCAAGATGGAGGCTATGTTGAGGATGTGCTCTGACAAAAGAGATTGCGTACTGGTGAACGGCAACGTGGAAGGAAGGCTTCTGAATCTCCTGCGCGGAGAGAGTGTCGTCTGCACCACGGCAAAAGGCGGTATCCTATGACACAGATGAAAAAAAGAAAGGCAGACCACATAGAGATATGCCTTAACCGGGAGATCCTCCCGGGATACAGATACTGGGACGACGTCACCCTGATACACGATGCTCTGCCCGAAGTGGACCTGGACGAGATAGATACATCCGCCATGGTCCTGGGCAAGAAGCTGGATTTCCCGTTTATTGTGACCGCCATAACCGGCGGCTTCGAAGGGGCCGAGAAGATCAATGCTAACATAGCCGAGGCCTGCGCCGAGATGGGCGTGGGCATGGGAGTGGGCAGCGAAAGGGCCGCCATAGAGGGAATCGACACTGCATCCTACGAGATAGTCAAGGATTATGATGTCCCTCTGGTGATAGGGAACGTGGGCGTACCTCAGCTGGTCCGCCAAAAAGGGAAGAGGGCGTACACGGCGGCCGACGTGGCCGTTGCCAGGGATCTCATCGGTGCGGATTATGTCGCTATCCACCTGAATTTCCTTCAGGAGGTTGTCCAGCCCGAGGGGGATACCAACGCCAAAGGCTGCTACGATGCGATAAGGAGCATAGCCCGGGAGGTCCCGATCATAGCCAAGGAGACGGGCGCCGGCATATCGGCGAGGACCGCCGCAAGGCTCTCCGCGATAGGGGTTGCCGCCATAGACGTGGCGGGAATGGGGGGGACGAGCTTCTCCGCGGTGGAGATGCACAGGGCCAGAGACAGAGAGGACACCGTGCGCTCTGAGCTGGGCCTGACTTATTTCGATTGGGGCATACCCGCACCCGTTTCACTCCTCGAGGCGAACGTCGGCGTCCCGCTGATATCCTCAGGGGGCATAGTCTCCGGACTGGATGTTGCCAGGTCCGTCGCCATGGGTGCCTGCTGCGCAGGTGCGGCGGGGCTTTTCCTAAAGGCCGCCACCGAATCCCCGGAGGCCGTGATCGCCATATTGGAACTGATCAAAGAGGAACTGAAGGCGGCGATGCTGCTGACCGGTTCCTCTGACATAAGAGAGCTCTCTGATGCAGAGTATATCGTCATGGGAGAGACACGCAAATGGATGGAAGGCCTGAAATGACCGACGTCAAGAAGATATTGAAACAGATGTCCGACGAGCTGAGCAAGCCGATCGAATCATACATAGAAGACGAACTGCCCGCCAATCTCATTGAAGCGGCAAGACAGTACCCCTATGCCGGCGGAAAGAGGATGAGACCTGCCATGGTCATCGCCGCATGCAGGGCGGTCGGAGGGGATGGTCAGAAGGCCGTTCCCCTTGCTGTTGCCATAGAATACATACACAATTTCACACTGATCCACGACGACCTCATGGACGGGGACGAGAAGCGCCGTGGCATGACCACCTCCCATGTGAAGTATGGCATGCCCACAGCGGTATTGGCGGGAGACGCACTGTTCGCTAAGGCCTTCCAGATAATCGCCGATCTCGATGTGGACGGCGAAACGGTCAAAGAGATCCTGAGAGTGGTCTCCAAATCCGTCTGGGACCTGGCCAGGGGTCAGCAGATGGATATAAACAACGAGAACGGGGCCGAGGTCACCATGGATGAGTACATCGAGACCATCAGACTGAAGACCAGTGTTCTCTTCGCTGCCGGCGCCGCGGGAGGCGCTATGATCGGGGGCGCGAGCAGGGAGGTCGTGGATGCCGTGCACGGATACGCCATGAACCTGGGCGTCGCTTTCCAGATGTACGATGATATCCTGGGGATAGTCGGAGACCCGGCCGTTACCGGTAAATCATCCGGGAATGACATACGCAAAGGAAAGAGCACTGTCATCGTTTGCCACGCCCTGAAGAACATAGCGGACAGGGCGGACCTGCTGGTCTTCCGCGATACACTGGGCAAGACAGATGCCACAGATGCGGAGATAGATGAGGTCAGGAGCATACTCAGAAGAGCCTGCAGTCTGGATTACGCCATAGAAACTGCAGAGGGATACATCAATAAAGCCATCGACTGCCTGGATGCACTGGAGCCCTCAGAGGACAAGGACTTCATGATCGCCCTGGCGGAATACACGATGACCAGGACCCTTTAGTCGGAGATACCTTTCTCCGTTATGGAGTATGTGGCTTTCCGACCTTCAGGTATACTGCGGTGCTTTACCATGATCGCGGCCCTGCGGCCATTGCCCTTCTTCTCCAAACGGATTATTGTCTTCGCATTATGATGCATGGCGTGACCTCCGAGGAACTCTATCGTGCCTGCGCCTATGTTGGTGTATACCTGCGAAGTTAGCAATACGGCCACCTCGCTCTTCCTGGCCGCGTTCAACAGCATCTCCGTCTGCTTCACGAACTCATTCCTCACAGACGTATCGTCGGATTTCAAACGATAATACATGGTCATGGAATCCACGATGATCAGTCCTATCTTGTCATTGGCCTCGGCGAGGCGGACGACCCTTGCGATCCTGTCGATCTGTTCCTCGAAGCTGCGGACCTGGAACACCAGAAGATTCTTCCTGGCTTCCTCGCCGGAGGATATCTGCTCTATCCTCTCTGAGGACAACCCCTCAGTATCCACATATGCGACCTTCTTGCCCTCGCTCTCGATCAAGCTGAAGGCGGCCTGGAGGCATATGTTCGTCTTCCCTGTTCCGGCCTCGCCGTACAGCAGAGTGACGCTGCCGCATTCTATGCCTCCTCCCAGAAGATCATCGAAGGAGTTGGAGCCCGTACTGAGTCTATGCACGATGATGAAAAAGAGTAAAGGGGTTGATAAAGGTGTTTAGCTGGAAGGATCAGTTCTTGTCGTCCTTTTCGTCCGAGTCTGTCTCTTTGACTGACTTAACCTCATCCAGACCATAGGCTTTGTCGACCTGGTACTTCTCCCCCTTGTACATGTACATGGGTATGGCAAGAATCGCCATCAGGAAGAATATCACCAGAGCAATCAGCACAATGGCCACGACAATGATGATTGCCAGAGTTGCAAGGGACTCAAGGACCCCGGGCGTCATTATCACGAACGCTATGAGGGCCACGAGACCCACACCGCACAGCACCAGCAGTATCCCCGACAGGGTCGTGGATTTTCTCTTCTCGTTTGTTGCTTCCATTTTAATCCCTCAGCTCTGTGGCATGTACTGGTACAGAGAAGCTGCGAGTTCCGACAGCGTCATGGACTGTATCACTATCTTGCCGGGCCCTGTCAGGGTTGTGACGAAGAGCCCTTCTCCTCCGAAGAGGGCATTCTTGAAGCCGCCCACTGCCGCGATGTCATACTTCACGGACTCTTCCCAGGCTACAGCGTTGGCTGTGGAGACCTTGTACTGCTCTCCGGGCTTGAGATCGATGACGTTGAAGTCACCGCAGGCCGCTGCCCAAGCGACACCTTTGCCGCTGACCCTCTGAAGGACCAGGCCCTCTCCTCCGAAGAAGATGCTGCCCAGCTTCTTCTGGAAACCTATGTCTACGTCGACACCGGGATCGGAAGCCAAGTACGCGCTCCTCTGCAAAAGATAGGTCTTGGTGCCGTCCAGCTTCAGATCTATGATCTTGCCGGGGACGTTCCCGCCCAGGCCGACGACTCCGCTACCTCCCTCGCTCTTGAAGTTGACAAGGAAGAAGGACGCCCCGGATATGGATCTCTTGAGTCCTTTCAAGAGACCGCCTTCCATCTTGGCATCCATCCTCATGTTACCGCTCATATACTTGAAATTCCCGGGCGTGGCCCTTATGGTCTCGTCTGGTTCAAGCTGTATATTGACAAATTGTAGATTGTCTCCGGTGATGGTGTATCTCAATCTTCACCCTCCCTGTCCAGAAGACTTTGTTATAAGGATAAAAATATGTTCATGATATGACATCCTGAACCCGATGGATATCGAAATAGGGAGAGGTGCGGAAGCGGTGATAACCGAATCCGTATTCCACGGAAGGAGAGCTGCTGTTAAGATGCGGTTACCCAAAGGATATCGCCATCCCGAGATAGAGAGCAGGATCGGGGCCTCCCGCATAAGAAAAGAGGCCAGGGTCATAAGGGAGACCAGGGCCGCCGGGGTAAGAACCCCGGTCATCTATGACATAGATATGCAGAAGGGCAGCATTACAATGGAGCTTCTTGAGGGCCCCAAAGCAAAAGATGTCATCGACTCCGCCGAGCGCCCACTTGAAATATGCGAGAAGATCGGTGTGGCCGTGGCGAAGCTCCATGCCGCCGGCATATGCCACGGCGATCTTACCACATCCAATATGATTGTCTGCAAAGACGGCAGCATAGGATTCATCGATTTCTCCATGGGGGACATCGGAGCGGACACAGAAGCCCTTGGCGTGGATATGCATCTCCTGGAGAGAGCATTCTCCTCGGCCCACTCTTCCGTCAAGAACGGATACGATACCATCCTGAGATCGTACAAGAATAGTATGCCTGAAGCCAGAGCCGTTTTGGAGAGAGTAGAAGTGATAAAAGGGAGAGCCAGATACACATGATCCTGAAGGTTGTGACATCCAATCCCGGCAAGGTCGAGGAATTCGCCGAGGCCTTCACCGGACTGGGCATCGAATTCGAACACGTCCGCATATCTTACGAAGAGCCGCAGGTATCCTCCTTGGAGGAGGTCGTCGAAGCTGGCATAAGAGAGCTCAGGGCCAAAGGGCTCTCGGACTTCCTCATAGACGATTCGGGTATGTTCGTGGATAATCTGAAGGGTTTTCCGGGCGTGTACTCCTCATACATCCAAAAGACCATCGGGAATGACGGCGTCCTAAAGCTGATGGAGGGCGTTTCCGACAGGAGCGCCCATTTCAGATGCTGCATAGGGTGTTATGTGAGAGACGAGACGATTATCGTAACCGGCGTTAGCCCGGGTTCCATCCTCTATGAGCCAATAGGCAAAGGAGGATTCGGATACGACCCCATATTCAGCCCCGACGGCAAGAGATCCTTCGCGGAGATGCCGCTGGAAGAGAAGAACGGGATCTCCCACCGCGGAAGGGCCATCGAGCTTCTGAGAGGGGAGCTAAGCAAAAGAGGACTCATCTGAAGAATACCCTTAATTACGAGCGGTACATCATGAAGCGCACGGGTCTGTGGGCTAGCTTGGTATACTTGTGGCTTTGGGAGCCATTGACCCCGGTTCAAATCCGGGCAGACCCACTAAATCATCTGACCCTCTATGAATATTCTTGATTGAAGGGCGCCGGGCTCGAAAGGTGTAAATACTGGACAGAACTGTCCTCTCGGCTATGGCCATCGAGTGGATCTATCTTTTAGCAGCTGGGATACTGGAGCCCTGCTGGGTCATAACGCTCGAGAAATCCGACAGATTCAGGAAGCTGTCATGGGCCATGGCGACCGTGATAATAATGGCCGTCAGCCTCTATCTTCTGTCCCTTGCCATGGCAGCGATCGGCCCCGGGACCTCCTATGCCGTATGGACGGGCATCGGAGCTATTCTCACCATGGTCTTGGGGATCATAATCTATGAAGAGCCGGCCAAACTGATCCGTATATTCTTCATACTGCTGATAGTCGCAGGTGTCGTGGGGATCAACCTCGTATCGGGGGTGGCCTGAATGAGCGACTGGAGACGTCTTTGGCTGTATCTCTTCATTGCCAGCATGTGTGAGATAATCTGGGCCGTTGCCCTAGGATACTCCGACGGATTCAGGGTCCTGCCTCTCTCAGCCGTAGTCTTGATATTCCTTACTGCGAGCATATATCTCCTGTCGAAGGCCATAAGCGGAGGTCTTCCCGTCGGAACCGCCTACGCCGTATGGGTAGGCATAGGGGCTGTGGGGACCATGACCGTCAGTGTGATCCTTGGGAATGAGCCAGCTCTTCCTATGAAGCTGCTCTTCGTAGGATTCATCATCGCAGGGATAGTCGGACTTCAGATCACATCCTGTGAAAAAGCACAGAATTAATAGTTTGACACATATCCGCTTACCATGGCTAAGTTCGAGATAGGGGATGTTGCCCCTGATTTCACACTGCCCTCCACCGGAGGCGGGGATTTCAATCTGTACAATGAGCTGGAGAAGGGACCTGTGATGGTCAACTTCTACGTAGGTGATTTCGGGATCAACTGTTACAACTATCTTGTGAAATTCATAGAACGCTACAGCGAGATGACGGACGCAGGAATCAGGATCATAGGCGTCAACTCAGACAGTGCGGACAGTCATAAGAAATGGAAGGAGCGCCTCAACGCACCCTTCGATTTCCTTTTCGATGAAGGGAAGAAGGTCAGCACAGAGTATGATGCCATAGTCGGGCCGGGGCATATGGTATCCGGCTTCACCAATAGGGAGTTCTATCTTGTGGGCAAGGACAGGAGGATAAGGTATGTCTGGAGGGCGGATGTGCCCAAGACCCTCCCGGATTTCGATGAGGTCCTTGAAGGAGCGAAGAAGGGACTGGCTCTTCAATTCTGAGCCTTGGCCTCAAGGGTTGCTTCCTCTACCGTAAGCAACGATGACCCGCGGCTGATATCCCTGCGCTCCTTCCTTATTGCAAGACGCTTGGTGTGCATTGGAGAGTCTAGAACCAAGGATTCGTACTCCCCTCCCTCACCCGTCACGCTTAGTTCGATCCTCTCTCCGGCTTTGATCAGCCTCTCCTTGCATGCGGCATCGAGTCTGCATCCAAGATACGTCTCATCAAGCCCTTCGGCGAATGTACCTACGATGATGGCCTCTATTCCTGCCGTTTCCATCTCATCGTAAACGAGGCTCTGATCCTTTCTCCACAGAGGCGCATATACAATCAGACCCAGGTCCCCACATACATTGTTGATCCGATCCCATTGATAATCCGACCATATCCCGCCCATTATCACTCCTTCCACATCCAATCCGCCGAGAGCACTTCTCAGAGCTTCCATGTCCCCAGCTTCAGTGCCGTCCGTCTCGGCTCCCTGAAAACTTATGCCCATGGCATCCGCGATCATCGGTACAAGCCACGCATTCGGGGTATGGAATATCCAGGATTCCCCGGGAGAGGATATGCCTACAACATAGCATACCTCATGACCGGATTGATGAGCCAGATACATCGCGAGCACGGAATCCTTCCCGCCGGAGCAAAGAGCAGCCAAACGCATGGTCCTGCATAAGCTAGCATTAATTTAATCTCTTACAAACGCAATCGAGTCACTCATGAGAATAGATGAGATGACCACTGACAGCTTCCGCCAGGCGGTCATGGACGGCGCAACCGTCATTCTGCCCATGGGTGCCACCGAGGCCCACGGACCGCACCTTCCGCTGGGAACGGACACATTTCAGCCTGAGTATATCGCCGAGGAAGTGGCAAAGATCAACGATAAGGTACTGATCGCACCCACTATGCCCTACGGACAGCATTCCTCCACGAAGAACATGGCCGGCACCATCGGCATATCTTTCGACACTTTACGCTCGTTCGTAACAGATGTTCTCAACTCCCTCGTCTACGACGGCGTGAAGAAGATAGTTGTGATAAGCGGGCATGCTGGCACATCACATATGTGCGCCATAACCGAGGCCTGCAGGTCCGTTGTTGAGAAAAAAGACGTGCGGATAGCGTTCTTCTCAGATTACGACATAGCATCTAAGTTGATAGAGATAGAGAACGACGGGCATGGAGGTATGGTCGAGACCTCAAGGATAATGGACATAAGACCCGATCTGGTAAGAAGTGCCAGACCTGTAGGCGAATACAAGAGTCACGGATACATCGTCCTCAAGGACGGCAGCGCCTGCTTCCCCGAGGGTATGGCCGGCGATACCGGTAAAGCCTCACAGGGGTTCGGAAAAGAGATAAATGATTACGTTGTGAAGGCAGTATCCGAGATCATCAGGAAAGACCTATCATGACCATCAATATGAAGAAGATAGCAGCGGAAAGGGCTGTGGACGAGTATGTGAAAGACGGCATGAATGTCGGACTCGGCACAGGGTCCACCGCATTCTATGCTATCCACAGAGTAGGCGAGCTGGTGGCCGGCGGCATGGACCTGACATGCGTCGCCACGTCCGAGGAAACGGAGAAGATTGCGAAAGACCTCGGCATCAGGGTCGTGAACCTTTCTGAGGTGAACAACCTTGACGTGACCATCGACGGCGCGGACGAGGTCACCAGGCAACTCCATCTCATCAAAGGGCTGGGAGGTGCGCTTGTCAGAGAAAAGATAGTCGCTGCATCCTCCATCGATCAGATCATAATTGTAGATGAATCCAAACTAGTAGAATCATTAGGGAAGGAATGCCCTCTTCCGGTGGAGGTCATGGTCTTTGGTCACGAGAAAACGAAACGTATGATCGAGCGTCAAGGATGCAGGGCCGCTCTGAGGATGAGAGACGGGGAGCCCTTCATGACGGACAACAGGAACTACATCTACGACTGCAAGTTCGACGGCATCGCCAACCCTTATTTCTTGGAGAGCAGGCTGGACACCATACCGGGCGTGGTTGAGAACGGCCTCTTCCTCAATATGACGACCGCGGCTTTTGTGGCCCGCTCCGACGGTACGGTGGAGAAGATCTGCTGACCTTTTTCTTTTATAACGCGCGGGCTAATGCTTTTTATATGACTTCAGTGTTAGGCAGTCCTGCTTCCACCAGAAGGTGTATTGATAATGAAATTGCCCAGGACAGTCAAGAGATATTGCCCGACCTGCAAGACCCA
>JAQVOB010000002.1:0-36618 GCA_028702835.1 Candidatus Methanomethylophilaceae archaeon
ATCAATGAGCACGGCCACAGATACCGCAAGGACGGGAATGATGTGACCGCCCTCATGGGGGGGCTTTCCGATGATCTGTACAAGCTGATCAATAAGATCATGGCCCGCGGCATAATCCCGCTCAGATACGAATGGTTCATGGACGGCGAATCCCTGGTCAGGGGCAAGACAAACAACTTGGAGAATGCCCTTTCAAACCTTGAGATGAAGAATGTCAGAAAGAAGATCCTCGATCTGGAGAAGGAGGACGAATGCGCCATCCCGGCAGAGATCCTAGAGGCCATGATCCCGGAGAAGGAGGAGATCGCTCCTGAGATGTACGGGAAGCTCGCCAACGACGACAAGAGGTTCCTGATGCTGGAGTTCGTGAGGGACATCTACTTCGCTTACATTGAGAGATCGGTAAGAGACAACAGACTCACATTCGGCCTCACAGCCCTCTTCGCCTTCGCCATCCTTTACACGGATGAGAGGACGAGAAAGCTGCATTCCGTCGAACACATGATGGTGGATGAATTCCAGGATACGAACGAACTGCAGATGGAGATCTGCCTTCTGCTCCTGAAGAAGCCGAATCTTTGCGCGGTGGGTGACTGGAAACAAGGGATATACGGATTCAGATACGTCTCCCCGGATAACATTATAAATTTCGAGACAAAAACAAAACGGCTCATCAGGATCTTGAATCGCGACCAGGAAAGGATACCTTTCGGAGTACCGAAGGAATTCTCCAAAATCCCATTGGAGGAGAATTATCGCAGCTCCGCCCTGGTGATAGAGAAGTCCTTCAAAGCCCTGGATGCCAGAACTAGAAAGGAAGAGAATATCGATCCCATCGAGAAGAATCCTGACATAATAATGCTGAAAAGCTCCGGAAGCCCGTTAAGGAATGAATATACAGGATTCGATATGATACGGGGCGAGAGCCGGGAGGATCAGCAAAGGGCTATCCTGGACAAGATAAAGGACTATGTTTTCAGCGGGGATTACAAGATTGTGGATGACGGCAAAATAAGGGACGTCAGGTACGGGGATATAGCCGTTCTGTGCCGCAACGGTGATTTCTGCCGATCCCTTAAGGAGCTGGCCGACAAGGAAGGAGTGCATGCTTTCCTGCACGGGGATGTGGAGATAATGTCCACAAGAGAAGGGAAGCTGGTCCTGGCATGGCTCAGATACGTGAATAACGAAGGTGACATCAGAGGCAAGGCCGCAATACTCGCGGACATGGGCGCATCCTTATCATACATAGATTCCGTCCTCGGAAGGGATGGCGGCGAAGGGGTCATGCCCCGCAACCTGTCCGACCAGAGACTGGCTCTTCTACGCAAAAGGCGCAGGCCCAATGATCTTATCACATCCATATTCGAATTCTACGGTCTGAGCAACGACATAACCCAGGCTGTGACCACAGTGTTGTCCAGAGCCTATTCCGGATCCCTCATCACGATATCTGACCTCATAAGGCTGATAGAGGATGACATAAAGAATGAGACGAAATACAATGTGGATGCCCTTGTCAGCCCGGACGCGGTCACCATACAGACCGCGCACTCCTCCAAGGGACTGGAGTTCCCGATCGTCATAGTCGCAGGTCTCGATAGCGGATCATTCCCCTCTAGTCGGACCGATCCTGAATCCCTGTACTTCGACGAGGAATTCGGAGTCAGGTGCAAAAAGGAGTACTATTCCAAAATGGACGGGGGTGTCCTTCATGAGCGCATAATCAGCTCTTGGCGCGACAAACTGATGAGCCTGTGCAAAGAGAACGACCGTTCCGAAGAGAGACGGCTCCTTTTCGTAGCCATGTCTCGGGCCAAACAGTACCTGTGCCTTACCGCAGGCGATAAACCATCCACTTTCTTCGATCATTTCGGTGAGGGCGAGACATTCGAATACGCCGATCGCGGACATCTGCTCGAATACGAGGAGAGCATGAGCCGGCCTCCTGAGATCCCAGCATACAGCAAAAGACGCAGGAACGTTTCCGTTCACGAACTGATGGAAGCTCAGGATTCGGCCTTCACAGACGGAACGGATGAGATCCCGGGCAAAGGGGCGGATTACGGCACTGCGGTTCACGAAGCGGCATACCTCATGTCCCGCGGAATAGTGCCGAAGGTGGAATATCCTGAGCTGGAGGAAGTGCGCAGGATATTGGATTCCCTTGAAGGGTCAGAGATAAAAACGGAGATCAGGTGCGCCCTTCCCGTCGCCGATGTTACGCTGCGCGGCATAATCGACGTTATCGCCGAATTCGATGACAGGATAGAGATCCACGACTACAAGACCGATGACACGGACCTCAATCTTCCCCTTTACAAGCTGCAGCTCAGCATATACGCGCATGCGGCCATGGGGGCGAGGGGCAAGAAGGCAGTATGCTTCGTCGATTATGTGTCCCAGAAGAAAAGTGTCAGATTCGATCCTCTGCCCATGTCTGACATCGAGGACTCAGTCCTCAACCTATAATTATAAGTGGGACATTGTCCGTCCATGGAATTCAGGGGCCTCAGCACATCCGAGGTCAAGGACAGGGTATTGCGAGGGGAAGTGAACTCCTCTAAACCTGAGGTTAGCAGGACCTACACGGACATACTCTTCAAGAACATCCTCAATCCTTTTAACCTGATACTTTTCATTCTCGGTGCCATACTTCTCCTTCTGGATGATTTCTGGAACGCTTTGGCCGCCTCCGGGATAGTCATACTGAACATCACGGTGGCCACGTTCCAGGAGATCAGAGCCAAGCGCAGGCTCGATAAGATAGCGCTTCTCCTCAGACCCAAGACCCACGTCATGAGGGACGGCGAGGAGCTGGAGCTGGATCAGAACAAGATCGTGAAGGACGACATCATACACCTCAGGCCGGGGGATCAGGCCCTGGTGGACGGGGTGCTCCTTTATTCGAAGAACATGGAGGTGGACGAATCCCATCTGACAGGCGAATCCAAGACCGTCCGGAAGAGAAAGGATGATAAGATCTATTCCGGTTCGTTCTGCATTACCGGAGACGGATACTTCACCGTGACGGCATTCGGAAAGGATTCGTACGCCAATCAGCTGCTGTCCTCTGCGAAAAGATTCGACC
Source organism: Candidatus Methanomethylophilaceae archaeon (assembly GCA_028702835.1). Classification (GTDB taxonomy): domain Archaea; phylum Thermoplasmatota; class Thermoplasmata; order Methanomassiliicoccales; family Methanomethylophilaceae; genus RumEn-M2. Next base: position 3,092 of record JAQVOB010000002.1, read on the forward strand.
GCAAACGCACGCCTTTGCAGATGGAGACCACGGCGATAACGATGGTGCTCATGGTCATCGCCTTCGTGTACATTGCGATAATGGTCCTGGCCAACATATTGTTGCTGAAATCCCCTTTCACGACGGTCATTCAGATGTCCGTGGTCATCCTTGAGATGGTGCCGATAGCACTGTTCCTGCTGATCGTTCTCGCATATATGATCGCCGCCGTTAGGATGGCGGACAGCGGAGCTCTGTTGCAGAGGGCGAACTCCGTCGAATCCATGAGTCATGTCGATACGGTATGCATGGATAAGACCGGCACGATAACCACGAACCGTCTTGTCTTCGAGGAGATGGTCCCGTTCAGGGATGACGCCTCTGCACTTATCAAGGAATTCGTCAACGCCACGGACAGCAGGAACCGAACGGTGAATGCCCTGGAGGCAGAGTACGGTTACGATAAGATAGAGCCCCTGGATCAGATCGAGTTCTCTTCCGAGAGGAAATACAGCGCTGTGAAGGTCAAAGCGGGCGACGAAGTGATCAATATCTACATGGGAGCACTTTCTGTTCTCGGCCCGCGCATGTCCGGGGCCGACGGCATGAATGATATTACAGCCTCATTTTCCTCCAAAGGCATGAGGACCGTTGTCATGGGCTTTTCACCCGACCTGCCGCTTTACGATGCGGACGGCACGCCGATGCTGCAGGATATGCTAGCTGTCGCAGTTATAGTGATAAGCGATGAGATCCGCCCGGATTGCAGGGAGACAATAGACATATTCCTGGACAACGGGATGGAACTGAAGGTGATATCCGGCGATGACCCTGCGACAGTCGATGCTCTTTTCTCAATAGCCGGCCTGCCGGGGAACCGGATAATCTTCTCCGGGGATCAGCTGGAGGCCATGAGCGACGAGGAGAAAACCAGGGCCGCCATCGAAGGCAACATATTCGGAAGGATGAAACCGAATCAGAAAGTGGAGATCATCGAGATACTGAAGAAGAACGGCAGATACGTAGCCATGGTCGGGGACGGAGTGAATGACGTTCTCGCCCTCAAAAGCGCACAGATAGGTGTGGCTCTTCAGAGCGGGAGCGGCGCCGCCAGGGGTGTGGCCGATATAGTCCTAATGAATGACAAGTTCTCAGCGCTGCCCAAGGCCCTGGTGGAGGGAAAAAGAACTGTCTCCGGCATGAGGAACATACTGAAGCTCTACCTTTCCAGGAACTTCGTGCTGGCCATCATAATCGGTGTGATACTCATCGGCTCCGGGATGATACCCATGATGCCAACGCAGATCGCATTCTATGCGTTCCTGACAGTATCCGTCACAGCATTCCTGATGACCATATGGGCAGAGCCTACTGAGGAAAAAGGAGCTGTCCTGCCGGAGGTGTTGAGCTATGCTGTGCCTGCGGCCGCAGTGATCGCCGGCTTCGCGGCTCTGATCTACTTCGGATTCTACTTCTCGATTACCTCGGGACTATTATCCCTGGATCTGCCGGCAGAGGAGCTCAGCGCCATATTGAAGACGAATTACGACCCGGACGGCGGTCTGATACAGACGGCACAAGTGGTCTCAAGCAATGCCATGCTCCTCTTCCTGATCATAGCCGGGATATCGCAGATACTCTTCATAACCCCCCATTGGAGCTTCTCATCCATAGATGGGAAGGCACACGGTGACATCAGACCCACTGTCCTGATGTTCCTTCTGTTCGGCCTCACCGCTCTCGCCTACAGCGTCAAACCGGCACGCCTGGTCCTGGGGCTCATCGAATTCCCGCTGATCTGGGCTCTCGTGATAATAGGCATCAGCACAATCTGGTTCTTCACGGCCCGCTACGCTCTCAGGAAGGGTCTGTTCTCCTCCCTTGCGGATGTGACCCTGAAATGGTACAACGAAAGGCTTGCCAAGGAATATGCGGACGAGCGCAACTAATTGCGGATCGTCCACAGGCCGTATACCGAAACCATTAACCCGGATGCAACGACCATCGATTGGGCGATGCTCTTCTTATTCGCATTCAACAGATCTGCGACCTTTCCAAGAGTGTCAGTTTCTTCTGCAGCATCGGCTTTGACAGGAACGGCGACCGCCTGGATCAATATGTCCTCTCTGACATCCGGAACGAGTATCTCACCCGATTCCTGATCGAATGTGTACTGTGCGGGGTCCAACCTCACTTTCCCGTGCATGACCTCTATGGTCTCGGGCAATACAAAGCCGGGTGCGGCCACCACTCTTGCGTTCAGAGTCTGCATGCACTTCACCGTTCCAATCGCAGAATCTAGACTTAGGTTCTCCATTGCACAGCTTACGGACAGATTCATCTTGTGCCTGCTCACCTTCAGGGCTATATCCTTTACCGACCCGGATGAGTCCGGGTCCGGGGTCATATATATCATTTCACAAAAAGGCAGGACAACGGTCTCCTTCGATCCCTGACGCAGAATATAGTAGCTGTCTGGATCGGCGCTCGGGCTGATCTTGAAGGAAACCGCGGGAGCGCTGACAGCGAATGCAGAACCGGATGAGCCGCCGGCCTCGATGCTCATATTCGGATAGAGGTACTCGAAGACCAGATTGTATCTTAGATGCAGGCGGGGCTTATTCTCATTGTCCACAGTCCACATCCTGTCGAAATCCCAGTCCGCTTTATCACGGAACGGCTCATCACTTCTCCACAGCATCGTTTTATCGATGTCCTCTTGAAGGCCCTTGTTCGAGATTATGTTCAGATCCGGGGATGTGAAGTATGTACCGCCGATTGTCAGAGAGCCCAACGAAACGCCGACAATCCCTCCGCTTAGCCTTTTCGCTGATCCGGAATCGGAGAAGCAATTCCTGATCGTCACGTTCCGGTCATCCGTGGTGCCGGCTATGCCTCCTATGCGGTGAGGAGGGTACGGGGACGTCTGGAAGTATATGTTGCCTGATCTTCCTGTCTGCCCTGTGTTCAGACAGTTCAGGGCCTCCGTTGCGCTCATCATCCCTGCTATGCCTCCGGAATTCTGACTTCCGAGATGTTTGAACGACAGGCTCGTCCCGGCCGACAGACCGCTTGTATCCATCATCCCCTGCTCCTCTCCGAAGACTTCCCCGCTGTTCCGGCACCCTATGATCATATCTCCTTCGGAGAAGCCCACAATGCCTCCCCGGAAACAGTCGAATTCCACATGAATGTCAATGCTGCTCCCTCCCATATCGGTGCTTTCCGTCGTGTTCTTTGAGAAGAACCTGTTCCCGCTTATCGCATCAGAGTCGTTGCTGCAGAATATCAGCTCAGAACCTGTGGTGATCCCTGCTATCCCGCCAAGGCACGACCTTCCGCTTTGATGCATCTTCAGCTGGAATATCTTCTGACCGGTGCCGTCAGAGACCGGAGTGAAGATCAGGCCCTTCTCGTCGAACAACAGAGAGGTCACCGCTCCGGAGAAGGAGGAGCTCTTGATCACACATTCGTCCGCACTGCCGACGATCCCGCCTGCGAAGGATTCCATTCGAACTGTGTTCTGATGCAGATTCCCGTTGGACAATGATTCCATCTTGCTTATGTCGATCATTACGGAGGATACCGTGCAGTCGGATCTGCAATTCTCTATCAGCGTTCCGACCGCATCGGCGCATATGCTTCCTGCCGAAGAGACTCTGGTCCTGCTCTCGCTCGCAGTTTTCGTTGATGACTGATAAAAGGAATTGGAAGAGAATACGGAACCGCTACCGTCAAGGGAGACGTTGCGGATGGTCGCACCGGCCGCGTATCCGAACAGACCTGAGAACGAGTCCCCGTTCCTGTAGTCCATCACTCTGATCCCTCCGATCCTGAATCCTGCTCCGTCATAGGTTCCGGTGAACGGGTCGTCTCTGTCGCCTATGGGAGAGAAATTGCCTCTTGTCGGTAAAATGAATGAATCCGAATCCTTCTGCAGGTACACGAAGGATGCGGACCATGCATTGTCGGATACATCCTCATTCACCCCGGGCAGCCCGGTGTATGCCATGGACACCATGGATCTGTCCAGGAATACGTTGTTGGGCACGGTGAATCTCACATTCTCCGTGCTGCCCTGACATGATGCGATGTACTCATTGACCTGTATCGTCGCGCAGAGACCCGATGGGATCTTGACACCCACCTCGAAAACAGTGGTCTGAGGTCCTCTTGCCGTAGACACCTGGATCTTCGGACCCGCATCATCAGGGAAGATTATGTCCGCGGTCTGAACGTAATGCTTATCCAAACCCATACTGCCTGTGCCTATCCTGCGAAGGTCGTCTGCACTGTCTATCCTGAACGGATCGACTGCGGACCCGTCGCCCTCTCCCGTCACAGCATGGAGATCCTCTGCCGGGACGGAGAGAAGAACTGAAAGAGCTAGCACTGCAACAGAGGACAAAACTAAGAATCTCCTTGCCGCTGAGGACATAGGTCGTCAAAAGTAGGAGTCATGACTTTAAAAGGGTTGGCGAACCTTCGGCGGAAGTAAATATCAGGGATGCTTCGCATCCCGTATGAAATGCGCGGTCATCGACCTGGGGGATGAGACCATCCCCGTGAACGGCACTTTGGAGGAGACCATGATCTCCTCAGGCAGGTCCCCCGATGCTTACATATTCCTTGTCGGCGGCGTCCCTATGCCCGAAGATACCGTTCCTGACGAAGGGACAGTGATCACAGCGATCAGGGTCGCATCAGGCGGATGATCCCTTCGAAAGATACATCTCGACCGCCGGATGGAATATATCCTTTATGCGCGGATCGTCGGCATCCTTGATCCCTTGCTCTTCCATCCTGTCGCATATGAGCTCGGCCACATCCTTATCATGTATCATGAGGCAGGGGCTGCAGTCCCATACTGTATCACCCCTCCTGCGCCGGATCTCCTTACCGAGTCTCTCGTCCATGCAGGGATAGAATGGACAGTAACAGAACGTGCAGTCCTGTCCTTTGTAATGGCATGGGTAATACTCGCAGTTCTCATCCGAACCGAGATGCCCCCTCTCTATCTCTTCATTCACCTTCCGCTTGATATTCCTCATTTGCAGAGAATGATTGATCCCCAACGATATAAACAGGATGCGGGCGGATAGCTATTTCACGATTGAGGTCTATGGAGGCGCTATGGACCCAGAGGACGGATTCCCGCCCATAAGCGGATCTTGGCTTAACAGGGCAAAGAAGCGTTATGCCTCCGCATTCATCAGCAGCGGGGGCGACAGAATACCTGTAGACCCGATGATGCTGTCCCATGCCACCGTCGTCAACGGGTACACCATAAGGGAATTCTATGAGAAGCCCAGGCTTGCCGTTAGATGCATGGCCTACGCCCAGGAGCTCTATGATCTGCTTCCTGTGACGAAATACTATTTCGCACACCCCTGGCTCCCGGAGCTGGGCATCAGGTTGAAGCCTATGGAATTCACCGCGCCCGTTCCTGATAATGTGGTCGTGAACGAGCCCGAGGATGTCGACCTGATCCACATACCTGACAGCGAGGAGATCAAGAGGGGCTATTCCTTCCCAAGGCTGTCGGATGCGATGGACTACACCAAGAAGAACATGCCCGAGATGTTCGTCCCCCTTGCATATTGCCCCGAACCCGTCGGCTCCGCCGCAGAACTCTGTGGCCTGGAGCAGTTCCTGATGTGGACGATCACGGATATCGACCTCTGCAAGAAGCTCATCAACATATACGTGGAGACGGCGGCGACCGGCGCGGGGGTCATCGCGGACAGATACGGCAGCGCTGTGATAAACACCGGGGCTGTCTTCGAGAACAGCGATACCATGGCTCCGGCAACCATAGCGGAGATATCACCCCCGGCGTTGGACGCTCTGGTAAGGAAATGCATGAAGAACGGCGCCGGGCCTCAGATATTCTACCATTTCTGCGGCAACCACAAAGACGATTATATGCTCTACAGGGAGAAGATCATCTATACGCCAATGACGATAATGCAGATAGGTTACTGGGACAGGGAAATGTTCCCCGCCAAGGTCCTGAAGGACACCTTCGGGAGGCTGGCCACCATCATGCCTTCGGTGGATACGAAGCTTTTCGTGATGCCGAATCAGAAGAGCATATACGAGCTTGCGGGAAAGCAGATACTTGAGGGGAGGGACAGCCCCAGCGGATGCATACTCGGGACTGCCTGCGAGGTCCCGCCGTTCTCCCATCCCAGCAACATACATTCTCTCATAAGGGCCTCCGAGGACTTCGGTAAATACGGTGACTGGTGAGCATCAGCATTTATACTCCTGAAGGACATCTTTCCCGATATGGGAGGTTCTTTCAGATTTATTCACTGTGCTGATCTGCATCTCGGGAGCAGATTCGTCGGAATAGCCTCCCTGGACTCCGAAAAAGGCAGAAGGATGAAAGAATCCACCTTCACCGCCCTCAAAAACATAGTGAAGAAGGCTAAACAGGAGAATGTGGATTTCGTCATATTCTCCGGGGACATCTTCGACGACAGCAATGAGACGCCGCTCACAAGGGCCAACTTCGCGGACGCTCTGAGGGAGCTCAGCATCCCCTGCTACATAGCCTACGGCAATCATGATTACGCAAGAAGATGGGCTGACTCAATACCTCTTCCGGATAACGCCTTGGTGTTCCCCGATGAGGCTGTCTGTTTTCACTATCCTTCAGAAGAGGATTGCATAGCCCGGATATACGGCGTAAGCCATTCTGTGAGGCACGTGTCCCGAGACCTCACCGAGGGCATAAAAGGTGAGGACGGAGTATTCTGCCTGGCCGCGGTGCACTGCGACGTTGATCCTCCGGCCGGTTCCGAGGACGCTTATGCGCCCTGCAGCCTCAGATCCCTGCTTAACAAGGGGATAGACTACTGGGCCCTGGGCCACATCCACAAGAGAGGTGTACTCAACGAGTATCCCCACGTCGTGTACCCGGGCAACACCCAGGGGAGGGACGTGAGCGAGAACGGCCGGAAGGGTGCGTACCTTGTCACCGTCAGGGACGGCAGGGTATCAGACATGTCCTTCTTCCAGACAGGGGATATCGTTTGGGAAACCATAGAAATGGACATAACAGGCAGGAATGACGTGAACTCCCTGATCTCAGAGCTCATACCCCTGGCTCAGAACAACATGTTCATACGTCTCATCTTGAAGGGGCACGGTCCTCTGGACCGCATCCTGCGCCTGGAAAAACATGGATTCAAGGAGCTTGTGGAAGCCAGGACCGGATGCGAGTGCGCAGACCTGGTGGTGAACACCCTCCCCGAGATAGATATGGAGAAGAAACGTAATGCGGGGGACTTCATGTCCGCCATAATAGAGTACGGCGACCGCGTCTCCCATATGAGAAGAGAGGATCTCGTCAAAGCGGTCTGCTCCAACTGCGCCTCTGATAAAGTAAGGGATATTTTCGATAAGATGAGCACAGATGAGCTGCAGAACCTGGTCAACGATGCTGTCCTGATGATCATCGAGAAATCGATGGAGGGTGCAAGATGAAGATCCTGCGGATCAACATAAACTCCTTCGGTAACGTAAAGGGATGGACCTCCGGTGATCTCAGCGAGAACGTCACACTTTTCACAGGGGCGAACGAAACGGGAAAGACCACCACAATGGAGTTCATACGCAACACCCTCTTCCCCAGCAGGAAGTCCAAATACCCGTCGGCAGACAGGAACGATTCGGGCACGCTGGTGATCGTAATGGATGACGGAGACGAGAGGATGCTCGTCAGAAAGGGGAGGAAGGTCACCGAGGCCAAAGGGAAGCCGTTGCCTTCGGATGAGCTGAACATCGATGCGGAAACGTACAGGTCGATATTCGCAATGGACCTGGAGCAGGTTGCCAACAGCAAGATCCTTACCAGCGGCGATTTCAGGAACCGTTTCCTGACCGTTCCCGGCGGGGAGGAGATACCCCGAATATCCGAGGATATCGAGAAACGCATGCTGGAGATCATGAACAGGAGCCGCATCAGCGACAGGAATGAGTTGGGAAGCCTGCTCTCAGAGATCGATGGCATAGAGGGGGAGATCGCCGCGATCGAAGCGAAGAGCGACGAATACGATAAACTCGTGGCTGAGAGGAACGAGCTCAGCAGGAACCTTGCGGGCACGAAGAAAAAGCAGGAGCTGCGCCGCAACGAGGAAGGCCGCAATTTGGTCATAATGTCCCAGAAAAAAAATGTGGAATCCCTGAAAGAGCTTTACAGGCGCAGAGAGGACCTGGAATACTCCAGGGAGATGCCTGAGAATGCAAGGGAAGAGTACAACAAGCTGGAGATGAGGCTCGCCGCCACCAGGATCATAGATATCGATACCTCCCCGGAGGAGCTCCCCGAAGCCCTGAACGGCAGGAAGCCCAAGGAGATACTAGAAAGACAGGAGGATATTGAGAATGCGTGGGCGGTCAGACTGAAGGTGGAGGTGAAAGAGCAGATGAGAACCACCTTGGAGGAGACCGCTGAGAGCTCCCAACAGCTCGTGGAGGATTATACTCAGGCCACCGGTTGGAGCGAGAAGGCCGCTAGAAGGGTCCGCAGCGGTACGTACATATCGAACATGGCGGAGTCTGCCATAATGGCCAGGAAGAGCGAGAACGCTGTCCCGGTGGTCAAGAACCTTACGAGAGGGATCATAACAGGAGCCGGCCTGATACTTCTGATGCTTAGCCTCCTCCTGTTCCCAGAGAGCCCGGACCTCAGATTCGTTCTTCTTCTTGCAGGAGCGGTCACCATCATTATCGGTCTTCTGCTGCCGGTGATCTTGGCCGGAAGGGTCGAAAGAAAGAACTCAGAGGCCATGACAGAGGACGAGTGGTACAGATGGATAACCTCTGAGGGATATCCCGCGAAAACATCCCCCGAGAAGGCATGCACCCTGGCCAGCAGACTGGAATTCATAACAATCGCCGCAGAGAAGAGGGACGAGGCTCTCGCCCAGATCAGGATGCTGAATGACGAGATAGTTTCGCTCAGGACCTCTGTGATGCCCCTCTTCGAGGATCTGAAGCTAACAGAGCCGGATTTCCACGATAACGCTTATGCGATGTACAAATTGCTCAAGATCGCCCGCGGGACATCGTTCAGCACTGAGGACAGGGACCGGCGCCTGGAGGAACAGCGTACCGTAGAGATCGCGATGACGAATTTCCTGGCAGACTATGGCGACAGGGAAAGATTCCTTGCAATATGGGAGGACCGGGACACTCTGAAGAAGACGGATGCGGAGATAGAATACCTGGAAGGGAGCATGTCCGCTTCCGCAGGATTGGAAATAGGGGAGCTCATAAAACTCGTGGAGGCGGAAGGCAATATCCTCTCGAATGACGACACAGACGATACGATGGAGGAGCTCAACAGGAAGATAGGGGAGCTTGACAGGAACCTGAATGTCTTGATGAAGGATGATGCCATGTCCGATCTGAACGCCCGCAGGACAGATGCCCAGAAGACCCTTGATGATCTTGTAAGGGAATGGGGGACCCTTTCTCTGGCCGAGCACCTGATATCCGGGGCGTCCGAACATTTCTACAAGGATCTCCAGCCGTCGGTGGTGAAGACCGCCAACAGGTATCTGAGCCTGATGACCAACGGAAGATACCGCCTTGACGGGGACCCGAGGGACAAGGACCTTTTCATAACCGACGACCGGGAAAAGAAGTCGGCACTGCAGTGGAGCAGCGGACTCGGGGACCAAGTGTATCTGTCAGTGAAGATGGCCGTAGCAAAGGAAATGGGGTCAGAGAAGCTGCCTCTGATATTGGACGATGTCCTGTTGCGCTTTGACACCACCAGGAAGCAGGGTGCTTGCAAGGCCATATTGGATTTCGCCAGGGATCAGCAAGTGATACTATTCTCGTGCGATAATTCGCTATACTCCTTGTTCTCCTTAGAGGGGCGCGTAAACCATATTAGACTCGGCTGAGCATCGGATATATTTATATCAGACGATAGTATTACTCCGTTCAGAGGGAACAAGGTCTCCCTCGAATCACTGGACATCATATCACAATCACAAGTCGTCCCGGCAACGCCGCATGACGACAAGACAAAGACTTCCCCCGCTGCGAAAGAAACGGAGGGAATATGGGAAAGGAGTGGTGCCGGACCAAGTCCGGTTCAATCAGCCAGTAATCGAGGCGGCATAGTTGTTCTCTTAAGAAGGATTCGTAATGAACAACATAGATCCGAACACAGCAAAATACATGATAAACGCGAAAATAACCGCAGACGGCGTCGTCGATAAACCGGACGTCGTCGGTGCGGTATTCGGTCAGACCGAAGGGCTCCTGGGAGAGGAGCTCGACCTCAGAGACCTGCAGAAATCCGGAAGGATAGGGCGCATAGAGGTTGATGTGACCTCCAAGAGCGGAAGGTCCGAAGGAACGGTCCGCATGTCATCAAGCCTCGACAGGGTTGAGACCGCCATATTGGCATCCGCCCTGGAGACCATCGAGAGAGTCGGACCCTGCAAGGCCACCATAAAGATCACCGGCATAGAGGATGTCCGCGTTAAGAGAAGGGAGCAGGTCGTCGAGAGGGCGAAAGAGCTCCTGAATGAGATGATAAAGCAGAGCAAGAGCACCTCCACGGATCTTGCAGACAGCATCAAAGAGAGCGTCCAGGTCGAGGAGATAATATCCTACGGCCCGGACAAATGCCCGGCAGGCCCGGCAGTGAAGACCTCTGATTCCATAATCATCGTCGAGGGGCGCTCCGATGTGCTCAATCTCCTCAAAAGCGGCATAAAGAACGCTATAGCTGTGGAAGGCACCAACGTTCCGAAGACCGTACAGGACATCTCCAAGCTGAAGACCACAATAGCATTCGTGGACGGGGACAGGGGAGGAGAGCTCATACTCAGGGAGCTCTTCCAGGTAGCCGACATAGACTACGTCGCCAGGGCGCCCAGCGCTCACGAGGTCGAAGAGCTTTCCGGCAAGCAGATCATGAAGTGCCTACGCAACAAGGTGCCCGGGGACCAATACATGGAGATGAGCGGATTCACCAACGGGTCCGGCGATGAGAACTCCGGGAAGAGGCAGGGCCGCAGCTCAAGGACCGAGGAGGAGAGAGAGCCTAAGGAAGTCAGGGAGCCCAGAGAGAACAGGGAGCCGCGCGAGCCCAGGGAACCCCGCGAAGGCGGTAGGAACGGCAGGAAACGTGAAGAGCCCGAGAGAAGGGAGCGCTTCAACGTCGGCGCCCGCGACAAGTTCATAAAAGAAGGGGAGAAGCACAAGGAGCTCAGAGCTCCCGCGGAACCCAGAGAGGAGACCGCCTCGGAACCAGTGGCGGAATCTGTCGAGAAAGCGAAGGCAGAGCCTGTCGAAGAGAAGGACTCCAAGCCCAGGGGAAGGAAGCCGGAGGGCAAGCGCCCCAAGATGCTGTCCCCCGAGCAGGAGAAGTACCGCGACATGCTCCTTGAGCTTTCCTCCACCAAGAACGCCAAGATGCTGGACACCAACAACGAGATTGTCGCCGAGGTTGCTGTGAAAGGCCTCCATGATGCCATAAAGACCGGACCTGAGGGCGTGGTCACCATCGTATTCGACGGTGTAGTATCTCAGAGGATCGTTGATGTCTGCAGCGAGAAGAACATAAGCACCATAGTCGGCACCCGTAAGGGCAGCGTATCGAAGATGCCCGCGGGCATAACGATATGGACTAAGGAAGACCTCTACTGATTGAGATGAAAACAAAGGCCGCGGTCACCTGGGATGACATAAAGGATTTCGAGAGCACGGCTCAGATATCCATACCACTCGACCCGTTGGACAGGGTCCTGGGTCAGGAGGAGGCTATCAGCTTAGCCAAGATAGCCGCCTCCCAGCGCAGGCACTTGCTGCTGGTAGGTCCACCTGGAACGGGTAAGTCCATGATCGCCAGGGCCATTTCAATGCACCTCCCCAAACCCAGGACGGAGCTCAGGATCGCCAATAACCCGGAGAGCCCGGAGAGGCCCCTGCTCCAAATCCTCAGCGAAGGAGAGGTTCTAGGTGAGAGAACATCTGTCCAGGAATCAGTAGGTATGCTGATACCTCCGGAGAAGGCCCCTGAGGCCGTGGCCGAGAAGATAGGGTATCTCTGCAAATATTGCAAAAAATACTCATCGCCGAGCGAGTACAGCTGCCCCATCTGCGGCAAATCCAAGATAGACATCGGCCCCGAGACTCCGTTCTCAGATCTTCTTGGGAATATGTTCGGGGCCATGAACTACGGCGGGAAGGAGAGGGTCAACACCACCCGCGTCCGCCCGGACGGAACCGAGGAGACTGTTGTATTCGAGAGAGCGGGCGAGCAGATCAGGGTTCTTGACGAGAAGGCCCTTGCAAAGCGCAGGGAGTCCGACAAGAACACAAATCACAAGACCCTGGTGAAGCTTGAGCGTAATCCCTTCGTCCTTGCCACTGGAGCATCTGAAACAGAACTCCTGGGAGATGTCCGCCATGATCCGTACGGAGGCCACCCCGGACTGGGGACGCCTGCTTACGACAGGGTCGTCCCGGGATCGATACATGAGGCCAATGAGGGAGTTCTGTTCATAGACGAGATATCCCATCTCGGCGATCTGCAGAGGCATATACTCACTGCGATGCAGGAGAGGAAGTTCCCGATCATGGGAAGGAATCCCCAAAGCGCGGGAGCCAGCGTTAAGGTTGAGGATGTCCCCTGCGATTTCATACTTGTCGCCGCATGCAACATACAGGATCTGGAGAACATACTGTCTCCCCTCAGGTCCAGGATAATCGGCGGAGGATACGAGGTACTTGTTGACATAGCCATGCCCGACTCCCCCGAGAACAGGGCGAAGTACGCCCAATTCGTCGCCCAGGAGATATACATAGACGGCAAGATCCCTCCCGCCACGATGGACGCAGTCGAAGTCATAATCGAAGAGGGCCGCAAAAGAGCCAGAGGGGACAATATGAGGAACGCTCTTACTCTAAGACTCAGGGAGATGGGCGGCCTCATCAGAGCTGCCGGCGATCTTGCTGTCGTCGAAGGATCAGAACTGATAACGGCGGATCATGTGATGAGAGCCAGCGAACGCGCGAAGCCCGCTGAGCAGCAGATCAAGGAGCGCTACGGATCCTATACGAAGGGCCTTTCAAAGGATATATCAGAATCTCAGAAGGAGAAGTCCCCGTATTACATGGAGAACGAGCACCTGGACGATCAGATATACAGATGAACGGGGGAATCCATTCTCATCCCGTCGCTTCCGTCGGCATAGAACCGCGAGAGCACTCTGGTCCTCCTGAATCCGTTCTTCTCGTAGAACCTTATGGCCTTTTCATTATCTTTCTTCACTTCCAGGGTCATGGCGCTAATGCCTGATCTCGCCGACTCCGCCCTGAACCTTAGCAACAGCTCAGACCCTACGCCTTTCCCCCGATTCTCCTCGTCGACGGCCAACATCATTATCCTCGCCCACCCGTCCCTGAGCCTTACTGAGGAGATATATCCTATCGGACGGTCAAAGATATCGACAGCTACAAGCTGGCCCTGGGGCCAAAGAGCATAGAAACCGAGAAACACATTCGGATTGTAGATCTCATCAAGGGACATGAGTGCTATATCATACAGCCTCTCGTCATCCTTCTGAGGTTTGAATTCCCTTATGAGAGTCATGACCTCTTGAATGCTCTCATCCCTTTTATTACCAGCAGAGATAGGCCTATGAGGATCAACGGACCTGCGATGATCAGGTCCTGTCTCCCCTTACCTGGTACGTTCACCACTATGCTTCCTTCCAGGGACGAGCCGTCAGCGAGAACAGCCCTCACGCCCACCTCGTATACGCCCGCATCAAAGGATACGGGAATCTTGACGCCTTCTCTGTCGAACATCCCGTCAGAGTCTATGTCCCAATAGAATATCGTACCCTCTGGCACAATCGAATCTCCAGCCGAGAGCACAAAAGCTCTGCCTTCAGATGGCCTGCCCTCTGTGGATATCCTCAAAGATATGCTCTCTGTGTCCGGCCCCCAGTCCGAGAGGAAAATATCCGAGAAGAAATCCGCTGCTCCGGCTGATTTTATGATGAACGCCGCCTCTCTGTTCTGGAAGAAGGAAGTAGAGGTCCAATTAACAGACCCAACGAACACTGAGTCGTCGACGACGAGACCTTTGTTGTGCGTCATGGAATAGCTGCCGCTTCCCTTTGCGCATCTCACTTCCAACTTCTCATCCTTAAGGATATTCCTTACTGCAAAGCCGTCCCGAGTATCCTCGTCGAATGGATCATCGAAGGAAACATCGACAATCAGCCTGGAATCTGCACCGCGTTCTGCAGCCTGGCACATCCATGCGATCGGGTTCCCGGAAAGGGTTTCTGCCCAAGAATACTGGACCCTTAGCTGCTGAGAGTACACTCTCCTCTCTGCTTCGGATATCAAACTCTCCATTACAAGGAGTGGACCGTTCGGAGAGAAAACCGAGACGACATCAGCCGGATACTCCTGAGCATACGAATCCCCATAGCTGAACGGAGGCACTCTCCCGGGAGTGTGCGTCGGGTAAATCTCTTCAAATCTCCTTACATCAGTGTTGTTCAGGTCCGAATCTGATTCGAAGACACTCTTGAAGATCGATGCACAGCTCTCGGAACGCACTACGGCACCCCATCCTCTATTGGAAGAGAACGAGCTCTGAGTCCAATTCTCTGAAGTCAATATCACTGTGTTGCCGTCAACCACAGCATACTTTGCATGCATGTAAGTATATCTTCTGAATCCGTCATCGGACCTCTTCATCACCCTTACATCCGCACCTCCATTGCTCAATGCTGACAGCATCCCCAGCTCGTCTTTCGGCATTCCTCCTGCAGGATCGCCCTCCGCGAGCACCGTTACCGATACGCCTTTTCTCATCGATTCCAGGAGTATGTATGCTACGCCCGGATGGTCCAAAGTGTAGATGCACAAACGGATCTCCCTCTCGGCCGACCTTAGGGCATCGAACACAGGGACGCCATCGGTATCCGGGAATGCGAAAGGTATCACTGACGCCTCGTGGGTGCCTTCCGGCAGAACATGCATCATACCTTCCGCACCTATGCACCAATCCTCAGGCGAATCCGTATCGAATACGGACGCTCTGTATGCATACCTGTGCCGAGGTATCTTCTGAAACGGTTCCCCTGTCCAACCCCCGCACGGCTCTGCATTGCCGTACACAAAACAATCGAGCACCTCTCCGTTCCTCTTCAGATAGACTTGGTCTCCTTCATCTGCTAGAGCAAACCTCGATTGAGATACCGCAGAAGATTGGAAAGTCAGATATCTGTCACAGGGGAACCAGCTGTCCGGCTCAGATCTGAGGACAGATATGGAGTGCCCCGGCGCCAGGGTCAGGGTTCCTGTGAAGAATACGCTCCCTTCCCCGTCGCATATGGAAACATCCGACAGATCAGAGAGCGCATTGCCGTAGTTTGTTATCGTCACGCCCTCGAAATCGCCGACCGATATAACGCGGCTTAGCCTCAGGCAGTCAGAGGATGCTTCGCATGAAAAAGGCTGAACCAGGGTTAGAAGTATCAGCAGGCATGCTGCTAAAGGAACAAGGGGTCTCCTCATACTTGAGAGACCGCAGCATCCCTTATACCGAGAGCTTCTACATGTACGCTTACAGGTACTTCAGAAGATCCAGCAGTGCCCCTTTGGGGTCGACGGCGCGCACTATGCCGGAAGCCACCAGCACGCCCATGGCTCCCAGCTCAATAGCGTTGGCGACATCCAATCCCGTTTTGATCCCCGCACCGCACAGCACGCCGACCTTGGAGCTGACGCTCCTGACCATATCGACGGATTCGGTTATGCTCTGAGGATTGGCCTTTGTGACCGATAGGTCCCCTCCGATGAGCTCGGGGGGCTCCAATGCCACATAGGTCGGCTCGAAGGTGGCAACGCCGGCCGCCGTCCTGGGCGTGTCAGCGCAGACCATGGTCTCCAAGGGGATGGTTCTGCATATGCCTACGGTCTTCCCGATCTCGCCGTCGGAGAGCCTGTGCTCCGCATGATTGACCAGTGTACCGATAGCACCTGCGGTGCGGGCCAGGGACGGGGTGTTCCATCCTGTCCTCGCACCCTCAGGATACGGGTCCACGCTCTGGGCGAAAACAGGTATCTTGACGGACCTGGCAACGTATGCCAGTTCCGCAGTCGGAGGACAGACTGCGACCTGGATGCCCGTCTCCTCGGACACCTGTTCGCATATCTGTGCCAGCTCCAGGGCCCCGTGGCCGTGGACTTCCGAATACGATTTGAAGTTCACTACCACCGCGGGCTTAGACAGCCTACTCATTTTTTTCGAACCTCCTGGTAAGTTGTTTCAGCACCTCGGGTCTCGATGTGTATTCCATCTCTTCCGCTCCGAGTATGGCCGGCATAAAGGGACCGTGGCCCCTCATCATCTTGCTGACCTTCACGGAGTTCTCGCGGACATAATCCCATTCGCTTCCTGCGAAGAAGTCCATGGGCTTGTGGTCCCCGGGCTTGGCGTCAATGGGCTCAAGACCCTGGAAGTGCCCGTCGCGGAGCTGGAATCCCAGGCAGCATATTCTGGGAGGCCCGTCAAAGTATGTGGGATCGGAATTGTCTACTCCGCAGGGATAAAAGGCCCCGTAGTGAGAGCCTCTCATCCATCCTGCGACCAACATGGTGTTCATGAAGGGCTGGAGGTACTCGCCCACGGAGGGGAGACCGCTCTGGGCCCTTACGACGCACACGGGATCGTCCTTCCCGATGTATTTCCCCGCAGTGAGATTCAGCTTATCCGTGGATACGACCGCTGCGGTTCCGAGACCGGAACGGCTGGAGACTTTCTTTATGGCGTATCTGGAAGTGTCGCCCAGAAGGCTGAGTATGCTGAGGGTCTCCTCGGGAGAGGACATGATGACCCTCTTGTTGTCCTTGACGTCCTGTATCTCAATGTCGAAACCCTGCTTGGCCCTTGCGTCTATGACCAGGCCTGTGGTGGTGAAGGGATCCAGGAATATCCTGGACAGGGGAAGCGAATATGCGGACGGCTCTGTCTTGTCCGCCATGAAGAACATGATGGGTTCCGTCTTCCTCTCCTCGAACTCCATCTCTGCGGAGCCGGGACCGGCACCGCGTATGTTCCCGGAGAAGGCGTCGGCGAGTATGTCCTGTCCTGCACCGTAAAGGTGCATGTTCTTGGCGAGCGCGGCAGCCTCGGTGAATGCGTTCCAGGCCAGGCCATGCACATCCTTGCTGTTCTCGCCCTTGTAGTGGGACATCAGGAGATTTATGTCGTCACCTACACGGGTCACATAGAAATCCACAAGCGTTCCCTGCTTGACTCCATCTGCCAATATCTCCCTGCATTTATCCATCATCGAGGGGTGAGGGCGAGTGTGCCCGCATACAGAACCTACATCTGCGTTGATTACTGAGACTGTTACTTTCTTGGTCATTCGAAACCACCGGTATCTATTACGCGAGCAATTCCCTGCGACATATAATATGTTTCGCACGCGCGACGCCTGGTCTGACTAGTTATTTTAACCAGTTACTCAATTGGCGTCAATTGACATGTCAGCAGTTTACAGGGATTCGGGCAGCATAACGACCGAGGACAAAGAGGTCACGATCAGAGGATGGGTACAGGAGATCAGGAATCTGGGCGGCATATCCTTCGTCATCATAAGAGACAGATTCGGGACCATACAGGTTACCCTGCCGAAGAAGAAGATCGACCCCGCTGTGTTCGAGGAGCTGACCTCTGTTTCCAGAGAGAGCGTCGTCTCCGTGACAGGGGATGTGAAGGAAAGCAACCAGACTGAACTGGGTCTTGAGCTGATACCGACCTCCTTCAGGATGCTCTCCCCTGCTGCGGTACCTCTCCCCATGGGAGTCATCGACAAAGTCAACGTAGAGATGGATACACGTCTCAACAACAGATTCATGGACTTGCGAAAACCTGAGATCCGGGCCATATTCGAGCTCAAGAGCATACTCTTCGATCTGATAGAGGAGGCCATGAGGGATCTGGATTTCACATGGGTTACAACTCCCAAAATAGTGGGGTCCGGCGCAGAAGGCGGTGCCACTCTTTTCGAGGTGGACTATTTCGGAAGGCCCGCATATCTGGCCCAGAGTCCCCAGCTCTACAAACAGATGCTCATGTCCACAGGCCTTGACCGGGTCTTCGAGCTCGGTCCCGCTTTCAGGGCAGAGCATTCCAATACCAACCGCCATGTGACAGAGTTCCAGTCCTTCGACGGAGAGATGGCATGGATAGAATCCCAAGAGGACGTTATGGCCGCCATAGAGAGGATCATGGATTATCTTTTCAGGGGAATGGCAAGAAGAGGCGGTCACCTTTTAGAGATCTTGGACAAGAAGATAAAGGTGCCAGAGAGGCCTTATCCTGTACTCACATACGAAGAGTGCCTCCGCATGGTAAGAGAGAAGGGCTTGCACCTCAAGGACGGAGAGGACCTGGGGACCGAAGGGGAGAAGATCATCGGGGACATAATGGCCGAAAAGGGCCGTGAGATGTACTGGATAGCTGAATATCCAGAGGACGCAAAGCCTTTCTATATCATGGAGAAGGAGGGAACACCGTATTCCTTCTCATTCGATCTCGATTACAAAGGGCAGGAGATCTCCTCAGGCGGACAGAGGGAGCACAGGTACGATGTTCTTACAGAACGCATGAGGAAGAAGGGATTGGAACCCGAGGACTTCGGACCCTACCTTGATGCCTTCAAATACGGGATGCCCCCCCACGGAGGATGGGGGATAGGTGTGGACAGGCTTCTCACGAAGATGCTGGATCTTCCTAATGTCAGAGAGGGGATACTGTTCCCCCGGGATGTATCCAGATTATCGCCGTGATTCGGCAGTTTTCGGGGACCTCCCCCTTAACTCATTTATATATCCGGTAGCGAATCGAATATCGATAGTAATGGCCGCACCCGGTGATGTCTACGAGAGGGAGCTGAAATACCTGCTCTCCGGAGACCAGAAGACCATAGCCAAGATGGTCAAAACCTGCAGCGACGGCGAGAAAAGAGCCTACATGTCAATCATGGAAGAACCTTTCGTCGTCGTAAGAGCTGCAGGTTCCTTAGGAATGGACCTTGTGGCATTAAGATGGGACTTCTCCTTCCCCATAGAGGTCAAGAGTACTGCCGACGGAATACTCCATTTCAGCAGGAACACCCGACTTACGGAGCAGGCAGAGAAGATGAAATGTGAATGTGCCAGATCGCATCTTCTTCCTGTATACGCCTTCAGACTCAAAGGTGTGAGAGGAGACCCCTGGAGAGTTTTCACCATCCCTATGGAAGAGGAGCTTAAGGGAAATATGGGATTCCTTCAAAGAAGAGTGCCGGGCATGAGGATCAGTCCCAACGGGAACTACATCCTGAAATGGGATGAGGGCATGAAGCTCAGTGATTTCCTCGAATACCTGATGGAGTGAGGACGCCGTCAGCACTCATAGGGCTCATCACCTGTCAGAGCAAAAAATCTCTTCATCCGGCGCCTCGGCGTTCAATGGCCTGATGCCTATTTTATCTCTGTCATCCTCTTCACAGGACCGTAGGCCCTTTCAGATACGTCATCGGGCAGAGATACCTCAGGGGACATTGTCTCAAGGCATCTTACTATTGAGTTGAGAGTCGTCATCTTCATGACTCCGCACAGTGCCACATCAGGGAAATAGAAGGTCTTGTCGGGGCATTCCTTCATCATCCTGTGCTTCATTCCCACTTCCGTCGCTACGATGAACTCCTTCTCATCGGAATCCCTGGCAGACTTTATCATCATCTCCGTTGAACCGATGATATCCGCCTTATCTATAACAGGAGCACGGCACTCCGGGTGTACCAGCACAATAGCATCTGGGTGCTCCCTCTTCAGGTCGTCGATCATGTCCGGGGTTATCGACTGATGTATTGGGCAGAATCCTTTCCACAAGATCATGTTCTTGGAAGGCGTCCTGGACCCGGCATAATCCCCCAGGTTGCAGTCCGGCACGAATATTATGTCGCGTTCCTCCATCGAGGATACTACATCCAATACGTTGGATGAGGTGCAGCAAACGTCCATCTCTGCCTTGGAGGCGGCGGTGCTGTTGACGTAACCTACAACCGCGGCACCGGGATTCCTCCTGCGCATCTCCTTTATGTCCTCGGGGCCGCACATGCCCGCCATCGCGCAATGGGCCTCTGGCTCCGGAGAGATAACGGTCTTCAAAGGATTCAGGATCTTAGCGGTCTCCGCCATGAATGTTACGCCGCAGAAGATTATCACGTCCGCATCGGTCTTGGCCGCTTCGAGAGAAAGTCCCAAGGAGTCCCCCACCAAGTCTGCAATATCCTGGACTTCGGGCAACGTGTAATTGTGGGCCAGAATGATAGCGTTCCTCTTCTCTTTAAGAGAGGATATCCTTTCCCTCAAATTCTCCATGGGACAGCCTTAAGGACAGGTTACTTAAATTCGTTGCGAAAGAATAACTCTTAACTATATCTGTATCTGATATTCGTGATCATGAAAGAAAGAGAACGGAGAGCTGCGGATATGTTCAAATGCACCGTCAGGGAACGTGCTTTGTTCGAAGCGGGCATCAAGATGGGGACGATATACCATCAATTCGTCGGCATGCCCGTTGACCAGACCAGCGTTGACATCCTGGAGAGATCGATAGAGAAGAGCGTCGTAGTGCAGCCCTATGTCGAGGATGTGAAAGTGCACATAGACGGCTCGCATTTCAGATCAAAAACTGACGAGTACAGTTACGTATCCCTTACCGGCAACATGCTGGATGTAAGACTTGTGATAAGGATAGAAAACATAAGGGTAGTCGCGGAGATGAGGTATGACAAGGATTTGAGATACCCTTTGATGTACATATCCGAGGTCCAGGATCTTGAATGAGCATATTTTTGAAAAATGAGTTCTCTGCGTTCTTCCGCAAAGAACCCTTTTGGAATTCATCTTATGCAGTAAAAATGAGGGCCGTCCGCAGGAGTCGTTTTAGAAACGCTTTGAACAAACACGTGCGATAAATGTACACAAACACTGTTTATTTGGTACTTTTAGACACAATCAAATAAAACCCGACATTTTAAATAAGATGCTTTCTTTGGAAAAAACACCTTGACCAAGAAGAGAGCGCGAAAATGCGCTACCTTCCGGGTCCTGAGCTCGGAGTATTCGTGCCGATCAGAGAAGGCGAAAAGGTTCGCCTCAAAAGGTTCATCCGCTATGCCACGGGATCTTCAGCGGTCCGGGGGCCTTCGGGTCCGCGGATCGGTCCCGCGACTTCGTGTTGCTTGGATTCCTATGCCTCAGCGGATGCGCTGGAATGCGGATGCTCCGATCAAACCAGAATCGGAGATGAGATGCGATGTCTTCAGGCACAACAAAGAAAAGGCCGATAAGGGCAGTGGACAACATGTTCCACGACCACCTGACGGCCGGAATGGAACGGATAAAGGCCCGTATTGCGGGCTCCGTGAAGAGCTTTGCAGATGAACACCGGCCCCGCTCGAAGAACAGGCGCACTGCGGAGGATATCTTCGCAGGGATTGAGAGCCCACGGGACGAAGAGGGCAACGAGATAATGATTCGAGTGAGGAACCTTTCCAAGGTCTTTGGAAGGCGCCCCGAGGAAGCACTGACGCTTCTCGAAGATGGGAGGACAAAAGAGGAGGTGCAGAACATGACCTCCAACAACGTGGGCCTGTATGACGTCTCCTTCGATGTAAGAAAAGGCGAGATATTCGTCCTGATGGGTCTTTCCGGGTCCGGGAAGTCCACTTTGGAACGCTGCATTAACAGACTCATCGAACCCACTTCCGGGCAGGTATTCATCGACGGGCTTGACTTCACATCCCTGAACGAAGAGGACCTGCGCATCGCGAGACGGGAGAAGATGTCCATGGTCTTCCAGAACTTCGGACTTCTCCCCCATCGTGACGTGAAGAACAACGTGGCATACGGCCTTGAGATGCAGGGGGTTCCCGAATCGAAGCGCCTGGAGAAGGCAGAGGTCGCCATAGAACTCGTCGGTCTCGCAGGGTACGAGGACAGTATGCCTTCGGACCTCAGCGGCGGAATGAAGCAGAGGGTCGGCCTGGCAAGGGCCTTGGCGACCAATCCCGACATCCTCTTCATGGACGAGGCCTTCAGCGCCCTTGACCCTCTGATAAGGAACGACATGCAGGACGAGCTGATCAAGATCCAATCCGAGCTCGGCAAGACCGTGATCTTCGTTACACACGACCTGAACGAGGCTCTGAAGCTGGGAAACCGCATAGCTCTGATGAAGGACGGGCAGATCGTACAAGTGGGTACGGCCGAAGACATCCTGCAGGATCCCGCAGACGAGTACGTGGGTCGTTTCGTCAGAGAAGTGGATCGCACTAAGATACTGACCGCAAGCCTCTTCATGAGAAAGCCCAAGAGCGTCCTGTATGTGACACAGGGCCCTAGGACCGCACTGAGGATAATGGACGACTATGACCGCAACGACATGCTTGTCATCGACAGAAGGAACCACCTTGTCGGAATGGTCGAATCGGACGATATACTGAAAGCGGTGCAGTCCGGGGACAGGGACCTTTCGAAAATAGTGATGGATATTCCCTCCGTCGGCCCGGATACGCCCATGAGCGAGGTCATACAGGTAATGGTCACCACCGATTTCCCCATACCTGTGGTTGACGGCGACGGCATTCTCTTGGGCATGGTGAGTCCTTCGGTAGCAGCTGAGACGCTTAGCACGGGAGGCGGAGAATAATGGCGTCTCCGATAGGGGCCTTCGCGGAAGAGATGGTGGATTTCATAGAGTACTACTTCGGCTGGCTGCTGACTATGTTCAGTGACATACTCGATCAGATCCTGGATCTCGTTGGAAGCGCCCTGAACTACCTGGATCCGATCGTGTTCATACCTATTCTGATAATCGTGTCCCTGCTGATCACAAAACGCCTTGTCACGTCACTTATGATAGGCGCGGCTTTCTACACGATCTATTGGATGGGATACTGGAACAGCGCCATGATCACACTGAACATGGTGCTGGTCTCCACCCTGGTGGCCGTGATCCTGGCTGTCCCATTGGGGATCTGGGCTGCCGACAGCGAGAAGGCAAATCCCGCGATCAAGGCACTTATGGACTTCATGCAGACCATGCCTGCCTTCGTCTACCTGATACCCGCTGTGATATTCTTCGGATTAGGGGTAGTCCCGGGAGTCGTCGCCACCGTCATATTCGCCATGCCGCCTGTGGTGAGGCTTACGAATCTGGGCATCAGGCAGGTTCCGCAGGAGATGAACGAGGTGGCAGATGCCTTCGGATCGACAGGGTGGCAGAAACTCACCAAGGTGCAGATGCCCATCGCGATGCCTTCCATAATGGCCGGCATCAACCAGTGCATCATGCTGTCGCTTTCCATGGTAGTGATCGCCGCGATGATCGGCGGAGGAGGTCTCGGCGAGGACATTGTGTACGCCCTCAGCAGGATCGATGTCGCCATCGGATTCGAAGCAGGTCTGGCTGTCGTATTGATAGCCATGACGCTGGACAGGCTCACTCAATCATTCAAGGAGAACAGAACGTGAGCATCTGGCTCACAGGAGAAAGGAAATGAATGGAAAACATCTGAAAATAGGAGTCTTGGCAGCAGTAATAATATTGCTGGGAGCCGGGGTCTATCTGTACGCAGGCGACTCGGGAGCCAAGAAAATAGAGAGAACAGGCGTGGTCCTGGAGGACGGAGCCCGCCTCGGGCTCATGGTGCCCCAATACACCGCAGACCTTCTGGATATCAATAGCATATATGACCTGGAGGTCAACGCCCATCATTTCGGCGGCAAGATAATCGGCATTGACGGCGGTGCAGGAATAATGGAGATGGCCGGGAACGCCATCACCGATTACGGTCTGAGCTCCTTCGAGCTTACGATATCTTCGGAAGCAGGTATGTTGGCCTCCCTGGATTCCGCATATGAGGCCGGTGAGCATATCGTGGTAACCCTTTGGGATCCCCACTGGGCGACCGGGACCTACGAGATCGTCTATCTCGAAGACCCGGAACTGTCCTTCGGAGAAGCTGAATCCATAGAGTCCTGGGCCAGACCCGGTCTGAAGGCAGAGGATGCTGTCCTTGCGGGCATAATGGAGAGGTATACCTACGAAGCAAGTGAGTTCAGCGGACTCCTTGCTTATATTGAGAGCAGTTCAGAAGGAACAGGTGCGGCCACGAGGAACTGGCTTGATTCCAATCCGGAGATAAAGAACAGGTGGCTCGGGGACGTGACGCATCAGGAAGGCCGCGGTGAGATCAAGATCGGACTTGTAAGCTGGGCCTGTGCCATAGGCTCATCCAATGTGCTGAAGCATCTCCTTGAGGGTGTGGGATACACAGTATCCCTCAGGACCGTCGATGCTGGCGTAATGTACACAGGGCTTGCTAACGGGGACATAGACCTCATAACCACGGCATGGGTGCCGCTTACGCACAAGCACTATATGGACAGGTATGCCTGAGGCGATGTCTTGGACCAATAGTATCAAACCCCTTAGCATCCACTTTTATCGTTTGGAATGGCCACGCAAATGAGACAGAAATCTGCGAAATGATATCAGAACACTGAAACCTGATAAATATCTGCGGTGCCATACAGCACCCTCGGACGATCGGACGGCCACACGGCGGCCGGGTTCGTCTCAATAGGACATTAATTAATATCTGCACCACTATGCGGGATAGAGCACGAGGGCTGTTTTGATGGTCAGTGAACTGAAGATAGGAATAACGGGACTTCCGGGGGCAGGAAAGACAATGACATTGGTCAGAGTCATAGATGAACTGCGGGAGAGCGGGTACACTATCGGCGGTATGATTAATGAACCCGTCATGGACAACAGACATCGTGTCGGATTCACCGTACGTGATATCATGACAGGTGAGTGCGCGGTTTTCGCCCATAACGAAATAGGAGGACGAGTCTCCGTCGGTAAAATGGGCATTGACATCTCAGTGTTGGAGGATGTGGGGGTCAAAGCCATAAAGAAAGCCTGCATCGAATGCGATATCATAGTGATAGATGAAGTGGGGAAAATGGAGGTTGAGAGTCCCGCCTTCGTTGATGCCGTGAAAGAGGCATTGGATATGGGCAAACCGATGATCCTCACTTTGCATAAGAAATCCAGGAATCCCCTGCTTCAGGACATAAGGCGCAGGGATGATGTTAGGATCCTCGAGGTGACGCCGACCAACCGCAGCTTGCTACCCTTCAAGATAGTGAGCCTAATGAGCGGGGAAAATCTCAAATGAATGGCGTGAGGATCAAAGAAGGCGGTACCGAACTAATAGTGCCAGAAGAGCATTCTGTAAAAGGGCCCGGCAAGATACGCGGGTCGGTTTTCTTCAATTCGCAAATGGCATTCAACAGGGATGTCAACATAATGTTCCTCAAAGCCTTGGGCAGAAAGAACATCAGCGTGGCCGACACCATGAGCGCCACAGGTGCCAGGGCTGTCAGGATAGCCAACGAAGTACCGGATACATGCGTTACCGCCAATGACATAAATGCCGAAGCAGCAGAGTACATAAAGGCGAATATAGAGCTTAACAGCCTCGATAACTGCATTCCGTCCAACAGACCTCTTGGCTCCCTTCTCGCTGAGAGCTCCTTCGACTATGTGGATCTTGATCCCTTCGGTTCCCCCGTGCCCTTCCTGCATGCCGCCATATCCGGATGCAGGAGGAACGGCATCCTCGCCGTGACGGCCACGGATGCTGCTCCTCTTTCCGGAGCTCATCGTGCCAAATGCGAAAGGAGGTATTCCGCCAGACCCCTTAGGGGGCCCATGTGCCACGAGATGGGGTTGAGAATATTGATGGGGTACGTGTGCAGGGAGCTTGCCCGTTTGGACAGGGGTATGGTGCCGTTGCTCTCATTCAGCGCAGACCATTACTTCAGAACGTACGTATTGGTGGAGAACGGGGCGGCCGCAGCCGACAGGTCCCTGTCCCAGATGGGGTATGCTTCCTACGATCAGACCACCATGGAAAGAGGCTTCGCATCCGATCCCGATAAAGATCACAAGTACGGGCCCATGTGGGGAGGAAGACTGTTCGATAAAGAGCTGCTGTCCCGGATGAGCCCGGAAGGCATGAGCGAACCTAAGAGATGCGCTTCTGTACTGGAGATGTGGAGGCAGGAGATCGATTCCGTGCCCTGGGTCTATTCCGTCGACGAGATCTCGTCTTTCACAAAAAAACCAACACCGAAGTTCGAGGATTTCATGGACGCTCTTCGCAGAAGAGGGGACGCATCGAGAACACATTTGGGCCCGGTGCTTTTCAAGACCTCTCTTCCTTTGCAGGATATAATCTTCGCATACAACGAGGCATATTCTGCAGGACATTGAGTGAAGCCGATAAATAGGGACAGCTTATTGTATGCCTTTGATACAATGCCGACCCTCGCGATTATAGGAGCCCAATGGGGCGATGAAGGAAAGGGCAAGATTACTGATTATCTCGCGGAGAACTCCGATGCGGTTGTTCGCTTCCAGGGAGGCAACAATGCGGGCCACACCATCATCATAGGTGAGAATACATTCAAGCTCCACACTTTGCCCTCAGGCATACTCAGGAAGGGCAAACTGGCCATAATCGGCAACGGCGTGGTAATAAACATGGCCGATATGACCGAGGAAGCAAAGCAGCTGACGGACGCCGGAATGACCCTTGATGACCTCAGGATATCCGACAGAGCCCATGTCATAATGAATTACCATAAGAAGCTGGACGGCGCAGAGGAATCCCGCAGAGGCAAAGTGGCCGTGGGAACCACTAAGAAAGGTATCGGCCCGGCATATCAGGATAAGATCGCCAGATGCGGCTTCAGGGCCGGGGATCTCCTTGAATCCGATCTTATAAGGGAGAAGGCCGGCGTTCTCCTGCCCATGAAGAACGAGCTCCTGGACATGTACGGCAGCGAGCGTTGCGGATGCACAGTGGATAAGATGTGCCAGATGTTCGAAACATGGAACGAGAGCTTCGGCAAATACGTATGTGATACATCCGTTCTCATAAACGATCTCATAGACAACGGCAAGAATGTGCTCTTCGAGGGCGCTCAGGGGTCCATGCTCGACGTGGACCACGGAACATACCCGTTCGTGACATCCTCTTCCACTGTCGGAGGCGGTATATGCTCTGGTTCGGGGATCGCACCGAATAGGATCAAGGAAGTGGTCGGCTGCCTGAAAGCATATACGACCCGTGTAGGGGAAGGTCCTTTCGTCACAGAGCTCCTGGGAGATGAGGGAGCGTACCTGCAGAGCAAGGGAGGGGAGTTCGGAACGACCACCGGCCGCGGCAGGCGCTGCGGATGGCTCGACCTCGTGGTCGCAAGATATTCTGCGAGGCTTTCGGGGATAACCCACTGGGCAATTACGAAACTGGACGTTCTGAATGGGTATGAGGAGATCAAGGTCTGCGTCGCATACGAGATAGACGGGGAGACCATCGATCACTTCCCGGCATCCATACGCAAACTGGAAAGAGCAAAGCCAGTGTACGAGACGCTGAAGGGCTGGAAGGACATGGCGGACTACGACGGAAGCTATAGGTCCCTGCCGCTGGAGGCGAAGGAATACCTCAGGTTCATCGAGGAGAGGACCGGCGTGCCCGTCGGCATAATAAGCATCGGGCCCGAGAGGTCCCAGACCATCGACGTCTACAAGAAATGGTGGCCGACTCAGGAACAGTGAGCTAAAGAAGGGTCATCTGAAAGCGTTCATCAAACACGGGGCACGAGCCGAACATGTTCGCAGTCTCGCTTATTTCCCCTTGATCTCATCTGATATCGGGCAAAGGCTTCCGGATCACGACCTGAAAGGAAGTGATCAAGATGGAAAAACTGAGTTGCAAAGAAAGATTCGAACGAGCGATGAGGTTCCAAGAAGTCGACAGACCGCCGGTCTGCGGCATGACGACCGCGGCAACCACGGAGCTGATGGACTACACCGGCGCACCCTGGCCCGAGGTCCACACGGATGCGAAACTTATGGCAAAGCTCGGGCTCGGAGCCTATCCTTTCCTCAAACTGGAATCGATAAGGATACCTTATTGCCTTTCCTACGAAGCAGAGGTTCTCGGAGCCAAGGTCAACCTGGGGAAGAAGAACAGCACACCCATGGTCAAAGGGAGCAAGTACAGGGACAACCTGGACGCCGACCTGGAACTGATGGATGAGAAGGAGATGCTGAGGGCCGGCAGGAACCCGGTCATCATAGAGGCATCCAAGATCATCATGAAGGATAAGGCCAGCAAGGATCTCCCGACCGTGCTCGGAGTGACCGGCCCCTTCACGATAGCGGGTCACCTCGTGGGAACGGAGAACCTCATCCTATGGACCATAACAGAAGAGGATATGGCTCACAGATACTCCAACTTCGTGTCCGAATACGTCGGCATGTGGCTGGAGTATGTGGATAGGAACATGGGGTTCGACACGATCCAAATGTCCGAGCCTTCCGCATCGTGGGACATGCTGTCCCCGGAACTCTTCGATGCATTCGCCCTGCCTAATCTGAAGAAGGTCTACAAGCGCATGGACAGCACCATGTCCATACTGCATATCTGCGGAAACATGCTGCCGATGCTTGACAACATGATCAGCACAGGATGCACAGGATGCAGCATAGAGGAGAAGACCGATCCGTACGAAGCAGTGAAAAAGGCGAACAAGAGGGCTGCCCTGATCGGTAACGTGGGTGTCGTCAAACCGCTGCTTCAGGGCACCCCGGAGGACGTCAGAGTGATGACGGAGAAGAGCATCGACGCAGGATTCAACGTCATATCCGCCGGATGCGGACTTTCTGCTCTGATCAAGAAGGAGAATCTCCGGATGATGGCAGATACTACTGTTAACTACAGAAAGAATAGATGAAACCTTAATAGGGTCCCGCTCGTTGCGGGGCCCGAACCCTTTCATTTCTGCTTCATGATATCCAGACTGTTCACGGCGTGGCGTACCACCAGCCTCCGCTCTGCATCCCTCAAAGACACGCTGAGAGTGGACTTGGAGCAGTTGGCCATTTTAGCAAGATCCTCTAAGGATATCTTCCGCGGTACGTCATAGTATCCCATATTATACGCCAGATGAACGTGTTCCTCCTGCTTACGGGTAAGGGCCGACTCCGCCTCCACATTATAAGAGGATATCTTCTCCACACCATAGCCCTCTGTCCTCATCCGATTAAGGAGCTTGTTCATCACCACCTTGTTGGGCGCGAGGACCCTCCAATCAATGATATTATCGTCCTGAGGTATCGCAGACAGTAGAAAGCACCCCGATTCAGAAAGAATGGTGGCGAGATCGCAATTATTGTTCAGGACCATGACCATGCTCTGGAACTTCGATATCTTCACGGCAGTGGCCTCTCCGTGCTCATTCTTGTAGCTGTTCACCTCATCGGCGATATCGGGGTGGGTCCCGTCCATATCCACCAACCTGATCAAGGAATACCCCATGGAATTGACCAGCGGAGCGCATTGGGTTATCTCCACCTTCAGTCCCTTTTCCTTCTCCACATCTATCGGCAGAACCTTGTGGCAAGGGTGTCCGTCCGGGCGCTCTCCGTGCACCCTTCTGTCTATTCTGAGGATAACGTGATGCATGTTCTACCGGACGAACATGTTCGTGATTCCTCATAAATATACTCATATTGATTCAAATCCGAGGTCTGATTCCGAAGTCTTTGCCCGATGGAGGAATCCAATGACAATAGATCCTGAAAAGAAAAAGAAAATGCTGTCCTACAGGTGGGCCATCTTCGGCATAATGGCC
Source organism: Candidatus Methanomethylophilaceae archaeon (assembly GCA_028702835.1). Taxonomy (GTDB): domain Archaea; phylum Thermoplasmatota; class Thermoplasmata; order Methanomassiliicoccales; family Methanomethylophilaceae; genus RumEn-M2. Next base: position 32,918 of record JAQVOB010000002.1, read on the forward strand.
GTGGCCTACTTCTTCGTGTATTTCCATAGGACATCAACTGCAGTGCTCGCACCCGATATACAATCGGCTTTCGGCGTAGGCGCTGCAGGAGTGGCACTGTTGGGCTCGATGTATTTCTACGCATACACTGTGATGCAGCTGCCCAGCGGGATACTTACAGACAAGTGGGGCCCCAGGAGGACAGTTACGATATTCGTCGTATTGGCCGCCATGGGGTCACTGATAATGGGAATGGCGCCAAGTTTCGAAGTGGCGCTTGTTGGGAGAGTTCTCATAGGTATCGGCGTGGCCGTGATCTACATACCCATAATGAAGGTCCTCGCCATATGGTTCAGGAAATACGAGTTCGCATCACTCAGCGGCACATTGCTGCTGGTGGGGAACGTCGGAGCCCTGGCGGCAACGACACCTCTCGTACTGATGACCGAGGCCCTCGGGATGAAGGGGGTCTTCACTGCCCTCGGAGTAATAACCCTGATAATAGCGGCCATGTGCTGGATCATCGTAAGGGACCATCCGAAGGATGTGGGACTGCCTGCCATAGAGGAGATCGTCTCCGAGGAGACGGGGGAGCCCATCAAGGAATCCACATCCGCAAAGATGCCCATGACGGAGGCCCTGAAGGTCACCTTCGGCAGCGGCAGGAAGTTCTGGCCCCTCGCCATATGGTTCTTCTTCATGTATGGGTCGATAATGGTGTACCAGGGGCTTCAAGCTGGGCCGTTCTATAGTACCATCTACGGATGGAGCAAGACGGACTACAGCATCCTCCTGATGGCTGTGGCCATAGGGATGATATTCGGATGCCCCCTCGCAGGGATAATATCCGATAAGATACTGAAGTCGAGAAAGAGAGTTCTCATTGTCGGGACCCTCGCTTATACTGCGATATGGGCGGTCATATGGCTCACCGCAGGCAGCCTCGGCAGCTATGCAGCGCAGTTCGCCATAAACTTCTCGTTCGGGTTCTTCGGAGGATTCTTCGTCGTATCCTATGCGCAGATCAAGGAACTGTTCCCGATCTACATCGCAGGCACGAGCACGGCTGCTCTCAATCTGTTCCCCTTCGCCGGAGGAGCGATCCTGCAGCTTCTGTCCGGATATATGGTCGTAGATAAGACCCTCGCACAGTTCCAGAACCTCTGGCTGCTGATGTTCATCATGATGGTCATAGCGAGCGTGGCCGCACTGATGAGCCTGGAGGCGAAGGATATCGAGAGGAGGGAAGCGAAAAAAGGATGATATCGTAAAGCCCGAGAAACCTTTTTAGAAACCTTTTAGGCCGGTCACAGAGGCAGTGTCTCCCTCCGTGACCGGCAGATTCTTCACATTCAGTGCTTAGCTTTGGCGAACATCTTCATGTCCGCACCGGGTAGCAGAGTGGCATCTATGCCCACCTTCCAGGTAGTACCGTCAGAGGACGGGTCCAGGGATGAGCCTGCGGCGCCCTCTATCCTGACCATCCTGTTTGCCTGGAATCTTGTAGCGACAGCCCATTCCACTTCCCTGTCATCGAATATATTGATATCCTCATCAACGACTATGACCTGTTTCATGGACGGGTGGCCGGAGAATGCCGCCATTATGGCGTTCACGGCATCCCCCTCTTTATTCTTGGTTATGGATACCACTCCGTTCAGCCAGCAGCATCCGCCTTCCGTGAGGCGTACGCAATGGGTCTTTGGAACGACCTGCTTAACCGCCCTGTATATCATCGGCTCCCTCGGAAGGCCCATGAACAGGAAGTGCTCGTTGCCCCCCGGGATCAGAAGGGTCATGAGCGGGTCCTTGCAAGTCCATATCTTGTCAATCGCTATGACAGGCTGGCTTCTGACCGAGTCGTAGGTTCCGGTTATGTCTACGAAGGGGCCTTCTTCAGCCATATCAGAGGTTATTCTGCCCTCGAGCACATAATCTGCATCTGCAGGCACCAGAAGGCCGTTGTCCGTCCTCCCTACTCTAAGGGGCTTACCAGTCGACATCATGCACATAGCGGAGGCGATCTCCAGCTCATCCGTCTCATAGGCAGTGGATGTGGCAGCGGCCAGCATAACCTCGGGAGGAAGACCTATGCATATCGCTATCTTCAGGTCCTCGCCCTTCGCCTTTGCATCCTTGTGCATGGTGAACAGATGCCTCGGTACCAGCCTAACGGCGATCCTCTTTCCGTCGATGATCATCATCCTGTGGAAGGAGACGTTCTTCTTGCCGCCGTATTCCGCGATTATGACTCCTGAGGCGACATATCTCCCGCCGTCCTCGGGATAGTACTTGCATATCGGCAGCTCCGTCAGATCCCTTTTGTCCGATACCTGCCTGAACTCCGGGTTCTTGACCTCCTCGGTCGCGGCCGGGCAGTCCAGGGCCTTGGACAATACATCCGTTATCTCGTCCGGGGCTATGCCCATGGCTTCGGCTATCTTCTCTCGGGTGGAGAACAAATTACCCACAGCCTCCCCTCTGTTGAGGGACTTGAAAACAACTGTCCTGGACTGGTCCTCCATCAGGATGCCTGTGGTCCTCTGGGTGTCCGGGTCTATGTGCTCTTTGACAATGAAAGCGGAATCGGGAACGTAGCGCCTTACCGACATGATTGCTCATGCACCCGCGCATATTTCAAATGTAACCCGGCACCAAGCGGCTGAATTGATATAGAACGATTCGATTCCTATGGTCATGCCCGACGAGATGATGGACGCCGTGATCAGGAAATACTCTCTGCAGAATGCAGTGTTCTACAAAGGAAAGGCGAACCCGAAATCCGTGACCGGTAAGATCCTGGGCGAATGCCCAGAGTACAGACAGAGGTCCAAGGAGCTCACTGAGGCCGCAGAGAGGATCGTGGCGGAGGTCAATGCCATGAGCCCCGAGGCTCAGGCAAAGGAGCTTGACAACATTGACCCCAACATGCTCGTCAGAGAGAAGAAGGAGAAGGTCCACGGGCTGCCGGATCTTGAAAATGTAGAGGGAAAGGTCATCATGAGGATCGCCCCCGGACCCTCCGGGCCCCTGCACATAGGGCACACCCGCGTCGGGATATTGAACGACGAGTACGTCAAAAGATACGGCGGGAAGCTGATATGCAGATTCGAGGATACGAACCCGGATAAGATCGAGCCTGACGCCTACGATATGATAAGAGAGGACCTGGAATGGCTAGGGGTGAATATCGATGAGTACGTCGTACAGTCCGAGAGGTTCCAGCATTATTACGACATAACGAAGAAGCTGATCGAGATGGGGCACGGATACATGTGCACCTGCGACGCAGACGAATGGCGCAGGATGAAGGAGGAGATGAGCGCCTGCCCATGCCGTGATCTTCCGGTGAAGGACAACCTGGAGAGATTCGAGAGGTTCCTGGCCGGAGGATATGCCGATGGGGAGGCCGTCGCGGTCATCAAGACCGCAATAGACCATCCGAACCCAGCGATAAGGGATTTCGTAGCCTTAAGATTGGTTAGACACCCTCACCCGAGGACCGGGACGAAGTACATCGCATATCCGATGATGAACCTGTCCGTGGCCATAGACGATCATATGATGGGGATGACCCACGTGATCAGGGGCAAGGACCACCTCAACAACACCCTCAGGCAGGAGTACATATACGACTACCTGGGATGGAAGAAGCCCGTTTTCCATCACTACGGTCTAGTGAACATACCTGACGCCGTGCTGAAGACCTCTCTGATAAAGCA